>NZGD01000183.1 GCA_002690925.1 Rhodopirellula sp.
ACCTTCATACTAGGTTCTCCATAACGCCTCGTTTTATTCCCTCGAACAATGGTGCGTCGGTAACCATTGCTCTCGCAGCCCGTCTTCGTAGGTGATGAAGTCAAGCGACCGGTCCTGAGCGGTCACTTCTGAATGCCATGGTGGGTCACGGTAAACAGACTGATGATTTCATTATCAACGTTGGGTCTGGGCCACCCGGTTTGCATCTTGCGACGCTCGCCCTGCGGGATCCTCGCGGTTTTGGTTGTCAAAACTTCATTAAATGGCCACCTGATGTGACCGCCCACATTTCTGTGGCAGGGGTAGAAGCTGCGAACCTGCGGCGATCAACGCCCAACGCTCCTTACACGTGAACTTGGAACCCACGTTTTCACGCAAGTTCGTTCAATGCAGGAACGTTCGGCTATGGCCGCCGAGTTGCTCGTGGTCGCTGCCTCGTCGCGTCATGCGACTTGGCAGCAGCCTGTTGCATTTCCCAGAATCCCCCCTGGGTTGGATCGCGAACCTTGACCTGAGGAGTGAGCTCAAATACTCGCGAAGGTCGCGAGAAGCTGAACTCAGCCTTTGGAAAGTGTTCGCTGTCCGAGAGTTAGTTTCGAGTAAAACCGTGCTAACTCTTTAGTGCGTTTGATCGGGAACAAGCACTATCAACCGTTTTGTCGGTGTATTGGGCATAAGTTCGCGTTTCAGAAATGCAGGAGCCTGTGCTAAAAGTGCGTGAATCCCCAAGAAACAGGGCGATCGGACGTAATTTGATGCTGAGGTAGAGAGAGCGGCTTCTACGAAAAGTTTTTTTCGTTTCTTTTGTATTGCTTGTTTTTGGGAGGAGTTTGGTAAGCGTTGCAGGTGTCACGAACCGCTTTTTTGGACTTAAAACTTACGTTCATCGGCGCATTGTGCTCAAGTTTCAGGGAACGGGCCGAGTGTTGTGGGGTGGATGCGGCCGGACGTTCCTTACGGAGTCGTTCTTTCGCCAGACGAGATCGCTCATTCGCGCGGTGATTGGATTCAGCCGATTGCCTTTGTGCCTGTTTAAAACGCCGCCGGCCATATCCAGTGATAAGCGTTGGCACATTTTACTGATTCAACCTAGACAAATCGGCAAGGTGTTTGGCGAGAGCAGGAAAGTCGAGGCTCGGAAATGTGGGAACCGTTCGTAACGTTTCGTATCTTGGCTGATTAACGTTTTGCGGTCGGCCGGGCACGTTTGAGACCAAACAGCTGGGCTGTGTCCTGCGTCTTCAAAGCGGCTGTCATGCCTTTAATGAAGGCCGCACCCACGTGAAAGAGCTGGAATGCCGTTCCAAAGGTGATCGTCATATGCTTACACTCAACGAGGATCTACTCAACCTATGTTCTCATGAAACAAGACAAGATGGACGAATCAGCAGCCAAATTTTTTCAAGCGGCAATTGAAACTCCGAGTCCATCAGGCTTCGAAGAACCCATTCAAGCCCTGGTACGAGATTACATCTCGCCCTGCGCAGATGGCGTGCGGATCGATGTGCATGGGAATCTGATAGCTTCCAACTGCGAAACTGATGGACCGCGTCTCATGTACGCAGGCCACTGTGATCAGATTGGGATGCTGGTTTCCTACATCAATGATGCAGGTTTTGTATTCGCTCAGACGATCGGGGGGTGGGATCCTCAGCAACTGATCGGGCAGCCTATGACCATTTGGACCCAGCAGGGACCCGTTCCCGCGGTGATCAGTCGTAAACCCATTCACTTGCTAACACCCGAAGAACGGAAAAAAGTAGTCGACCTCAGTGACCTCTGGCTGGATATCGGGGCGGCAGATGGGAAGGAAGCATCGGAAAAGGTGATGATTGGAGATCCCATTACGCTCGCCTTGCGTTATCAGCCCTTGATGGGGGAATTGGTTTCTGGCCCAGGAATGGATAACAAGACGGGGATGTGGGCTGTCATGGAGGCTTTCAGGCGTGCACACGCGGTGCCACAGAAATTAAGATGCCATCTTCATTCGGTGTCCACCGTGCAAGAAGAGATTGGGCTGCGTGGTGCAATGACGGCTGCGGGAAGCATTCGACCTGAGGTTGCGATCGCCGTGGATGTCACCCATGCGTCTGACTGCCCTACCATTGACAAACAGAAGCAAGGACACATTTCACTCGGTGATGGGCCGGTGATCTTCCGTGGTCCAAATATTAACCCCAAAGTATCACAGCGACTGATTGAGTTGTGCGAACAATACTCAATCCCATTTCAATTAGCAGCAATCGGGAGGGCGACGCCCAACGATGCCAACGTGTTGCAGGTGCACGGTTCAGGGGTCGCAACTGGCCTAGTTGCCATCCCGAATCGGTACATGCACTCTGCGGTAGAGGTTGTTTCATTAAGTGACGTCAACAATGTTGCGCAGTTACTTGCTGAATTTGCTTTGGCTCTGTCATCCGAGGATGACTTTACACCCGGGATTTGATCTCCGGTGGGGCAGTGAACGGCCGTCGTCACTGAATCGAGTTTTTCTCTGCCGCGTGTGGGGCCGAATGCTGGCTGAGATGCGCTGAGGCTTAACTTAGGTGCGATTTTTCGAGGCTGAGCGTGAGACTAAGCCTTGGCAGTTGACGTGATTCCAGCAGCTGCCGCGGTGGCGTTCCAATGATGGGAAGCAGGCCGCTACGGGGCTATGCTTAGCAGTTTGCAAACAGCTAAGCCCTCCGCGACGTGCAAAGCCGGCTGCAACGGCATTTAGCTGGGGGTGAAAACACCTGTGTGGACTGGCAAGCCAGGCAAATCCCACTGTGCTGCGCGGAACTGCTAAGCTATGAGGGAATGTGTGATCGGCCGTATTGACCATCAGTAATCTGGGGCATCGAGCAGATGGCAGAAATACTGCTTGTGCAGTCTAGCCCAACGCGTGCTGTTGAGATCCGAATTTTGCTCGAGCGAAAGGGGCATCGGGTCACGCATGCAAGTAACGGCAGAGATGCGATACAGACGCTTCGACAAGGCGAAATTGATTTAGTCATTGCGGATCTTAGTCTGAAAGAGATGAGCGGTGCCGAGTTCGTGCGTGGTGTGCTCGCTCATTTCCCGGACGTGCTTGTCATCTTCATTGCTCCGGCAGGTGCTGAGCAGCTTGCAGATGAGGCACTGAGGGCGGGAGCTGTTTCATGTGTCTCCGATGAACAACTGCAGGTGCTTCTGGCTGAGACCGTGGAGACGGTGTGTCGCGTTACGTTTGGAAATGATCCCTACGGACCGCTGCTGGCGAGGCTGAACGCCAGCTCCTTTGATTTTGAGTTGCCCAATGAACCGCGGTTGATTTCGCCTCTGGTGACCTTGGTATTGCAGGTAGCAGAGGGCATGCGTTTACTTCCCGGCGCCGAACGCACGCGTTTTGGATTTGCGCTGGAACATGCGGTGGTCAACGCCATCTATCGAGGCAATCTCGGGTTGGGGCCGTCGGTGACCCCGAGTCATCACCAGATCGTATTTGGGCACGCGACCACAGACTTGATCGAAAAACGCAAGTCCGAGACACCCTATCAAGAGCGGCGTAGCCAGGTCCGGGTGGTTGCTGATCGAACGGGATTGAAAGTGACCATACGAGATGGCGGTGATGGCTTTGACGTTCAGAACTTCTTTGATACGGCAACTCTCGCGCGTCTGAGGAAAGATGCTGGCCACGGTTTGCTTTTGATGAAACGGCTCACTGACGATCTGCAGTTCAATCTTGAGGGCAATGAGGTAACCCTTGTGAAAAATGCTCGCGTTTTTTGACTCGATCGTCTTGCCAGCGGCAATGTGTAGTCATTGCCGCAAAGTAGAGCGATAGGTAGCTATGGATCGTATCTTGATGTAAGTGAGTTTGATCGCATCCGTCGGACGCATTAACGATGCACCGCACCCTTTAAAAACAAGTGATAACGTATGACGTGGAGCCTGCTCATTAACAAACGCATTGGAAAGGTGAATCATTAATGATGACTGCTTGGCAGTGATCATCGACAGCATTGAATTGGCTTCCGAGGGCGGTTCGGTAATAGGACCTGTCACATAAGTGGTCAGGCGTTGCCGGGTATGGGCGGTTTTCATGCTGAGCGTCAGCGAGTGAGGAGAATACACGCCAAACGCGACTGCAGAAGTCGCTGGAGTGTATTTCGCTGGAGTTGATTTCGCTGGAGTTGATATGGAACAGCCATGCGACCTGATTCACTGCGTACTGAACTCCTTCATCTGCATAGCGGCGATGCGGTATCGAACTTACGATTGATGAACGCGTTCAGCTTCTGCGGCCGAGGTGTTAAACATCGAGGGGGACCGTGTAACTGCTGGCCTAAGTGCCGTCACTGCTTGGCAAAACACGTGTTGTTGTACAGGTCGTTGGTGGAAGGTTTCGAGTAACGGTGCAGCAAGTCAGCGCTCTGATCGCCAATGAACGTGCCCACCTGATCGCTTGGATAAAAAATTTAATGAGCATAGCTTTGGGCTGGAAAGCTATTGGGATACCGATGATTGGAATTGCGACGAGTCCATCCATTGGTATTCTCGCGGATCGGGGAAAGTTTGCGGTGGCGAGGCGGGACACCTTCGTTCCATAAAAAGTGAGTTCGCAAGTGCTTTGAATTTCGCAAGTGCTTTGAATGTAGTGTGAAACGCCCCAACGCAGATATCTTTGATCGACGCAAAGATGCGGGAAAATGATGCTAGCGAAACATTTAAGAAATTTGGCAGATGGTGCGATGAGCATGTCGGGGCTAAGCCCCCAAGGCTCTGGTTGAAATTTGCCCGAATCAACGGGTGGCGGTGGTTACGCGGAGCATTCAGATGCTAGTGCTGCCAAGTGTGCATCAATCTGTTTGATGATTTCACGAGTCTGCATCGGTTCAATGTGCTTTTTGCACAGGCTGCTTTGATGATGTCGCGCAGCTGTTGATGTGTATTTCGCTACCAAGCTCACGGCGTCATTGAGGGTTTGGTATCGACAACTCTCAGGGATATGTTCCCGATAGCTAAGCTTGTCTGGAACGATTGGGATGGCACCCGCCCAGATTGCCTCGCATATAGCGATGCCAAAAAACTCATGGTCGGCAGTCGATACCACGACATCCATTTGGCCTAGTAAACGCCAGTAATCTTTGAGATCTTTCGCGTACCCGTTGTGCACGATCTGCGTTTCGTACGCTTCATTGATCTCTTTCAGTGGTGCAACAGGATAGCGTGGTCGCGCCCCTAATAAGATCAGGTTGAAATTGAGTTCAGCGGTAGTCAACATACGCAGAAAGTTCAGGAATTTTTCGGGGCATTTGTCGTATTCCCACCGGGATACCCAGCCCACAGTGATTTCAGGTGCAACCTGAGTACTGTTAGTATGCTCGGTGATTTCCTCTGCTGCATCCGTAAGTGGCCGCTTAGCCGTATCTGCTGTGGTTCGCTTCGCTGTATCCGCTGTGGTTCGCTTCGCTCGGGTGTTGGGGTTTCGCCGTTCGGTGTTGTTATGGTTTATCGCAGTGTTTGCTGGGGGCCGGAGGTCGGGTGGAGGTGAGAAGCCTGGCGGAATGATTCTTGCTTTCGCCTGCAAAGCATCTAGTGAATGCAACTCTCGCGTGTCAGGCATTTGTTTCAGGAAATTTCTACTGCCTTTGATGAAGTCATCGAGGTGAAATTGTGAGTTAAACCACACTTCATCAGCGCTGATTGCGGAGAGCAAATTGGTGTATCCAAAGTGGTTGTCGACCCTTTTGTTGGGAGAGACGGGGTAGGTCCACTGGTTCTCATGGAAATACACGACTGATGGCAGTCGTCGGATTCGTTCATCTGCTACTAACCCGAGGTAGACTGGCAAATCCAGCATATCGGTACAGAACAGAATATCGGGATAGCCAACCTTTGCGATCAACTCGCGTGTTCGGTGCGCGAAGTCGATCGGTGCAGATCGCATCCTCCATTTCCAGTGCACCGGTTTTCCAGTGATCAGATGCCAGTGATGCTTGCTTGTGTTTGCCAGACATTCCGTAAATTGGCGATGGCTGCCGCCATGGAATGGGTCTAAGGTCAGCACTGAAAGTGCGGTGTTTTCATCGAATAATGGCATCGTGACGCCGAAGAGTTCTGCGGTGTGACCAGCACGAGCGACAGCAAATACACTGGCAATCGAATACGATCAGGTCTTGCGAATGTGCTCGCGGTTGCCATGGACGCCGCTGGTCGCGTTGCGTGTGTCGATCACTAGTGGTGCGTGTTCTACAATGGCATCGTAATCGAAATCGGTATGGTCTGTAGCAATCAGCACCGCATCGAGTGATTGGAGGTAATCTGGAGTGAGTTTTTGACTCTCCATGGAGGGCAGATCAAAATGCCGCATGGATGGTAGGGTGGGTACATGTGGATCGCTGTAGCTCATTTCCGCACCACGTTCGAGCAGCAGTTCCAGCAGTTCAAAGGATGGTGATTCTCTGGGATCGTCGACGTCTTTCTTATAGGCAACCCCCGCAAGGCAAATCTTGCTTCCTCGAATGGGTTTTGAAAACTCATTCAGGAACTCGGAAGTTCTTGTGACAACGTATTCAGGCATGGCCCGATTTACTTCGCCTGCCAATTCAATGAATCTGGCATTCAATCCCTGTTTGCGTGCCAGCCATGAAAGGTAAAACGGATCGATAGGGATGCAGTGCCCACCGAGGCCTGGGCCGGGGTAGAACGCTTGAAACCCGAATGGTTTTGTTTTTGCGGCATTGATCACTTCCCAAACGTCGATGTTCATCGAGTCGAAAAGGACTTTCAGTTCATTGACCAACGCGATGTTCACGGCGCGGTAGATGTTTTCAAGCACTTTCGAGGCTTCTGCGACCTCGCAATTGCTGACCGGAACAACACCGGCGACTGCCGTTTCGTAGAGGCTACTTGCGCACTCAAGGCTCGCAGCGTTGATGCCGCCCACAACTTTCGGTATGCCAGCTGCGGAAAAATCAGGGTTACCGGGATCCTCTCGCTCTGGGCTGTAGGCAACGAAGAAGTCGTGTCCGGCCGTCAATTTACTCACACCCTGTTCGAGAATTGGCACCATTACGTCACGGGTTGTGGTTGGATAGGTAGTACTCTCAAGCACAACAAGCTGCCCGGGTCTGAGCGCAGCGGCGATGTGCTCGCACGTCCCAATGACATATTTCAGGTCTGGATCACGTGCATCATCAAGAGGGGTTGGTACGCAGATCAGTAGAGCGTCGGGCTCGCTCAACCGGTGCATGTCGGTGGTGGCTTCGAAAAGATTCCGTTCAAGCCATTCGGAGATCTTTTCGCTTTCAATGTGCTTGATATAGCTTGAACCACCATTTACGGAGTCAACTTTTTTCTGGTCGACATCAAAACCGATACAGCGATATCCTGCGGTTGTGAAGGCATCGATTAGTGGTAAGCCGACATAACCCAAACCGATCACACCGATGGTGCACGACTTTTTATCAACGGCGGAGAGAAAGTTGCTTTTATGCTGGGAGTTCACAGTTGAAAGCTCGGGAAGGACGGGGGGATCCGATACCCTCA
>NZGD01000184.1 GCA_002690925.1 Rhodopirellula sp.
ATGAAGTTGAAGCGCGGGAAATCGTTCTTCAGACGACGTGGGTAGGTCAACGCGTACTGGATGGGCAATTTCATGTCGGGCAATCCGAGCTGAGCTTTGATGCTTCCGTCTCCGAATTGCACGCAGCTGTGGACGATGCTTTGGGGGTGCACGACCACGTCGATCTGGTCGGGCTTGACGTCAAAGAGCCATTTGGCTTCAATCACCTCGAGCCCCTTGTTCATGAGAGAGGCACTGTCAATGGTGATTTTGGCGCCCATGTCCCAGTTGGGATGTTTCAGGGCATCTGCCTTGGTTACGCCCGCAAGCGAGTCAAGGGTGCGGCCACGGAAGGGACCCCCAGAGGCGGTCAGAATGACCTTCTCAATGGCGTTGTGGAACTCCCCGGCGATGCACTGGTAAATGGCGCTGTGTTCAGAATCCACGGGGTGGATGTCCACGCCTTTGTTGCGCGCGGCGTTCATCACGATTTCGCCTGCGACCACGAGGGTCTCTTTGTTGGCGAGGGCGATGTGCTTTCCGGCGTCGATGGCGCGGAGGGTGGGCTTGAGGCCTGCGGCGCCGACCATGGCCGTGAGGACCATGTCAATGCCGTCGACTTCGACAACTTGCTCGAGCGCTTCCGCGCCACTGTAGACCTTGATGCCGTCGTCGAACAAGGCGTCGTTGACTTCCTTCCACTTCGCGTCATCACCAATGACGACCACGTTGGGCTTGAATTCCTTGGCTTGGGCAATGAGCAGTTCCGCGTTGCGATGGGCTGAGAGAACCTCGACATGGAGAGCGTCGCGTTGGTCACGTACGACATCCAGGGCTTGCGTGCCGATGGACCCGGTGGAGCCCAGGATGGCGATGCCGCGCGTGGGCGCGTCGTTTTCGGGTTGACGCATCACAGGAATCCGAGTTCGAGTTTGGCTTCTTCACTCATCATGTCCTGGGTCCATGCGGGCTCAAACACGATGGTGACCTTGCATCCTTTGGCGCCGTCCAACGAAGCGACCTTGTTCTCCACATCTTGCGGAAGGCTTTCGGCCACGGGACAGTTGGGCGAGGTGAGGGTCATGTCGATGTGGATGAACCCGCTTTCCTTGACGTTGATCTCGTAGATCAAGCCCAATTCGTAAATGTCGACCGGAATTTCAGGGTCGAAAATCGTCTTGACGATGTCAATGACATCTTGTTCAGTCGGGATGGAAACAGCTTGGCTCATGAGGCGGGATTTTCGGCGCCTTCGTACCAGGCGCTGACTTCCTCAAGGCTAAGTGCCGGAATGTCCAATTTGTTCTTCTTGCGGAACCCGTTCAAACGCTGGTGAACCTGGGTTGGCTTGGCGTCGAGCACGTCTCGTGGGGTGGTGAATCCCGCGGCGACGAGGTGCTCGGCCCATGCCTCGGGAATCCCCAACGCGCTGAAGTCGGCGTCTCCGCCCGCAGTCTCGAACGACTCGGGACGCATCTGAGGGAAGAAAAGGACTTCCTGGATGGACGTTTGGTTGGTCATCATCATGACCAGACGGTCGATGCCAATGCCAATGCCACTTGTGGGGGGCATGCCATATTCCAATGCCCGCAAGAAGTCGTGGTCGATGAACATGGCTTCGTCGTCGCCGCGGTCGGCGAGTTTGAGCTGGTCTTCAAACCGGGCCCGTTGGTCCAAGGGATCGTTCAATTCCGAGTAGGCGTTCGCGACCTCTGTGCCGTTGATCATGAGCTCAAACCGCTCGGTGTAGCCGGGCTTGTCGCGGTGCGCTTTGGTGAGCGGCGACATGTCCGTGGGGTAATCCATGATGAACGTCGGCTGGATGTAGTGGTGCTCGCACTTCTCGCCAAAGAGTTCGTCGATGAGCTTGCCGCGACCCATGGAGTCGTCGGTGTCGATGCCGTGGTCTTCACACGCCTTTCGAAGTCCCGCCTCATCAAGGCCGTCGATGTCCACGCCGGTGTGCTCGAGGATGGCGTCGCGCATGGTCACACGGGCATAGGGAGGGGCGAAGTTGATGGTGTGCTCACCGAGGGGCACCTCCTTGGCGCCGTGCACCGCTTGGGCGAGCTCGCCGAAGAGGTTTTCCGTCGTCTCCATCATCCAGTGGTAGTCCTTGTAAGCGACGTACAACTCCAACACCGTGAACTCAGGGTTGTGGGTGCGGTCCATGCCCTCGTTGCGGAAGTTGCGGCTGAACTCGTACACGCCGTCAAAGCCGCCCACGATGAGTCGCTTGAGGTAAAGCTCGTTGGCAATGCGCAGGTAGAGCGGAATGTCCAACGCGTTGTGGTGCGTGATGAACGGACGCGCCGCCGCACCGCCCGGGATGCTTTGGAGGACAGGGGTGTCCACTTCCATCCATCCCTTCGCGTCGAACACCTCGCGGATTTTGCGAATGATCGTCGAGCGCGCGATGAAGGTGTTCTTGACGTCCGGATTCACCACCAAATCGACGTAGCGCTGGCGGTAGCGCAACTCGGGGTCGGTAAAGGCGTCATGCACGTTGCCTTCCTCGTCGGTTTTCACGGCTGGAAGGGGTCGGATGGCCTTGCTCAACACCGTGAGGGCAGTCACCTTCACCGAAGGCTCGCCGACTTGCGTTTTGAAGGTCTCCCCTTCGATGCCGATGAAGTCGCCGCGGTCGAGGAGCTTTTTGAAGACGTCGTTGTACATGGACTTGTCTTCTCCAGGGCACAATTCGTCACGGTTCAGGTAGATCTGCAAAGAGCCTTCGTGGTCTTGCAATTCCGCGAAGGAGGCCTTGCCCATGATTCGGCGCGACATGAGGCGGCCTGCGAGTTTGACCTTCACGCCTTCCTCAAAATGTTCCTTGAGGGACGCACAGTGATGCGTCACAGGAAAGGCCGGGGCGGGATAGGGGTCGATGCCTCGTGCACGGAGCGCATCCACAGAGGCGATGCGCTGACGTTCTTGTTCACTACGAATCATGTGTTCAAATGTACGGCGGGGGGGGGGGCAAAGGGGCACGATGGCACCCTAGGTTTGTGGCGTTCAAGTGCGGACAAAGCGCGCGAACACAAACGATTTTCCATGAAACGAACCAACCTCTCTCTCCTTGTGGCGTGCGCTTTGAGCGCCGTGTTTGCCACGAATGCAACCGCGCAGTCGGCCATGACCGTCGATACCACGGCGTTGAAGCCTGCGGCGGTCACGGGCGGCTTCTCTGTTGTCACCCCTGAATTGGCCCCACGGGCCTTGGTCGTCATTGGCGTAGAAGAAGCCGCGCAAACGGGCGCGCCTTCCTTGGCAGACGTCCTTGAAACGGTGCCTGGCATCGACGTCCGTTCACGTGGCCCCATCGGCATTCAAACCGATCTGAGTGTGCGTGGCGGCACCTTCGAACAAACCGCCTTGTGGGTGGACGGCGTGCGCTGGAGCGCCCCGCATACTGGCCACCATTTGATGGACTTGCCGGTGGACCCCGAGGATTTGACCCGGGTCGAAGTGTTTCGCGGAGGCGCATCGAGCGCCCTTGGAACGGGCGCGATGACCGGTGCTGTGGCATTGACCGCGGGACCTGCCACGCAGGACGGAACGTTGCTTGTGGCAGAAAGTGGATCCAACGCGTGGATGCGGGCCAAGGTGACCCACGATTTTGGGTCTGACCTCAAGACGGCCACGGGCACTGTGGCGCGGCACCGCATTTCGGCGAGCCGCACAGGGACCAACGGCACCTTGGGATCGGGCACCAACACGGATGCCTCCATTCTGCGCGCCCGTTACGCCGGCTGGATGGCAGGCGATTGGGGGTCGTTGCGGACGAGCGTGGGCTATGCGGGCAAAGCGTTTGGCGCCCTCAACTTCTACACCTCCGCCTTCCCGTATCAGTACGAGGAAACCCAAACCATCCAAGGTCAAGCGGTCTACACCAAGGCGTGGGACAACCTGGCCATTGAAGCGGCCCTGCACCACCGCACCCACGTCGATGAGTTCCAACTCTACCGCGAGCACGACGACTACTACGTTCGGACAGACGATGGGTTCCTCGTGTTTGGGGTGGACACGGCAGCGAGCTGGTACAGCGCCCCCAACAACCACATCAGCCACACCACCGGTGGACGGTATGTGGCGCGCTATGCCTCGTCGCTGGGCGAGACCTTTGTGTCGGCCGACGTCCGTCGCGAATTCATCAAGAGCAATGTGCTTGGCGTGGACAGCCTTGGCGACGAGGATGCTGAGTCGGTGTATCAACTCGGCGACGTTCGTTTGAACACGGATGTGGCGGTGGGACACCGCGCAGAGGTGGGTCGTTTTGCGTTGTCTGCGACAGCTGCTTGGAACCTCAACTCGATGTTTGGGTCGCGCTTTGTGCCGGGTGCAGAGCTTGCGTTGGACATGGCAGGGGACGGTTCGTCCATTTTGTTTGCGTCTGCAAACCGCTCCGTGCGTCACCCTTCTTACACGGACCTCTACTACCGTGTGGGCGGCGCCCAAGGCAGCCGCGATTTGCAATCGGAGTGGGCCGACCACGTGGAAGCCGGGGTCCGCTTGCGCCTCGGTCAGGATGGGAACTACGCCGTGCAGTTTGAACAGGCGCTTTACCACCGTCAGGGCCACGACTTGATCGATTGGGCGCGCCCGAACGGCAGCGACACGACCTTCGCCATCAACCTGCGCGAGGTGACATTTACAGGGCTTGAAACAGTCGTCAATGTGACGCCAACCCAACCGCTGAGCGGCGACTTGCAGGTGCGTTACGCGCGTTTGGGTTTCACGACGATGGAAGCGAGCGAGACGAGTGCGGGGTTTGAAAGCAACTACGTGTTGGACGGTTTGAAGACCAAAATCGACGCCTCCGTCGGACTCACGTTGACCGGAGGGTTCCTCCTCGATGCGCGCTGGAGCCACCAAGACCGCTTGGGAGGTTACGTCAGTGGCGAAACCGGACAGGAGGTGGAGTACGATCCGTTCACCCTTGTGTCTTTGACGTTGAGCCGTCACTTTGCCAACGACGCCTTCCGCGCCTACCTGCGCGTGGACAATGCCTGGGATTTGGACTACGTGGACCTCGGCAATGTGGCCCAGCCCGGCCGTTGGTTGCGTTTGGGCTTTGCGTACCAAATGAAGTGAGTCTGAACGACCTTTGAGTCATGACAGAGCCAAACATCTCCATGCGCCAGCTTATTGAGGGCTTGGGCACCCAAATGGCGGAAGCCCTGAAGGTGTCCGTCACGCGCTCCCCTTCCGCCCGCAAGCCGTTCCGTGGTGTGGTGGTGTTGGGGATGGGAGGCAGTGGCATTGGAGGTGCGGTGCTGGCCGACATGGTGCGCGTCACGAGTCCCATGCCTGTGCAAGCGGTGTCGGACCAGGTGCTTCCTGGATGGGTGGATGCCGAATGCCTTGTGGTGGCGTCGAGCTATTCTGGAAACACCGAGGAGACTTTGGCGGCCTTGAACGAGGCAGAGCGCCGTGGATGCACCCTCGCGGCGGTGACGTCTGGAGGCTCGCTTGGCGCCCGTGCCGACGAAGGAGGTTGGCCCGTGGTGCAGATGCCCGGAGGTAACCCGCCCCGCTCCCAGTTTGGCCGGTCGTTCTTGGGCTTGTGTGCGCTGTTGCACGCCTTCGAAGTCTTGCCTACTGCGTCTTGGGAAGCCCTTCAGCGAGGGGTGGCCCAATTGGATGGAGCTTCTTGCGCAGAGCGTGGGGAGGCGTTGGCGCAAGCTGTGGAAGGGAAGAAGATCTACCTCTACGGAGACACACCCATGCGGTCCTTGCTCACTCGGTGGCGCCAGCAGCTGAACGAAAACAGCAAACTGCTCGCCAACGTGGAGGTGTTTCCCGAGATGAATCACAACGAATTGGTGGGTTGGGAGTCTGGCGACGAGGCCTGCGTGGCGGTGCTCCTCAGGACGCCCGACGACCACGCACGCACCCAGTTGCGCATGGACATCACAGCCAAAGTCTTTCAAGACCAAGGGGCCGATGTCATTGAAGTCGAACCCGATGGCGACACGCCGTGGGCGCGCCTGTTGGATGCGGTTTGGGTGGGCGATTGGATGTCGCTGGTGTTGGCAGAACGCGCCGACGTCGACCCTGTGGACATCCGTTTCATTGACCATTTGAAGAACACCCTCTCCGGTCACGCATGATCAAGGGGGTTCGGGTGCGCGATCTGGGGCGCAAGGATTACAAGCCGTGTTGGGATCTTCAAGAGGAGATCTTCCAGGACATGGTGAAGGCCAAAATCGCCCGACGCAACGCCGGATTGTCCACCACAGAGCCCGGACCGGAGGGTGATCGCGATTTGGCGTTGCCCGAGTCGCAGATGCTGTGGGTAGAGCACCCACATGTCCTGACCTTGGGCAAGAGCGGTGCCGCGGCGAACGTCGTGGCGCCCCCCGAGCGGTTGAAGGAACTCGGGGTGCAGTACTACCCCATCAACCGTGGAGGCGACATCACGTACCACGGACCGGGACAGCTTGTGGGATACCCCATTTTGGACCTCGATCAATTCTTCACGGACATCCACAAATACCTTCGCTTTCTCGAAGAGGCAGTCATTCGAACGTGTGCGGAATACGGCGTGAAGGCCGGCCGCATTGAGGGGTTGACGGGCGTGTGGATCGACCCTCAATCGGGGTCAGCCGCTCGGAAAATTTGCGCGTTTGGGGTCAAGTGCAGCCGTTGGGTGACCATGCACGGTTTGGCGCTGAACGTGAACACCGATTTGGACTTCTTCAACCTCATCGTGCCTTGCGGCATCTCCGACCGCGGCGTCACGTCCCTTGCGCGTGAAACGGGCGCCCCCGTGAACGTCGAGGAGGTCAAAGGCCACATGACGCGGCATCTGGCGGCGCTCTTTGAATGGCGTGAAGTGCGTTGAGGCCAATGTGCCGACCTTGCGCCTGAAATCGATTTCATGAGAAACGCTGCTCGTATTGTGGGAGGGTCCTTGTTGGCCATCGTCGCTCTGTCTTACCTGACCAACCACGATTACCTGTGGGGGGGCATCGGTGAAACCTGGCTGCGTGGATGGGAAAATGCCCAAATCGACGACCTCCAGTTCCGCGAACACGTCCGAACCATCCCCGCGTCCTCCAACCCGCAACCCTGGCCCGAGGGTCCGTTGTGGGGCAAGGCGGTGCTCTCCGAGGAGGCTCAGGCGTGGCACGACGCCAACAAATCGGCGAGCTTCTTGGTCATCCAACACGACAGTTTGGTGCACGAGTCCTACTTCCGTGGACACGACACCACGTCCCTGTCCAACTCATTTTCGATGGTGAAGTCCATTGCGGCGATGGCCGTGGGCATGGCGGTGGGCCAGGGGCTGGTGGACGAACAGGCCCCGCTGGCCGCGTACATCCCTCGTTTTGCGGAAGGCATGGACGCCGGGTTGACGGTGCAAGAAGTCCTTCAGATGCGAAGCCACATTCCTTTTGGCGAGAGCTACAAGGACCCCTTTGGCTTCCAAGCCAAGGCCTATTACCGCCCCGGCAACCGCGCCTTGCTCGAACCCTACCGCGTGTCGGGCGAGCCGGGCACGCTGTTTGAATACCAGGGAGGCAACACCATGTTGCTCGCGGAGATGTTGGATGGGGTCAGGGAAGGCAACCTGAGCATGGACATCGCCAATGGCCTGTGGGAGCAAATGGGGGCCGAGCACGATGCGTTTTGGGGGTTGGATGGCAACCCTGAAGACGGTGCGGTGGAGCGCGCCTTCGCCCAGTACTACGCGACCACTCGGGACTATGCACGGTTTGGCCAAATGCTCCTCGATTCCGGCGCGTGGAAGGGCGAGCAACTCCTCGACAAAGCCTTTGTGACCCGCATGATCACCCCGCAGAACGCGCTCACGGACGAGGTGGACGCCGATTTCTACGGGTACCAAATTTGGCTGGGCCGCACGGACGACGGTTTGGCGTTCTCCTTGATGGAAGGCCTTCGAGGCCAAATGGTCATCAGCATCCCCGCCCTCGACCTGGTCGTGGTGCGCACCGGCTATGCCAAATCCAAGAAGAAGAAGCGCCACTTGCCGGTGGCCTCGTACGAGGTGATCGAGATGGCGCGGGCCATGCTCTGACGGCCGACCAGCAATGATTTCACATAAGCCCCGTCGTTTATAAACGGAGGAGCCACGCTTGCAAACAGGCACAGGCGGCAAGGCCATGCACCCATTTTCTTGGGTGGAAACCTTACGCATATGCTACGACAACTTCACGCTTTGGTGGTGGACGACGAGCCCCACTGCCGGGACCTTCTTTGCCGACAGCTCGAGCGGATTTGTCCCTCGATTTCGGTCATGCAAACGGCCACAGGGGCCAAAGAGGCGGAGCGCATGATTCAGGACCTGGCACCGGATGTGGTGTTCATGGACATCCACATGCCGCATCGTTCAGGCCTTGAGTTGTTGGAGGCGTTGTCGGACCGAGACTTTTACCTCGTGTTCACCACGGCATACGATCGGTACGCGGTAGAAGCGCTTCGAAAACAGGCCTTTGATTACCTCTTGAAGCCCATCAACCGAGACGATTTGCAGGCGTGCACACGACGCATCTTGTTGCACTTCTACCACCATCGGGCGCCCGGGAAGGGCGCCTTGTCTCCGGCCACGCGCAGGCTGGAAATTCTCACCTCGGGAAAGCGTCACTTTGTGCGTCACAAGGACATCGTGCACGTGGAAGCGGAAGGGAGCTACACCACCCTGCATCTTGCCAATGGTCGTCGAATCACGATGAGCAAAAACCTCAAGCGCGTGGAAGAGATGTTGAACAACGAGATGTTTTTCAGGCCGCACAACAGCCACTTGGTTCAACTGCATCGGGTGGAGGCGTGCAATTACCGCGACAACACCGTGGTCCTGGACACGGGTGCGGTGGTGCCCATGGCGGTGAGAAAACGCGAGGCGCTGAAACAACGGTTGTCCTTGCTCATGTCGGCGTGAATGTCTTGCCGCACATGCAGGGGCTATCTTTGCAGGCATGTCTCAAGGCCTTCCTGACATCCGATCGCTCTCGCAAGCGGAATTGACCCAAGCCTTGGTGGAGATGGGCGAGAAGCCTTTTCGCACCAAGCAGGTGTCGGAATGGCTGTGGACCCACGCAGCGGGTTCGTTTGAGGAAATGACGTCGTTGGGCAAGGGCTTGAGGTCCAAGCTCGAGGAATCGTTCACCCTCCGCCGCATCGACCAAGTGGAAGCGCAGCACAGCAAAGACGGCACTGTCAAGTGCGCCTTCCAAATCGACGGCGACGCCCACCGTGTGGTCGAGGGGGTGTTGATTCCCACCACCAAGCGACTCACGGCCTGCATCAGCTCCCAAGTGGGGTGTAGCCTGGCCTGCAAGTTTTGCGCGACGGGACGACTCAAACTCTTGAAGAACCTGACGGCCGGGGAGATGTACGACCAAGTGCAGATGCTCAATACCCTTGCACATCAGCAATACGACAAAGGCTTGTCCAACATCGTCTACATGGGCATGGGTGAACCGCTGCTGAATTACCGCAACGTCATCGAGTCCGTGGAGCGGATCACAGGGACGCCGGGACTCGCCATGTCACCCAAGCGCATCACGGTGTCCACGGCAGGCATTGCCAAGGCCATCAAGCGCCTGGGAGACGACGAAGTCAAGTTCAACTTGGCACTCAGCCTTCATGCGGCCAACGATGCCAAGCGCAACCACATCATGGCCATCAACGAGACCAACAATTTGGCGGTCTTGGCGGAGGCGTTGCGTCATTTTGTGGACAAGACCGGCACGCGACCCACCTTCGAATTCATCGTGTTCAAGGATTTCAACGACGGCCTCGAAGACGCCCGTGAATTGGCGCAGTTCTGCAAGCACATCCCTTGCAAAATCAATTTGATTGAGTACAACCCCATCGACGACGGGGAGTTTCAGCAGACCACGCCAGAGCGTTTGGACGATTTCGTCGCCCTGCTCGAAGACCGCAATTTGATTGTCAACGTGCGTCGCTCTCGGGGCAAGGACATCGATGCGGCATGCGGCCAGCTCGCGAACAAAAACGCGGCAGGCGAAGAGGCCCCCCGAAAGGAGGTCAGTCCAGCTTGAGCACCGCGAGGAACGCGGATTGAGGCACTTCCACGGTTCCGATTTGGCGCATCCGCTTTTTTCCCTTCTTCTGCTTTTCTAGGAGCTTCCGCTTCCGCGTGATGTCTCCACCGTAGCACTTGGCCGTCACGTCCTTCCGCACTGCGGAGATGGTCTCACGGGCGATGATCTTCGCGCCAATGGCCGCTTGCAAGGCAATCATGAACTGCTGCCGAGGGATGAGCTCCTTCAACTTGATGCAAATCTTCTTGCCCAGGTTGTGGGCGTGGTCGCGGTGGATGAGCGCACTCAAGGCGTCCACTTGGTCGCCGTTGAGCAGGATGTCCATCTTGACCAAGTTGCTCTGCTTGTAGCCGTCGGGGAAATAGTCAAACGACGCGTACCCGCGTGAGATGGTCTTCAGCTTGTCGTAGAAATCAAAGACGATTTCACCGAGGGGCATGCTGAACGTCAGCTCGACGCGGTCGGAGGTAAGGTAAACCTGGTTGGACAGGATGCCACGCTTCTCGATGCACAGGCTCATCACAGGGCCGACGTATTCGCTTTTGGTGATGATTTGCGCTTTGATGAACGGTTCCTCCACGTAGTCGAGGTGGTTGGCGTCCGGCAGGTCACTCGGGTTCATGATTTCGAGTTTCTCGCCTTTCTTGGTGTACGCCTTGTATCCCACGTTGGGCACCGTGGTGATGACCGTCATGTTGAACTCCCGCTCGAGGCGTTCTTGGATGATTTCCATGTGCAACATGCCGAGGAATCCGCAGCGGAAGCCAAATCCGAGCGCGGCAGAACTCTCCGGCTCAAACACGAGCGAGGCGTCGTTCAACTGGAGCTTTTCCATGGAGGCGCGCAGTTCCTCGTAGTCCTCGGTGTCGACAGGGTAAATGCCGGCGAAGACCATGGGCTTGACATCCTCGAACCCTTTGACCGCGTCGGAGCAGGGCTGCTCCTTGGACGTCAGGGTGTCCCCAACCTTGACCTCTTTCGCGTTCTTGATGCCAGAGATGATGTAGCCCACATCCCCCGCGGCAAGTTGCTTTTGGGGAACGAGGTCGAGTCCAAGGGTGCCGATTTCATCGGCGTCGTACTCGCGGCCGGTCGCCATGAATTTGACCTTATCGCCCTTTTTGATGGTGCCGTTCAACACGCGGAAGTAGGCAATGATGCCGCGGAAGCTGTTGAAGACAGAGTCAAAAATCATGGCCTGCAACGGCTCGTTGTCGTCTCCTTTGGGTGTGGGAACGCGGTCGACAATCGCTTCGAGAATGGCGTCGACCCCCAAGCCGGTTTTTCCAGAGGCGGGGAGGATGTCGGCCATGTCGCAGCCGATGAGGTCAACGATTTGTTCGCCCACGACTTCGGGGTCTGCAGAATCGAGGTCCATTTTGTTGAGGACCGGAATGATCTCGAGGTCGTGTTCGAGGGCGAGGTAGAGGTTGCTGATGGTTTGGGCTTCGATGCCCTGGGTCGCATCCACAATGAGCAGTGCGCCTTCGCACGCCGCGATTGAGCGAGACACCTCGTAGCTGAAGTCCACGTGGCCCGGGGTGTCAATCAGGTTGAGCACATAGTCCTCCCCGTCTTTCCCCTTGTACTTCATCTGGATGGCGTGGCTCTTGATGGTGATGCCACGCTCGCGCTCGAGGTCCATGTCGTCGAGCGTTTGGGCTTGCAACTCGCGGTCCGAGATGGTGCCCGTCGTCTGGAGCAGCCGGTCGGCCAAAGTGCTCTTGCCGTGGTCAATGTGGGCAATGATGCAGAAGTTGCGAATGTTCTTCATGTCTGAAAGTTCCGTCGATGTCGTCCAATCATGCGTACCTCAGGTCACCGATTGCACGTGCAAAGGTACTTCGGGAATCACCGCCCTTCCCGACTTTGTTATCTTAGCGCGCCCGACGTACGCAACGTTTGATGACGTGGCATGCGTTCTGTTCACAACCTACTGCCTGAATCCATGATCCGATACTCCGTTTCCCAACGCCCCCTGTTGGCGTCCTTCGCTTTGGTGACGCTGTTTAGCTCCCTGACAACGTTTGGACAGGTTCAATACGACGAGCGCCGTTCGCCCGAGGAAATCATGGCGAGCTACGGCTCCTTTGAAGAGGCTGTTTTGAAGATGAGTCGTGCAGAATGGTCTGTGGTGAGCAAGTGGGACGGATTCGACACGGAACGTCATCTGACCATCTTGCACGAGCCCCGCGACAGCTTCGAGAACGAGCGCGCCCGACTCAAGGAGATCCGGGTCAAAAAAATCGCATCTTCAGAAGACTGCCAGTGCTGGGTTGAACCCGACGAAACGTACTTCACGATGGTGCCCCCTCCTGGAATTGGCGGGTTGGGCCCCAATGAGATCGCGTGGGACATCGATGGAACCGGTGTGGGCGGTGCGAGTTGGAACGTGGATGCAGCCTCCGAGCCGCTTGACATCAGCTTGGACGATTCTTGGTCTTTCGATTTGTATGGCGCCTCGTACAACGAGTTTTTTGTGAACACGAAAGGCCAAATCTCCTTTGGAACCTACGTGTTGGACTGGACACCCACAGGCTTCCCTGCGGCGGAATACAACCAAATTGCGGGTTACTGGCAGGACACAGACATGTCCACCACCGGCGAAATCAAGTGGAAGCGCACGGCAGACGCCATCTACGTCAATTACATCAACGTCGGTTACTGGCAGAACAACAGCGACCTGACCAACAGTTTCCAAATCATCATCACCCACCCTGGCAGTGGCATCCTTCCTGACGGTGCGAATGCCCAGGTTTGCTACCTCGACATGAACTGGGCGCATGGCGATGTCGGAGGTTCAGGCGCATGTTGCGGTGATTATCCCGGCGTGACGGGCGCGGACGGTGCAGACACCAACCCCAACCCAGACGTCAGCCCACACGTGCAATTTGGCCGATTCAACTTGCTTGACGACACCTACAACGGCCCTTACGGAGACAACGAGTCGGAGTGGGATGGCATCAACTGGTTGGACTTCAAATTCTTCAACATCAACACGGCAGAGACCAACAACAACTTGAACCCTGTGGCCACGGCCAACCTCGGTTGCGACACCGTGCAGATTTGCTTGGGTCAGGAATACAACCTGGATGTGGAATTCTTGGGGCCGGAGCCAGGCCAAATCGTCAACCTTGAAGTGACAGAGGACGTAGGCGGCAACGAGATCATTGGAGGGACCACGGTCACGGGCGTGCCCACGGCCTCGTACGAGGGGGTGTTTGTCGGCAATGAACCGGGGATCAGCAACTTGACAATGACTGCCGTGGACGAAGACGGCGCACAAACCTTGCTCGACATTGTCATCGAGGTGCTTGATGTGGTGCCGCCAAGCATTGAAGTGGTCACGGCCGATGGTGGAGACGATTTCGGGATTTGCGCGGGTGCGGAGTTGGGTGTGGTGGCGAGTTCTGTGGGTGGACAGGAACCTGTGGTGGACTGGTCGTGGAACTTGAACGCCAACTTTTGGGACGAGAACACGGCAGACATTCCTTTCGGAGGAACCTTCGTGGTCACGGGAGAAACGGCCAGTGGCTGTGTGGTGAAAGAAACGTTCCAGGTGTTCCAAACGCCATTCTACTTGCCCACCCTGTCAGGCACTTCGGTGACCATTTGTCCAGGGGACTCTGCGGTGATTTCAGTGGTTCCAGACGAGGGTGAGGTGTTCGTGGAATACGAATGGGTCGGAGACTGGAATGGCGGCGGTGGAACCGTCTTGGACGGCCAAGGCACAGACGAGGTTGCAGTGACTGCAGGAACGTTCCAATTGACGGTCACCGATGAAGGGGGTTGTCAGGGCAAGCGCACCTTCTTGGTGGGAACCACCTCTGTGAGCATTCCAGAATTCGACGTGGACCCCATCTGCGATGGGTCTCTGGAGCTCGGGTTTGATTCGGTGGAATTTGCCGGGGGCTATGCGTCGCCAGCGGAAGGCAACATGCAAATCCAAATGATTTCGTCGTCCACCTTGGGCTGGGGCGAAGCGTTCTTGCAGGTGATTGTCACCCACGAGGACGGCACACAGGACATTTCCATTTTGGAGTGTGACGACGATTTCGAATCGTACAACCAAGACACGAACCCGGAGTTGGCCCTTGTCTTTGGAGATTCCGTGCAGGTCACCTTCTTCGGCACTGGAAACCCGGCCTTGGACGCCAACTTCGCCGTGAATCTGTTCAATTGTGTCAACAACTGCAACGGGGAAAACGCGGACAATTGCACGAATTTTGAAGACCTGGTCTCGGGAGATATCCTGTACTTGGGCCCGGCGCTTTGCGAGGTGCAAGAGGCCTTTGGAACGTGGTCGGTCGACGGACCCGATGGCTATTCGTTCTCCAACACCACGCAGTTCAACACGACGTTCTACCCCGAGGAATTCGGGCTCTATGAGCTGTGTTTTCAAGACGAAGAGTGCGCAATTGATCACTGCTTTGAAGTGGAGGTAAATCTTCCTCCGTCCATCGCCTTCGACGGAGACAGCTTGGTCTGGACGTGCGACGAAGTGGACCAATTGAGCTTGGACTTGGAGGTGGACGTGACGGACCCTGCAGGTGTGGCTGTCATCAACTGGCCTTTCCCGGGCAACGACAACGTCTTGGAAAACGAATACACGTTCACCCAATACGCCACCGGCATTTATGAGGTCACCGCCACCAATGGGTGCGGTGAGGCTGCAGACCAAGTGGTCTACACGGCGATTCCTGAGCCCGTGCTTGAGAACGACTACCTGTGTGGGGAAGGCGCGACCCTTGAACTGGACCCCATTGCCGGAGACCAAAACAGCGGTTTGGTTTACGAATGGACGTACAACGGCAACGAGGTGGACGACGTCAACGACAACGAGTGGGACGTGGACGCAACCGGATCGTACTGCGTGACTGTGCCTGACGAGGGATGTCCCAACAACTTTGACGAGAGCGATTGCGCGTTCATCGACATCGTGACGGCAATCGACATCGATGTGTTCTTGGGCGGGTCCATCACGGATTGCGACGGGGGAGGCATTGAGCCTGGAGAGGATGCGAATTTGGGCGTGAACCCGGCGTTCGCTGCGAACTACGCGGACTACACCATCACTTGGCCAGACGGGACCGCCACCACGGTGGAGGACAACTTCGAATGGGTCATCCCCGAAGAGTCTGAACTCAACGGCACCCAAATCTGTGTGACCGTCGAAGACCCCTACGGTTGTGAACCGCAGGAAGCGTGTGGGTTGATCTTCATCGGAGACGACCCCACCTGGGACCCACTTCCGATTTACGACGGCGTTCGTGCCCTGTGCCCAGGACAGCCCGAGACCTTCGACCTGAACGCGGATTTCAATGGCCCGCCGTACAGCAACTACTCTTGGACCGTGCAGTGCACCGACACCTTGGTGGAATTCTCCTTCCAGAATGTGGCGGACCTCGTGGGCGAGATGTTCCCTCCGAGCTGCTGGGGATACGATTTGACGCTTTTGGCCCAAATCTCCAACCCTTGTTTGCCCCAAGGCCTTCAGCACGAGTACGACGTGATTGTGGAGCAATGCGAAATCTTGCCCCCCAACGTCTTTACGCCGCGTGACGGAAACGACCAAAACAACGGCTTCCACATCATGGGTCTCGACCCATGGGAGGACGACCCCGAGGGGGTGTTGGTGCGCATCTTTGACCGTTGGGGCAACCGCGTGTACGAGAATGAGAACTACCGCAACGCCCAGCCGTGGTACGGCGATGGCAGCGCGGAAGGCGTGTACTTCTACACCATCTTGTTGCCCAACGGAGAAGAGTTCACCGGCACGGTGAACATCTTCCGTTCGCGATAACCGGAACGTGGCCAAGACCAAGAAGCGCTTCGTCTGCTCCGAGTGTGGACACGCCCATCCGCAATGGGTGGGTCAATGCAGCAATTGCAAGGCGTGGAACACCCTGACCGAGGAGTCGGTGGCGCCCGTGTCGCAACGAGCGGCCCGGACAGGCCTCGTCCAGCTTCAGACGCCGCAGGTCCGCCCTTTGGTGGACGTCAGCGTCTCGGAGTTGCCTCGCCTGGACATGGGCGACAAAGAGCTCAATCGGGTGCTCGGAGGCGGCTCCGTGCCAGGAGGGGTGGTCTTGCTCGGTGGTGAGCCGGGCATCGGCAAGTCGACGTTGATGCTGCAAGTGGCCTTGGCGGTCGGAAACAAGGGGGCCAAGGTGCTGTATGTGAGCGGGGAAGAGAGTGCAGAACAGGTTCGCATGCGGGCCAACCGCCTCGGCAACATCGCGCCGGAGGTGCTGATTTTTCCGCAGACCCAGGTTCCAGCTGTCCTCGACGCCCTTCGCACGGAACAACCGGCGCTGGTGGTTGTCGATTCGGTGCAGACCTTGGACTTGCCCGACCAAGATGGCGTTCCGGGCTCGGTGGGCCAAATCCGCGAATCCTCGGCCGCCCTCACAGCTTGGGCGAAGTCCACGGGCACCCCCCTGTTCATGGTGGGCCACATCACCAAGGAGGGGTCGCTGGCCGGCCCCAAGGTCCTCGAGCATATGGTGGACGTGGTGTTGCAATTTGAGGGGGACCGCAACCATGCCTATCGCATGCTCCGTGCGGCCAAAAACCGGTTCGGCACGACGGCGGAACTGGGCATTTACGAAATGGCCGGTGACGGCTTGTCGGCGGTGGACCATCCGAGCGAGGTGCTCTTGGGCGAACGCGGCGACGCCAGCAGCGGATCGGCCGTGGCCGTGTCTTTGCAAGGCGCAAGGCCCCTGCTCGTTGAAATTCAAGCCCTCGTCAGCACCGCCGTGTACGGGACGCCTCAGCGCTCGGGAACGGGCTTTGATTTGCGTCGCCTCAACATGCTCCTCGCTGTCTTGGAAAAGCGTTGCGGATTCAAGTTGGCGCAGTTTGACGTGTTTTTGAACCTCGCTGGGGGCCTGAAAATTCAGGATCCGGCCAACGACTTGGCTGTCGTGGCGGCCATTTTGAGTTCGAGCTTGGACTTGCCCCTCGACAACCGCACATGCTTTGCGGGGGAGGTGGGATTGAACGGGGAGATTCGGCCTGTGGCTCGTTTGGAGCAGCGCATGGCGGAAGCGTCACGGCTTGGCATGGAGCGCATGCTGATTTCCGGCCATGGCAAGCCGCCCAAGTCGCCCAAGGGGTTGACGGTTGTGCCGGTCAAGCGCGTCAACGAAGTGCAGCGCGTGATTTTCTGACGGGATTCAATTTGCGGCCTCAAGGACCACCACGTATTCGCCGCGCGGCGGATGGCTGGCGAGATGGGCCTTCAATTCAACGACCGTGCCGCGCAGTGTTTCTTCGTGAAGCTTGGAGATTTCTCGACTGAGGGCCACGGTGCGTTGGCCTGCACCGAGGTCGTTGAGCTGTTCGAGCAGTTTGGCCACCCGGTGTGGACTCTCGTAGAGGACGACGGTGCACGGCATTTCCAAGAGGGCAGTCAGGCGCTTTTGGCGGCCTTTTTTGTGCGGCAGAAACCCCTCGAAGTAAAAGCGGTCGCAGGGCAATCCGGAGGTGACCAAAGCCGGGACAAAGGCCGTGGCTCCAGGCAGACATTCTACGTCAATGCCCGCGTCCACACACGCCCGCACAAGCAAAAAAC
>NZGD01000185.1 GCA_002690925.1 Rhodopirellula sp.
CCCCGTCCTGTCCCTGGAAGAAGGCCTCAACCCGGAACTGATCGAAACCCGCTACGGCTGGCACATCGTCCGCGTCGACCAGCGAATCGACGGCCAGCAACTTCCCTATGAGCATGTAAAACCGCAAATCCGGCAGTACCTGAGCGAGAGCGTAACCCGCCGGGCATTCCGTCAGTACCTGCAGGTTCTGGCCGCGGAAACCGGGGTGGAAGGTGTGGATCTGGAATTGCCTGACTCACCCCTTATGCAGTGAAGGGTAGCGAGAGAAGGTGACTCCACTGCCCGGAGGTTGGTACGGAGCTGCTTCCCAAAACTGTGCGGAGCCATGGATGGCGGAGCCCAAGCGCCACACGGATGTGCCGCAAGGAGCGTGTTTTGGGAAGCAGCTCCGTGCCAGCCTGTGCTCCCAATCCATACGCCCAAATTCTTGGTTCTCGGTGTTCAATTAGTTAGCCATAAAACACTTTGCGATAGATCAATTACTCCCGAATAACCCCTCAACTACCCCGATGGGGGGAGCGATTTTCGCCCCGTATCCTTCTACTATTTAAATCATGATTTCGAATGCATGAATATGCAAAGAGGATAGCCCCATGGCACTGACCCAAGCGGCCCAAACCCGCTATACCAAACCCGTGCTTGTCGCCATCAGCAAACCCTTTGACGACGAAGACGGCCTCCAGGCCCTGCGCAGTCATCCATTGTTCTCGGAACTCAGCGGCAAGGACCTGCAGCACCTGATCCAGCAATCCCGAAGAGTCCGTCTTGGCCATCACCAGTTGCTTTATCGTCAGGATATGCCGGCCCACAACTTCTTCTTCGTGATCTCCGGTCGCTTGCGGCTTTACCGCCTGGATTCCTCCGGCATCGACCGGACCCTCGATAGCATCGCCCCAGGCGACTGCTTCGCCGAAGTCATGATCTACGCTGATCCGCCACGCTACGCCTGCTACGCCGAGGCGCTGAAATCCAGCGAAGTTCTGATGATCCCGGTCAAGGCCTATCAGGACATGCTGGAAAGCAATCCCCGATATGCCCAGGCGGCGCTTCGGCACTACGCGAAGCGCGCGGTTTCCCGGTTTCACGACCTGGAGATCATGACCGTTCAGAACGCCCGGGACCGGCTGATCCGCTACCTGATCGACCTGCTGCCCAACGGAGCAGAAGAGGGCGGTGAAGTGGAGCTGCCGCTACCGAAGTGCCTGGTCGCGTCCAGACTGGCCATGCAGCCGGAAACCTTCTCCCGGATTCTGGCGGACCTGAGATCCAACGGCCTTGTGCGGGTCAATCGCAGTCGGCTGTTTATCTCCGATCCCCGTCGCCTGATCGAGATCAGCCAGTAACCGCCAATTATCCACCCTCCAGGCTCCCGAAAGGAGGAAGCGTGACAGCAAGAAAGCAGCGACCGCTGATCTACTCCTGTTCTGGCTGCTCCGATGTCGCACAGCTGGCCAACAATGCAGCAGTGACGCTCGACCATGCCGGTGAATTCGAGATGTCCTGCATCTCCGGCGTGGGTGGCAAGGTGCCCTCCCTGGTCAAGACCGCCAGATCCGGGCGCAAGATCACGGTGATCGATGGCTGCCCACTGCATTGCGCCCGTGCCTGTCTGGAGAACATTGGAGTCGAGCCCGATGAGCATGTCCGCCTCTACGAATTCGGCTTCAAGAAACACTATGGACAGAGCTACGGCAACGATGCCGTGGAAGAAGTGTGCGACGAAATACGCAGACTCGTCTCGTCCGATCAGCTCATTGCCCGCCAGGCGTAAAGCGCAGCGGCCCGGAAACAGCAAGGATTCACCAGCATGATCAGCAGTTACAGTGACCTTATTCAGGCCTCCTACAGCCAGCAGGAACCTCAGCGCCTGCTATTCGTTTTCTGTCGTGCCGAGTTGCCGGACGAGGCTTCGCCGGAAGAAAAAGCCGCCTTTGAGCGCGGCGAGGGTGGTGCCCTGACGCCGGTGGTCTGCGTTGACAAAACCCCCGATGAGGCAGCGGATTTTAAGGTCCTTTCTGAGGAATCCCGGGCTACGGGCCAGACTTGGGATGTGGTCTTCGTCGCCGCCATGTCCGGGCGCGGTGGCACGCCCCCGTCCACCGATGAGGCGCAGCAGCCGCTGACCATGATGGTGGAGTCCATCCGTCTTGGCCATATCAACAACTACCTCCCTCTCGATTCACAGGGCAACGCTGTCAGCCTCGGCTGACAGCGTTTATGAGATGGAGCCATCCGCCGGGTGTATTCAATAAGAGGTATTTGATTTTCCTCTAATTCGCCTAGGCTGAAGCAATAGGGCGTTTTTCTCCAGGAGTCTTCTGTGTCCGCTTTTTTCCGCCTCGTTTTCCTCGTTTGTGCCTCCGTCATAGCCCTGGCTCTGGAAGCAGCGCCGCTGTCTGAATACGAACCGGTGGCCGGTCGCCAGGTAATACAGCAAACGTTGCCTGGCGTGGATGCCGTGGAGCCCCGTGAGGGCAATCGGGCAATTCAGGAGTTGTATGCGGGAGATGAGCTCAAAGGGTATGCCTATCAGTCCCTGGATTTTGTTCAGACTCCGGCCTATTCCGGCAAGCCTCTGAATATTGTCGTGGTCCTGGATACCGAAGGGAGCATCGTAAATACCCGTGTTATCGAGCATCACGAACCGATTCTGCTTGTTGGTATTCCCGAGACCAAGCTGCACGAGTTTACCGACCAGTACGTGGGCCTGAAGGCAGATCAGCGGGTGACTGTTGGCGGAACCTCCACGGAACGCAAGGTGGCCGTGGACGGCCTGTCGGGCGCTACCGTCACGGTGATGGTAGTGAACGAGGTCATTATGAAGTCCGCCCACCGCGTTGCGGCGGAGCTGGGCCTGGTTGAGAGCCTGAGCGATGCCCGTCCGTCACCCGCGAACATTCAGGCTGACACCTTCCAGGAGAAAAGCTGGCAAACGCTGCTGGGTGAAGGGTCTGTACGTCGGCTCAAGCTCACCAGGGGCCAGGTGGATGATGCTTTCAAGGGAACTGCTGCGGAAGGCATTGATACCACGCCGAAGAAACAGCGTGGCAAGCCCCTTATCGACCTGTACACCGCTTATCTGGATGTACCCACCATTGGTCGCAACCTGCTGGGCGAGAGCCAGTTCCAGTGGCTGACCGGTGAGCTGAAAGAAGGCGAGCATGCGATCGCCGTCATGGCCAGCGGTGATTACTCCTTCAAAGGATCGGGTTACGTTCGCGGCGGCATCTTCGACCGTATCCAGATTCGCCAGTTTGGTGACACCTTTAACTTCCGTGATCTGGATTTCTACCGGTTGAGTGACGTTTATGCCGAGGGCATGCCGGAGTTTTCCGAGATGGCGATTTTCATCATTCGCCAGCAGTACAATTTTGATCCTGGCACCGAATGGACTCTGGAACTCACGGTCAAGCGCCAGACCGGTCCTTTGGACAGTGAGTTTCAGGTTTTCCCGCTCACTTACCAGTTACCGGGCCAGTACTATACCCGACCCGCACCGGTCCTGACCGAAGAGGAAATGCTGGCAGACCAGCCCATGTGGGTGCAGGTCTGGTACCAGCGTGAATTCCAGATCACGGTATTGGGCGTTGGCATCGGCGTCCTGCTGTTCATCCTGTTCTTCCAGGACTGGCTGGTCAAAAAGCCAAAAATGATGCGCTGGATCCGCCACGCGTTTCTCACCTATACCCTGGTGTTCATTGGCTGGTATGCGATGGGTCAGTTGTCCATCGTTAACGTGCTGACCTTTGCCAACAGTCTCATCAGTGGCTTCAGCTGGAACACCTTCCTGATTGATCCGGTCATTTTCATCCTCTGGGCCGTGGTGGCCGGCATCATACTGCTGTGGGGAAGGGCGGTTTATTGTGGCTGGCTGTGTCCGTTTGGGGCGCTGCAGGAATTGCTGAACGAGATCGCCCGCAAGCTCAAGGTACCCCAGTACACCGTGCCATTCGCTTTGCACGAGCGGCTTTGGGCCATCAAGTACATCGTTCTGCTGGTGCTGTTCGGTGTATCCCTGGACTCCATGGCAACCGCCGAGCGACTGGCCGAAATTGAGCCCTTCAAGACCGCTATCACCCTGAAATTCGATCGCAGCTGGCCATTTGTCACCTACGCCGCCCTGCTGCTGGTGGTCAACCTTTTCACCCGCAAGGTGTTCTGCCGGTACATGTGCCCACTGGGCGCAGCACTGGCGTTGCCGACCAAGCTGAGGGTGTTCGACTGGCTCAAGCGGCGCAAGGAATGCGGCAATCCCTGCCGGCTGTGTGATCACGAGTGTGAGGTACAGGCCATCCACCCGGACGGGCACATCAATTACATGGAATGCCATTACTGCCTGGATTGCCAGATGACCTATTTCGATGACCACAAGTGCCCGCCGCTGATCGTAAAACGGCGCGGCAAGCGCCGGGGTCGTAATGCACCGGGCCACCCGGAGGAAATTCCAGTGGTTCAGGTGACTTGAGCAGTCCCATAAAAAGAAAGCATGAGAAGTAAAACCGCCATTACCAATAACGGAGTTGGATGTTATGAAAAAGAAAGATGATCTGACCAGGAATACGCCGGAGCTGCCGGAAAGCGGCCAGAGCCGTCGCCGGTTCATGGGCGCAGCGGCACTGGCCGGCGTGGCCGGTGCAACGGGGCTTGGAGGTGCAGTGATGTCCCGGGAGTCGTTCGCTGCGGCTGCCGAAGAAGCCCGTAACAACTTTATTGTGCACCCCGGTGAGCTGGATGAGTACTACGGCTTCTGGAGCGGTGGTCATTCTGGGGAAGTACGGGTTCTGGGTGTGCCCTCCATGCGTGAACTGATGCGGATTCCGGTTTTCAATGTGGACTCCGCCACGGGTTGGGGCATCACCAACGAGAGTAAGGAAGTTCTTGGGGATAGCAGCCGCTTCTCCAATGGTGATTCTCACCACCCGCATATCTCCATGACCGATGGTCGCTACGATGGCAAGTATCTGTTCATCAATGACAAGGCCAATACCCGGGTGGCCCGGATCCGTCTGGATATCATGAAGTGTGACAAGATCACCACCATTCCCAATGTTCAGGCCATTCATGGCCTCCGGCTTCAGAAAGTTCCCAAGACCAAGTACGTGTTTTGCAACGCCGAGTATGTGATTCCCCATCCGAACGATGGCGGCGACACCAGCCTTGAAAGCAGTTTTACCATGTTCAACGCGGTGGATGCGGAGACCATGGAGGTGGCCTTCCAGGTGATTGTTGACGGCAACCTCGACAACACCGATGCGGACTATACCGGCAAGTACGCCTGCTCCACCTGCTACAACTCGGAGAAGGCTCTGGACCTTGCCGGCACCATGCGCAACGATCGCGACTGGGCCGTTGTATTCAACATTGAGCGCATCGAGCAGGCCGTCAAGAATGGCAACTACAAGACTCTTGGTGACTCCAAGGTGCCGGTGGTAGACGGCCGTGAAGGCTCCGAACTGACCCGTTACATCCCGGTTCCCAAGAACCCGCATGGTCTCAATACCTCCCCGGACGGCAAGTACTTTATTGCCAACGGTAAGCTGTCACCGACGGCCACAATCATTGCGATCGACAAACTGGACGACCTGTTCGATGGCAAGATCGAGCCGCGCGATGCTGTGGTTGGTGAACCGGAGCTGGGCCTTGGGCCCCTGCACACAACCTTCGACGGCCGAGGCAATGCCTACACCACGCTGTTTATCGACAGCCAGGTGGCCAAGTGGAACATTGCCGATGCCATCAAGCACTACAACGGCGAAAAGGTGAACTACATCCGCCAGAAGCTGGACGTTCACTATCAGCCGGGCCATAACCATGCCTCCCTGACCGAATCACGGGACGCCGATGGCAAATGGCTGGTGGTATTGTCGAAGTTCTCGAAAGACCGCTTCCTGCCATGTGGCCCTCTGCATCCTGAAAACGACCAGCTGATCGATATTTCCGGCGAGGAGATGAAACTGGTTCACGATGGCCCGACCTTCGCCGAGCCCCACGACTGCATCCTGGTGCGCCGCGATCAGATCAAGACGCAGAAGATCTACACCCGTGATGACCCATACTTCGCTTCAGCCCGTGAGCAGGCCGAGAAGGATGGCGTCACTCTGGAAGCCGACAATAAGGTTGTCCGGGACGGCAACAAGGTTCGTGTATACATGACCTCAATTGCACCGCAGTACGGTATGACCGAGTTCAAGGTAAAGCAGGGTGATGAGGTGACGGTGTACGTGACCAACCTGGATACCATCGAGGATGTGACCCACGGTTTCTGCATGGTGAATCATGGCGTGAGCATGGAGATCAGTCCGCAGCAGACGTCATCGGTTACCTTTGTGGCGGACCGCCCGGGGGTTCACTGGTACTACTGCAACTGGTTCTGCCATGCGCTGCACATGGAAATGCGGGGGCGCATGATTGTAGAGAAGGCCTGATTTAGGTCGGTCTTGCCGGGGCCTGATGGTCGGGCCCTGGCAAGCCTGCTGCTTGGGTGTGGCAAATCGATGGCAAAGGGCAGTTCTCCAATTTCCCTACTTTTGAGAAAAATTGATGTATCGAATCGTGCGTTATGGAGTGGCCCTGACCGTCGCTCTGTTATCGCTGACCGCACACGCGGACCTGCAAGAACGGCTTGATGCCCTGAAGCCGGGCTCGAGCTTTGAGCTTCCCCCTGAGCAGATTTCGTCTCTGGCTATCCGCGTGCCCGGAGTGTCTGTGTCCTGCCATACCGAGACGGTGATTGACCCGGGAGGGAAGGGCAATGCGGTGGATATCACCGCCGAGGGGGTGACGTTTTCCGGCTGTGCCGTTCGCAACTGGGGCGGCAATCTGAACGAGCTGGATGCGGGGATTTTTGTGGCTCGGGAGGCTCGCGGCGCCGTGGTGGAGAACAACCGGTTGCAAGGGCCGGCGTTCGGAGTTTGGCTGGATGCAACGCCGGATGTGACGGTTCGCAATAATACGATTCGAGGGGATGACTCGCTGCGTCCGAATGACCGGGGTAACGGGATTCACCTGTTCAACACGACCGGGGCAATGATTGAAGGCAATGACATTCGTCAGACTCGGGATGCGATTTACATCGAGACGGCGAATAACAACACGATCCGGGGCAATGAGATGGCGGATCTGCGTTATGGCATCCATTACATGTACTCGATGAACAATCTGCTGGAAGACAACGTTACCCGCAACACACGAACCGGTTATGCGTTGATGCAGAGTAAGCGTCTGACAGTGGTTAACAATCGGTCGGTGAATGATGAGAACTACGGCATTCTTATGAATTTCATTACCCAGTCGGAGCTGCGGGGGAACGTGGTGACGGGCGTGTCCCAGGGCCAGACCGCAGGGGTGACCATTGAAGGCGCCGAAGGCAAGGCGGTGTTTATCTACAACTCGCTGTACAACACGTTCGAAGGCAATGTATTTGCCGACAGTAACATCGGGATTCACCTGACCGCCGGTTCGGAAGACAACGAGGTGTTTGGCAACGCGTTCGTAAACAACCAGCGCCAGGTGAAGTATGTGGCCACGCGGACCCAGGAGTGGTCCAGGGATGGCAGGGGTAATTACTGGAGCGATTATCTGGGCTGGGATCGCAATCAGGATGGGGTTGGCGATGTGCCCTATGAGCCCAATGACAACGTGGACCGGCTGCTGTGGAAATACCCGGAAGCCAAGGTTCTGATGTTCAGCCCGGCAGTGGATACCCTGCGCTGGGTGCAGGATGCGTTTCCGGTAGTGAAAGACGCAGGAGTTGCCGATTCTCACCCCCTGATGCGAATTCCCGCCGATCTGAAAACGGAGATCCGATGAGCTGTTTTCGTCTTGAAAATGTGAGTTACCGGTACGACAAGAGCCCGGTGCTGCAAGGCATTGATCTGAGCCTGGAGCCCGGTGAGATTCTGGGTCTGTTCGGCCATAACGGTGCCGGGAAGACCACATCGATCAAGCTTATCCTCGGCCTGATGCAGCCGACCCAGGGCACGGTATCGGTGCTTGGCGGCCATGCCGGACATCCTCAGGTTACCCAGCACATTGGTTACCTGCCGGAGAATGTGATGTTCTACCCGCAGCTGACCGGGCGGGAGATCCTGAGCCATTTCGCACGGCTCAAAGGCGCTTCGTTACAAAAGGTGCCCGAGCTGTTGGAGCAAGTGGGTTTGAGCGATGCCATGGATGCCCGCACCAAAACTTATTCCAAAGGCATGCGGCAGCGCCTCGGGCTGGCCCAGGCGCTCTTGGGCAAGCCGAAGCTTCTCATGCTTGATGAGCCGACCGTGGGGCTGGACCCGGTGGCCACGGCAGACCTTTACCGGCTGCTCCGGGATTTGCGGGATGGGGGCGCGGGGATTGTTTTGTGTTCCCACGTTCTGCCGGGTGTCGAGCCCTACATTGACCGGGCGGCGATTCTGACTGAGGGCGCATTGAAAGCGGCCGGTGATCTGACCGCGCTCCGCAGGCAGGCGAACATGCCGGTAACACTGTCGCTGGATCCTGCCAACAGCGTTTGTGCACTTGAGAAGGTCGTCGATCGCTCAGCAAGTCGCAACGGGCTGATGGTGAAAGCCGGCAATGGCCGTTTGAGGGTGGATGTTCAACCGAGGGAGAAGATGGCTCTGCTGCAAATGCTGTTCGAATCGGGTGAACTGGCTGATGTGGGTATTCACCAACCCAGCCTGGAAGATATCTACGTGCACTTTATCGGTGCCGGTGGCCTGGCCCATCGGGGAGGCGGCCAATGACCAGCATCTGGACCATTGCCCGGAAGGAACTGAGCGACAGCCTGCGCAACCGCTGGCTGATGGCGATCTCTCTGGTCTTTGCCACCCTGGCCCTCGGCATCGCCTGGTTCGGCGCCGCGGCCTCCGGCCAGGTTGGCTACGCCTCGACGCCAGCCACCATCGCCAGTCTCGCGAGCCTGGGAATTTTCCTGATTCCGTTGATCGCACTGCTCCTGGCATACGATGCCATCGTCGGCGAAGAGGAGGGTGGCACGCTTCTGCTGCTGCTGACGTACCCGCTGAGTCGAAGCCAACTGCTGCTGGGCAAGTTCCTGGGCCACGGCCTGACCCTTGCTCTTGCTACTGTGATCGGTTTCGGTGTCGCTGGCGTTGCTATTGCCGTGCTGGTGGAAGACGTTGCCATTGCCAGTCTCGCGGCAGCCATGCTGCGGTTTATTGGCTCCACCGTGCTGCTGGGATGGGGGTTTATTGCCCTTGCCTACGTGATCAGTGTTCGGGTCAGCGAAAAGCCTATCGCCGCCGGTCTGGCCCTGGCGATCTGGTTTTTCTTCGTACTGATCTTCGATCTGATGCTGTTGGGAACCCTTGTGGCCAGCGAGGGCCAGTTCAGCGCGGAACTGCTGCCCTGGCTGTTGATGCTCAATCCCACCGACATTTACCGCCTGCTTAATATTGTTGCCTTCGGCGACAGCGCACAGCTCAGTGGCGTTCTCAGCCTGGGAGCCGACCTTCCCATTGGGGCCACGGGACTGTGGATAGGTCTGGTGTTCTGGTTTGTCATCCCGCTGGCAGGCGCCCTGTTACTTTTCCGAAACCGCCGTATCTGAACGGAGTTGTCCCGATGAACACAAGCAAACTCAACTGGCTCCTCGCCGTCTTTGCAGTTATTACGCTGACCGCCTGCTCAGGCGGCGAGGAGCAATCCACCGGCACGCCTGGTCCGGTCCATTTCGAAAGCGGCGACGAATGCCACGTCTGCGGCATGGTTATCGAGGGTTTTCCCGGCCCCAAAGGCCAGGCCTTCACTGAAAAAGACCAGCAGGTTCGAAAATTCTGCTCCACTCGAGACATGTTCGCGTGGTTCTTGCAGCCAGAGAATGCAAACCGTGATCACACCCTTTATGTGCACGATATGGCCCAGACCGAATGGCAAAGCCCCACCGACACTGCCCTGATTGATGCCCGTGACGCTTTCTATGTGGTCGGTTCCAGTCGAACAGGCGCAATGGGGCCAACGCTTGCTTCATTTGCAGCAAAGGCCGAGGCCGAGACATTCGCAGGAGAACATGGCGGTAAGGTGTTGGCTTTTCAGGAAATCACCATGGACCACCTGAATAGCGGCATGGCAATGCACAGTATGGATGGAATGGACCACCAGAAATGAAAAAGGGGGCAGATGAAAGTCTTCATCTGCCCCCTTCGTTGTACTGGCCGCTTAGCCGCCGGTCATGTTCATGAAGCGGAGAATCTGCACATCGCCATTCGCTGAAAAGTGATGCCGCTCCGGCTTCAGATCCATGGCGTTGATGATGGTCTCGCGCAGTTTGTCATCGGTCACCGGGTTTCCACGCAGCACGCGGCGCAAATCCACCGAGTGCTCGTTACCGAGGCAAAGAAGCAGCCGCCCCTCAACGGTGACTCTGACCCGGTTACAGGTCGAGCAAAAGTTGTGGGAGTGGGGAGAAATGAAACCCACCCGCGTTTCGCTATCTTCCATACGGTAGTAGCGGGCTGGACCGCCGGAATCCTCGGTTGCCGGAACCAGCTCGTGGTGCTTGCGGATAATGTCCCGAACCTCTTCGCTGGTGCACAGCGCCAGGCCGCGATCGTGCTCGGAAATCTCGCCCAAGGGCATCTCTTCAATAAAGGTGATGTCCACCTGCTTTTTCCGGGCGAACTCGACCAGCTCGGGGACCTCTTCATCATTGCGGCCTTTCATGACCACGGTATTGATCTTGATGCCCCGGAAGCCGGCCTCCCGGGCAGCATCAATACCGTCCAGAACCTGCGAGAGTTTGCCAGTGCGGGTGATGTTGCGGAATTTTTCGGGGTCCAGAGAATCCAGACTGATGTTCAGGCGGTGCATCCCCGCCTTGCGCAGAGGCTCTGCCATGGTGGCGAGCTGGCTGCCATTGGTAGTCATGGCGAAGTCGCGCAAGCCGTAGGTGCCGATTTCCTTGACCAGCTCCAGAATGTCCTTTCGTACCATCGGTTCACCGCCGGTCAGACGGATTTTTTCGGTACCGAGGTCCACAAAGCTACGGGCAACGCGAGCGATTTCTTCGAGGGTGAGGACCTGCTGACGGGGCAGGAAGGTCATATCCTCGGCCATACAGTACACGCAGCGGAAGTCGCAACGGTCAGTGACGGACAGACGCACGTAATTGACAGTGCGACCAAAACGGTCTGTCAGCTTGTTCTGGGACATCGGGAGGGTCCTGTTGCCGGTTGTTTTTTAACCTGAGTATAGCCCAAGTATTGCAGATTGGATCACCAATTCCGATACCCCTCGGGAGGTAAGCCCATTACCCTTGGGCAGTCAGGCCGTCTATCCGGGCAAACAGCACCGAGTTTTCCAGAGCAATGTGCTCCTTCAGGTCTTCACGAAAAACCGCAATCTGTTCATAGAGCCTGCGCCAGGTGTTGCAGGCACCTTCGGGGAGGCTCAGATTATTGGTGAGCGTATCCAGGCGGATCAGGGCCGAATCGTGGCTTTCATGCTCTGCGCGCATGACGGAGATTGGACCCAACGCCATGCCGGATATGCCGCGGGAGATCATCGGGAACAGAATCTGCTCTTCCTTCGCCATATGGGTCTCCAGTTCCTCGGCCATCTGCGCAAGGTGAGCCGAGAGGCCTGCAGGGCAGTCGGTATGGCCGCCGTGGACCCTTTCCACCCGCTCGGAAAGCCGAACCAGTTCCGGTAGCTGGTCCCGGTGAGTGTCGTGATAACGGGTAAGGATATGTTCGATCAACTCTTCGTTGGATGCCTTGGTTACAGGTTCAGTCATTGTCATGACAGTACTCCTTGGTTTAGGTTCAGAACGAGGGGCCATCCCTGGCCCGCACTCTCTATCAGGCGCTCAGCTCGCTGGCTGTTCCGCTCTCATCAGTTTCGAGGGCAACCGGCTCCAGGTCCGGGAAGAAGACCCCTTTCACCACTTGCCAGGTGACGGCGAGGGCTCCGACGATGAAGACCACGTCCCCAATGGTTCTGACCCAGCGCAGGGTCTGCAGGATATCGCTCTGCATGAAGGCCTCACTGCGTGCGTACCACAGGCCCTCGCTGGCGCTGGCAATGAACTGGATGAAGCCGACCGGCAACAGACTGGTAAACAGCATCATTACCAGGCCAATGTTCAGCCACCAGAAGCCGACTTTCATTAGACGCTCGTCAAAGACAATGCGCGGGCGAATGTAGCGCAGGATCATCAGCGCGAAGCCCAGGGCCAGGAATCCGTAAACACCGAACAGGGCAGCATGGGCGTGGGTCGGCGTGGTGTTCAGGCCCTGGATGTAGTAGAGAGCGATCGGTGGGTTGATCATGAACCCGAGTACGCCGGCACCCAGCATGTTCCAGAAGGCAACCGCCACAAAGAACGTCAGCGGCCAGCGGATGTTTTCCATCCACGGTGCACGGGACTTCAGGCGCCAGTTCTCCCAGGCTTCGTAACCGAGTACCACCAGCGGAACCACTTCCAGCGCACTGAAGGTGGCGCCTACCGCCATCACAGGCGTGGTGGTACCGGCGAAGTAAAGGTGGTGGAAGGTACCGGGCACGCCGCCTAGCATGAACAGGCTGGCGGATGCCAGGCTGGCCGATGTTGCCACGGTGCGGGACACCAGACCCATGCTGCAGAAGATGAAAGCCAGGGCAGCGGTAGCGAACACCTCAAAGAAGCCTTCGACCCAAAGGTGAACGATCCACCAGCGCCAGTATTCCATGATCGAGATGTGAGTGCGCTCACCGTAGAAGAAACCAGCGCCGTAGAACAGGCCAATGGCAACGACCGAGGCAGTCAGCAGGGCCAGCAGGTTCTTGTCGCCAGGCTGGCGCAGGGCGGGAACGATGCCGCGGAGCATCAGCAACAGCCAGAACACGATGCCAAGGAACTTTCCGATCTGCCAGAGGCGGCCAAGATCGACATACTCGTAACCCTGGTGGCCCAGCATGAAGCTGAGGTTGGCCGGCATGATCTGGTTGATAGCAAGGAAGTTGCCAATAAAGGAGCCGACAACCACCGCGACCAGAGCCCAGAACAGGATATCTACACCGAGCTTCTGGAACTTCGGGTCCTTTCCGCCGTTGATGATGGGGGCTAGGAACAGGCCGGCGGCGAGAAAACCGGTCGCAATCCAGAACATGGCGGACTGAATATGCCAGGTACGCATCAGGGAATAGGGGAGCCACTCGGAAGTATTGATTCCGTAGAAGCTTTGTCCTTCAACCGTATAGTGCGCAGTAAAGCCGCCCACCATGACCTGGAACGTGAACAGACCTACAACCAGCAGAAGATATTTGCCCAATGCTTTCTGGGACGGCGTGAGCCCGACTGCAGCCAGCGGATCCTTGAGCGGCGCTTCGGGTTCTTCATCCTCTTTGCGCAGGAAGGCCCAGGCCCAGATCAGGCCGCCAACGCCTGCAATTAAAAGCACCACGCTGATGAGCGACCAGACTATATTCTCTCCGCTCGGCCTGTTGTCGATCAGGGGCTCGTGCGGCCAGTTATTGGTGTAGGTAACGTTGCTGTCCGGCCGCTCGGTGGCGGCGGCCCAGGCCGTCCAGAAGAAAAACTCGGTCAGCCTTTCCCGCCGTTCCGGGTCCGGCAGGGTGTTTTCCTTCATGGCATAGTTTTCCCGCGTGGACTGCAGCAGAGGGTCAGCACCGAACAGGTTGTGATAGTAGTCGGCGGTCTGCTTTATCGCTTTTGCGCGCCGCTCCGAGACTTCTGCGGTGCCACGACTACTGTCGTAGGTGTTGGCGCGATACTCGGTTTTCAGTTCGTATTGCAAGGCGTTCTGTTGTTGCGCGCTGAGGCTGTGCCAGCCCTCTCCGTATTCTTCCCGGGCGCCTATTTCCAACCAGTTTTCCAGCTCCCTGTGCAACCAGTCGGCGGTCCAGTCCGGCGCCTGGTAGGCGCCGTGACCCCATATCGAGCCCAGTTGCATGCCGCCAACGGACTGCCAGGCCGTCTGCCCGTCAAGAATGCTTTTCTCCGTCATCAGGGTGTCGCCGTTTGCTGACACAACCCTGTCTGGAATTGGCGGTGCTGCGCGATAAACCTCGGCTCCGAAATAGCCCAGCAATGTGAATGTTGCTGCCAAGATCCCGATCAGCAAAAACCATAGGCGGCGGTATTTAGCCATGGTGCGCTCCCCCTGTTTTGCTCCGTTTGACGTGTTCTGATTTCATGGTCATTTCTCCTAAAACATTTATACAAAATATGTCTTTAATGACTAAATATTGATTTGATGTATTTCAGGTGTCAACTTTTTCTAGGGGTATCCCCGAATGCGTAGTTGATTTAGAGGTATTCGTGCAGAACAGCGCAATCTTTATGGTTGATTTCTCACGAGAGTGTGGCTATCTTAAAAAAGTATCGTAAATATATGTTAGGGGTTTTATTATGGGTGACTTCGAAAAATGGCTGTTCGCGGCGAACAGCGCTCTGGGACTATCGGTGCTGGGTTTACTGATCACAATTGCGTGTGCCTACCCTCTGGCAGGTGCACTTGCGATGCCCGTTCAGATTGCGGCGCACATCGGGACGCTGATTTTCGCGGTCGGCATCAAGGTGGCCTATGTGGCACGACTCGTATTTCTTAGCCGGTTGGGCAGACCTGTTCATTGAATCCCGGTAGAATAGATGCAGTTATGAACCTTGGTGAGAACCCCGCGATGGGCGATCGTATCGGGAAAACCGGATTTCGCATTCTTGCGTATATATCAATCGGTCTGGCATTTGCCGGGGTGGTTTTGCCGCTTATGCCCACGACGATCTTTGTCCTGTTGGCCGCCTTTTTTGCCAGCAAGGGATCGCCAGCCTTTGCCCAGTGGCTTGAAGATCACCCGAGGTTTGGGCCGGCCATTGATCAGTGGCGCACACGCAGGGCGGTGCCGGCAAGGGCAAAGGTGTTGGCGTGCAGCATGATGGCGCTCAGTTGGGGCATGCTGTTTGTGTTGGGCGCTTCCGGTTTGGTGCTGGGGATTTCTGGCGTGTTTTTATGCGGCACCGCATGTTACCTGGTGACCCGCCCTTCTTACTGAATGATTGTCATAACGACTGGAGCTTTGAATGCACATCACCCGTTACACGGATTATTCACTTCGAGTACTGATTTATCTGGCAGTACAGGGTGATCGTCTGGCGACCATACAGGAAATCGCCGACAGTTATGATATCTCCAAAAACCACCTTATGAAGGTGGTGCACCAGTTGAACAAAAAAGGCTATATAGAGACTATCCGTGGCAAAAAAGGTGGCATGCGTCTGCATCGTTCGCCCTCGGATATCAGCATCGGCATCCTGGTGCGGGAAACCGAGCAGGATCTGAGTATCGTGGAGTGCTTCTCCTCCAAGAATGCGTGCAAGATAACGCCGGTGTGCGGTCTCAAATCAATGTTTGGGGAAGCGTTGAAAGCGTTTCTGGAGGTGCTCGACAAGTACACGCTTGCCGACGTCATTCAGGAACAGCACAGACCCCAGCTTTTGAGATTGCTTCAGATAGCCTGAACCGGCCAGGTTCCCTCTCGCTTGCCTGGCCGGCTCGACCCGGTCAGGCAGCTCTGGCAAGCCCAGCCATCTTTCCGGGCAGGGAGTGCCTCAGTATCCTCTTGATGACTGTTCCATACTGACTGGCAAAACTACCTGTGTTGTAGTGTATGCCGTGCTTTCGACACACTGCCTGCACCTTCGCGGAAATTTCCGGATATCGGTGGGCAGGCAGGTCAGGAAACACGTGGTGCTCTACCTGGTAACTGAGGTGCCCACTCAGGATGTGCAGCCAACGACCACCGGTGAAATTTGAAGACCCGGTGAGTTGGCGCAGATACCAGTGGCCTTTGCTCTCGCCCTCACACTCCTCTTCGGTAAAGGTTTCCGCATCCTGTGTGAAATGGCCGCAGAAAATCACGGTGGATGACCAGAGGTTGCGGATCAGGTTAGCGCCAACATTTCCCGCCAGAACAACAGGCGCCACCGGCAAGGTGAGCAGCGGAAAGAACACGTAATCCTTGAAGGCCTGGCGGCCACCCTTGCGGGCGAATTGCTTCAGGAACGGCAGTTTTTCCCGCCAGCTTATTTCCCGGCTTCGCAGCTTCTCGGTTTCA
>NZGD01000186.1 GCA_002690925.1 Rhodopirellula sp.
ACGCTACGGAAGGTGCAGCAGGCGGTTTGTCTCAGGGGGAGAAACAGGATACACCCCAGACTAACGAGGCAGAGGAAGCTGCTACTGATGCTGCGCTGAAGCTCGCCGCGGAAGAAAAAGAGCTTGCTGGAAGGGAAGCGGCACAGAAACTTGCCGCCGAAAAACAAGAAAAGATGCGACAAAGAAAAGCAGAATTCGAAAAAGAGGAAAGACGTATGGAAAGACGCAAACAATTCAGAGAGTCAATTCAACACCAAATGAGATCAGTACAATGGGGAAAAATCAGTTTTGCAGTCGTGCAAGAGATTACCTACGATGCTGACCCACAGGCAATCGAAAAAGAGTTCCGGAAAAAGGGGCTACGACTGGTTCAACCTCCATCTATTGGGGTAGTATTTCATTTCATTGAAAACGGGGTTAAAAGCTATCGTCTGTATCTCAAGGGCAACAACGACAGGGATATTACATACTCCGAACTCAAAACTGGGTGGCTAATCTGCCCCGGAAAGGTGTCAGTAGAGCAAGGCCATGGCAAGCCCTCAGATGGTAGGTTATCTGTAGATCATGGACCAATTGGCATTGGCTGGAGAAAACTTTTTACAAACCGGGTTGGCTCAATGGATATTGACCCAAGTATCGCTCTGGGATACCAAAAGGTCCCGAAACCAGCACGTCTAGCATCATTTATATCTCGGACTCTGTGTTTAACCAGTGACCAGGGTGCGAGTGAGCTTTCTCTCTTTGACAAACATGAAGGGATATCACAACCAGCAGAATACTCTCAAGCCACTATCAATCAATGGGAATGGAGCACCAAAGTCTCAGCCAAACAACCAGGTTACCCGATAACAAAGTTTAATCTTTCACCAGCTTGGGAGTATACAATAGCACACCTCACGGCATTTGCTGTAAGTGCTTGGGTCCCGACACCACAACTGATAAGCGAAAACTTCACCGGACACACAAGCGCGTTAAACCCTGTACAATTCCCGATGCGCCTTGAGGTAAGGGTGCAATCTCCAGAGATAACAACCAATACCGGCGATAGTTCCACGTCCAGCAAGGCCGAGCCAGGGTTATACGTGGCGACACCGTATGCAGCTTTTCGGATGCATGAGAAAGGCAAATACCAGCAGTGGATGCCATCATCAAAACAGCCAGATAATGGGTACGACGGAGGCGAGGTTCTCACAATCTATCGATCTTTTGCCGACCTGGGCCAATGCTACACTCAAATACCTGATTGGCTAACCCCAAGGTCCTTGGAAAAGGTTGACATACCCCATTTTTCCCTGGCGAATTTTCTCCATCTTGCGCACTACACCCTCACAGATTCGATGGGAGCAATGAATACCATGCGTGGCAAACATACCACATACCTGGGAGGGGACTGTTGGTGGACAGTAGATGATTCTGCCATGGGATCACATAAAAGGGATGTGGAACAGGAATTGATGAGGAGCCTAAAGAGAGAAGTCGCTGCAAGAACTGCGCAACGGACATCAGAACATAATCGCCAACAGAAAATTGATGAGCACTTCTTCGCGGTTTGGAATGCAACCTCTTTACTCACACGGCACGAACAGAAAGATGGGGAAGACACGGAACGCCACATTTGTTCTTTTGGTTTGATGGGCTATTTCGATCGGACAGTCTCCCGTTTGAAAGCAAATACACCTAATACCCTCCATCCAGAAGGCGAATTCCGGGAAGTCATCCAAGGGAATAATCAAAACCGGGTTAGTGGTATACAGGGATGCTGTGCCCTGAGCTGGTGTACACTTGGTGAGCAAGACGTATCCGAACAGCCATGGATGGAAAACGACCACAAGGGAGAAAGCCACGATATACACTCATTTAACAATATCCAGTTGTGCCTGGTTTGTGGTATCAAAAGGTTTCACCCCGCATGCGCAAAAATGTTCAAACACTCAGTTCTGAAACTGTTGATTTCTACCTATCCCGGATCAGAATTAGTTGTAGACAAGGCTCCGCCTATGTGTATGGGATGCTGGAACAAGTGGTGCCAAATTACATATCGGATTGTGTTCCCAGAAGACGGTGTACTCCCAAATACACAGTTCCTCCCTCCAAATACAACTACTGATTGGTTGTCAATTCACACACGGGTATCAGATGTTCTGACGCATCGAGGTATGTATGTCATGATGCCACTCGAGTTTAGCGATGTCTACCGCTGGATGAATCTTATACTCGATACAAAACAATACAATGAAAACCGGGCAGCGGGAAAATTCCTACCCCCATCTCTGGCCACGTTGTACAATTTTGCTGACTTGTCGAACAGGTACAACTGCCAGGTGATCTTGGAGCTGGACAGGGCCACACGGGACCCAATCAGATTTGGCATAATATCTTCTCTACAAACCGGTCCGAATTACCACCCACAGATGAAAGGGGAGGAATACAGGATTGAATACATCCAACTCTATCCGTTTTCTCTGGAGGATACTGTGGATGATGTTACCTTCTATGACCAGCAAAGTCCTGAATACCAACAAGTGAAACTGAAAAACCCAATCCAAATTTATCCACACCAATGGTGCGATTGGACAGTTTACAACGGGCAAAAGCATCTGACACGGTTCAAAGGAGATTTGGGTACGCCAGCATGGCTGGAGGAGTGTATGTTTAGATCCAACACAGTGATGACAAATCCCGTCCTGACGTTGCAACTAGGGGTTGAATTGAAAGATGCAGAAAAGTACGCTGCCAACCGTGAAGGAATGTGCCTTCTGCAGGAAAGACAGGTGGCAGTAGGGTTACAGGCCCTGGCACGAGAGCAACACCGTATTCATCAATTAAGGTCTGATGTTTACGACGACCAGGTTCCCGGTAGTGGCCGTATAAACTGGAAAACAGACAGCAAGTACAAGCCAGGCTCGAGCAGATCCATAGGTTTCAGATCGTTCATGGACAAGTGCTACAAGCCAACCATGACAGATGCACTAGCAAAGGTCCAACAGAAAATAACCCAATATACTGATCTGATCGCAGTATGCGACAAGGCGTTGGAAGCGCTAAGGCTAACGAAGCTGCAGTCAGTCCATCGGCGGGTCCATTTCAATTTGCTCGGCACTCCTGCTGCACAAGTCCATCGGGAAAACTCGCTTACCAAGTTCTTGAAGGGAGCTATTAAACGTACCCATTCTGCTATGGACAGGGGTGTAACTGATCCGGGTAACAACCCAATGGCCCGCATTCCAAGAAAACCAACTCTACGGTTGAAAACCCAAGCGCTAGCAATAGCCAAAACATTCCAAGAGGACGCTGAAGTGGGTGTTGTAAGTAATGTGAATATCCCTCTCGAGCCTCCAGATATGGGATCCCCGGACGATCAGGAGGAAAATGGAAACGGACAAATGGGAAACCCACCCCATGGTGTCGACATACGGAACCCAGATTTTGACATGTTGGAGTCAACGTTTTCTAATTTGGATATGACACTCCTAGGAGGGACCGGGGTCAATATGACACAATTTCGCCCGTGCAAAGTCACAGAAGTATGCAAGTCGTTTTTCAAGCTTGGTAGCAAAGACTTCAACTATATACCTGAGCAGGAACTGGTATCCGGCAAACAGATCACGTATGACCAAGCGATGCAAATTGCATCAACTCCTACACACATCCATCCCTGTGAAACAGGACTAGGAGAACAGAAACGAGACAAACTCAGTGATGCATACCAAAACTTCGTCGAGCAATCCAAACAAGCGACTAGTTCACATGAGGAAGTTACCAAGTCACTCCTGCCGTCAACCTCGCTAGATTCCCGTGGATCATTGCCACGATCGGCAGTGAATACAGATCTGGATATGCTTGATACTGTGAGAACCCACCTACAGGAAGCCATGTCCCACGACCAAAACAAAGTATGGATCCCGTCTGTAACAACAGACACTTCACCAGCTGAATTCGAAAACAAAGTGCTTGTGGTTCGCAAAATTGTAACTCAGTTTGCAGAATTGTCTACTGAATATGTCCGTAAAATACTAGTCCGGTTGGGTGTCCGTCCCCAAATCGGAACCTGCGATTACAACTCAATTCTCGACACCGAAAATTTGCATGACAGCACAACAATTCCAACACTGTTCATGGAGATGGAAAAGTACGAAGATAAAAATACAGTTACCTGGCATGACCACGTGCGAGGCCTATTCCCCATATCACTACCATACACACCTACGTGTCTTTCGGTGGAATCTTTCGCATTATGTATCAAACACTGCACGGCTGTCGCTAACCACACAGTCGATTTCAAGGAGCTGGCTGTCAGCAATGACCACCTGCATGAACGTAAAAGCATAATACTAAACGAACTTGGTAAGGCGTTCCACACTGTGTTGCTAAAACCCCGGTCGGTATACGACACAATCGCCATGCTTATGGTAATCCAGCGCAAGGTTGAAAGCTTCCTTAGTATAGTCTGCCAACTTGGTGGGAGTATCAAGAAATGTAGGGACAAAGTAGCTGGGGGCGCGTTGGAGCTCATATTTGATTCTAGCACCGAAAGTGACAGCCTAAACAAAAACACGAAAGAGTACGCAAACACAATACTTTCAGTGTTTGAAGACGTAGAAGCAAGAGATCTTGGTAGCTTACGGACCGACTGTTTTGATCCAAACACCGCATCGACAAGCATGGATGAGTGGGAGGCAAAGATCAAATGCCTTATCCCTGACGCTTTGCTCACGTTAGTGGCTTATACACAAGGCACCGAAGAAGCTTATCCTAGCACTTTACACGCCGCACACGGAATGTTGGAGATAGCGTGTGGGGCATATCCACATGTTCGACATATTATTTATCAGATATTCTACTGGATGTGCAAGGATGAACACGATAAACGGATCACAAAAGGAGACGCATCAGACATCATACCAGATGTCGGTCCTGATTCGCCGGACGTAATTCAGTGGGAGTGGATACTGGATATGGTAAGGCACCCAAGCAAAATTGAACACTGGATGCCGGCAGGCGGCGGCAGGCTCCAGGATCTCAGCAAGAAAAAGGAGCTCTCCTCTGAGGAAAACGAGGAATTACATTTGTGTCTGGCCAAGGCATTAGTTTGGAAAGCTGTACACTATCACACCACTACGCACGTAGAGTTGGTTGGTACCGTGGTGTGCTGGAACTCTCTGCTGTCAAGTGTGCAAGAGTGCGGCAATAGGGGAGCTGGCGCTTTAGCTAGGAACTATGGTTTCTACGCAATGAACAACATTATTCCCAACCTTGTCAAGCCAAATTGCCCGATTTCCAACCGGAGGTTCTGCCAATTGGGCTCAAGAGTCCAAACTTACCTCGAGCATTTAACGTGTTTCCGGATGGCAAGTGCACATGTTGCCCTGATCATAAAAACCTGCGTACCGTTTTGGGAACAAGCTATACCACGGTCAAATGACCTGGTCACTGCAATGACTGCCCTGGACATCGGACGGCGATACCTCATACAATTCTTTGAAGAATGCCGGTGCACATACCATATGCCATGGGATTCACTGTACATGCACAAGCTGGTCGATTACGCTGTACAACCAATGGTACACAACATGGCATCTGAGATTCAAGCATTATTGGTCATTTCGAGTCAGGCTGCATTCCCAGACAGCAAAGAAGGATTAGACACATCAACTGTGACTCAAGAACTCCAAAATAAACAAGTTGAAGAATGCCGGGCATTCCTGTTGGACTGTATCGCGGGCAATTCAGACCCAATGCGATGGCACCACCTGCTTCGGAAGTGGATGAAGCAGCGAGGAATGGAAAATGACGAACAGTTTGTCTGGCAAGAGCCAACCCAGAACCAGCCCTATGGAAGGTTTGCGGTTGACGAGGAGGATATCCAACGCTTACGGAAGGGATATTCAAAATTACCCACCCTCCGCCCTCATGATTTACCACATGTTGCGGTTGTATCCCAATGTGTGACGGAACCTTCCAGTGCACAAGACTGCGGTACTGGAAGTGGGGGAGGAAAAGAGGACCAACCGGGATCAGAAAAAGTGCTTGAAGACGGAGAAGTACAGTCCGAAGACGAAGTAGTGGATCACTCCGACAACCCTGACCTCAAGGGCCGACCTGGACCAACATGGTTAAAGGACGTGATTGGTGACATGAATCTCAACACCGATAATCATTATCTGAAGATACCCAAGGTAAGATGGATGGAACTGGAAGCAGGCTTAATCACCATAGAGAAGCTACTAGTGCCTCAAGGGGTGGAATATACCCTCCAGGAAGAGGTAGACGCTTTTAATAGCAACAGCACACCAGCAACTATGTTGCGCAGAGTCGTCTATTCATGGTTCGTACGTTTGAACCTAAAATACCAGGAACTGAAACAGCAAGGGAGCTATGAAATATTTGATTTACGGAAGATGGAGTTTGTCACGACTCCAACTCAAAATCCGGTCTGCTGGGTTGGTGCAAGCCTTCCGGGCGACAGAGATCCAGAAAAGTCAGTAAAAGCTCGGATTATTACAGATGGCATGGGTCATCAATTCTTCATGATAGATATCCACAGACCAGATGCTACTAACCAAACAGACCGTACATCTCTTCTGGCAGAAGTCACAGGCCAATTGGGTGAGAATCTAGCAAAGGAACCCCGTTTGATGAATCTCAAAAACAAATCACGGACCAATACCGGCATCACAGGCAATAGGCATATGGAATTGCTCGGAATGATGATAACATCGAAAATGTCACCAGGAGAAGATCGGTTGGAAACGGTGGCATCGAAGTGCCCAGTGTGCAAAGGAAGCACAAGTGGACAGGGTAGTCAGATTTGCTGTGCGTGGTCAGACAATATGGGTGTTACTAAAAATGCAATTACGTGCGAGCTAGCACACGAGGCTTTCAACATACAGCCAGGAGAGTGGAAGGAACAACACGGCGGATACTGGAAAGCAAACACCAGCTTTGGTTTTCGAAGAAGCAATACAAACAAGGTCAGGATACTCGATTCCCATATGTACCACCTTCTTGCTAAACACTGCAAGGATAATGGATACGAGTCGCGGACAAGGGGTCCACGGCACTCGGATCAGCTGGTCTTACCCTCAGTCCAGGAGATGAAAGTAGAGGCATCGAAACCAGGGCACGTACAAAAGTCACACAAAGGCCATATCCATTTCATAGAGAATGTTTTGTCAGTGACTCCCTTATGTCCCAAGAACAAAATGTGCAAGCTGTGTCTTAACCCTTTCATCGGACACGACATCACTAATTGTCCATCGATATGTCAAGAAATCAAACCAATTTCGGACGAGCCCCCAAATCATGACAACCAATATAGTTTGGGAGGAGGTTCTGGTAGTGGGTCTGGTGGCTCCAGCCACGGAAATGGACCAGGGGGTCCCGGACCAGGTGGCTATGGACATGGTGGAAAAGGAAAAGGAAAAGGGAAAGGAAAAGGAAAAGGAAAAGGAAAAGGAAAAGGAAAACGTCGCAACAAGAAGAGAGGCAGTGTCAGCAATAAAAAGGGCAAGTCGTCCTCGAGTTCATTACAAATGGGTACTGTGACTAGCAGATCCAAGAGCTCAGCCATGTGGGGCTATGAAAGTCAACACGAAATACCACTTGCACTCCGTGGGAACTGGGCACGCATCTCTCGTGTGTGTTCTAGAAAACTCGCTTCCAATTTCACTTTCCGGAGCCAGCTGGCAATTGCCATACTGACCGCTGACGCGTGTGGAAACCTCGCCAATAATAATCTTCCATACGACAGAGGCCCAGATGATGATTTGGGTTTACCACCTACTCGAAATTATCACGTCACAAGCACGTCAACAAAATACGAACTGAACTCATACACGTCAGCCCAACAAAGCTACGTCAACATGGTTCACGGATTCAGAAATGGAACTCAACTGATTAGGCAAGAAGCTGGAACTTCCCATGATACCAAAAACCTGATCGACAAGTTGTTTACTGAGCTTAAAAATTCCAAACCTGAACCGAAAGCACTCAATAGCCACAAACAAGGAAAGTTGCTATACCCTCATCCATCAGCAGCACAGCTCTTGGCCGAGGTAGCGGTGGAGAACGCGGATGGTGCTGGAGCCGAGCTGGCTCGGAGAAGAGCACCCAACTTTAGCATAGATGACATTATAAGCCGCTCAGAAGGCGGCAGGTGGGAGTGCGACCTTAGCTCAGAACCCGATAGACCAAGTGGGCAATTGGTCGAAAAGAAGGAACCAGAAACTGCAGCCACGTCTGGGAGTCTCCAGCCAACCTCGATAGGGATACATATGCTGGGAGATAGTGATGGATCGATATTAGAACAAGCACCATGCATACACATGGGCAAAGGCACGGGTAAGAAATACATTGCCGATCCAAACCGAAAATTACCAACAAGGACACCACAGGAACTAAGCAAGCTAGATCCACAGTACCATAACGGGTTGCCGTTCCCTGCCACTGTCGACAATGGCGTCACATGTAAGAATGGCGATATCATGGTGATATGTGACTCAGCAGCTCAAGGTTCAGTAGGAAGCTCGAAGCAGTTGATCCCTTACTTAGACAATATCTCGATGAACTTTCGAGATTTTGCACAGAGGCAGATGCCGTGCAACCAGTCTGGGTACGGGTGCGGATTCGTCACTTCTGGCAATGGGGCCAAGATTCAGACACCCGCACAATTTGCATGGATGGGGTACATACCGGGCATGGGAAAGAATTTGGCTTCGGTGCCTCAGATGATTGAGTTAGGATTTGGATTCTGGCTTGGAGATCACCCATGCATGTTCACGCCAGATGGAAAGTGGACACCATTATACAAGCAACCCAGGACTGGTTTTCTGTGTTTGCGAGTGACACCTGCGAAGAAAGGAGACAAGTGTGTTGCGAAAGTGTGCCGAAATCAAACGGTTGGGTATGTGAAAAACGACCGAAAACTTTGGCATTTGCGTTTTGACCACCAAAACGATCAAGCTGTAGCTAGGACAGCCAAGATGGTAGCTGGGATGCCTGAAATGAAAACATATGGAGGAAAGAAGTGTATGGGGTGTTGGTACGGTAAAGGCCAACAGCAGCACATTGGGCCTTTAAAGTTTCGTGACAAGAGCAAAAATATCGAAGCAGCTCAGGCTTTACTGCCATGCAATCCTAAGATTGATTATTGTTTTCAACGGCTGCACGCTGATGTATGCTACATGACAAAACCAGACTTGTATGGGCGCAAGTTCTTCCTGATTATCGTAGATCATTTTTCATCATATTTATGGTTTTACCCACTGATGGATCTGACAGGTTTGTGGAAAACGGTGGATGAATTCCTGGTAAAAATAGCCAAACCCTACCAGGATAGGCATCAGACAAAAGGGTTGATAGAGCTCCACACCGATGGTGGTCCAGAGTTTGACAATCAGGCGATAAAAAGGATACTTAAACTACACAATGGTGCAGAACTCCATTGTGCAGACCCAGGTCAGCACAACCCGAGAGCAGAAGAGGCGATAAAAAGGCATTGCACCTTAATAAGATGTATGCTTCTCGAGGCAAATCTCCGTTCAGAATATTGGAGTTTGGCTGGACAAAAGCTGACACACACGCTAGTCAGATCATCCCGGTCACAGTTATCAAAAGATGGGGTAACCCGGCATCAAATACCGTTTGAGACAATGCATGGGATAAAACCGAATGTGAAATACTTCAGACAGTTCGGCGTCACAGCCATGGTATGGAAAGATGTGCAAAAGCAAGAACCACAAGGAAACCTCATGATTTTCATGGGATACGATGCACAACATAGGAACTGGATATTCATGAACCCGGCAAAGGGATGCTTTGTCCGCGCGTTACATGCTACGTTCTTTGAACGATCAAGACAACCAGAGGAATGGGTTGATATGGATAATCTCCGGATAGATGCTCCTACTTGGTGTAAGGAAACACGCAAGAAAACTCAAGTATGGAAATGCGAGTTGTGGCCTGAGTTTGTTTGGCCCAAGTATGACCCAAACGATGGGTTTCCGGAAGATCTGCCGGAGTGCAAGATCGACATCACTGAAGCCCCGGTCTGGGATGAGACCAGAGGGACACTGAAGCAGACCAAGGATTGGAATCGTGAGTCTTCAGACTACAAATATAGCTCACCTGAGGGTGACTATCTGAATCACCGAAATATACTCCGGTTGACTGTAAAAGGTAGAACCAGGGTTCTAAAGAAAAAGGATGAACACATTAAGGCCAGGTTAAAGAAATTACATAACAGGACAGTGGGAGAAGCACTGTCAATGTGTTTCGAAAATGCTGATGGTAATCAAGCAGAATATTCCATTAGTGACCTGAATTATGATGTGGTGAAGATGAAGTACCTAACTTCGGTCAAAAGTGATTTGGAAATAGGTGAACAGGAAGAGCGCTTACGACAACTAGCACGCGAAAAGTGTGCAGAGGAAAACTCAAAACAAGCTAAAATTGACAAATGGCTTGAGGATGGACGAACTAAAGGTAAGTCGAACTCTGGCGATAGAGTAAAAGCGATTCATAGAGAAGAGAAGGAGGAAGAACTAAAGATACTTGCCGATGATAAGGTGAAGATCAACCAGTCAAACCCCAAAGTTCTCGCAAACATCCGTAAACAGCAACAGAGTGCTGAACGCGAGCAGCGTAGAAAAAGGCGTGAACAAATGAGAGAAAAAGCAGTCCATAACTTTGATATCTTTTGTGGGATGGATCCCCATCAGGATATTGATCTGGAAGATGACAAGGCAGTATTTGAAGAAGCATCTGCATATGGCATACCGAATGAGTGGGAGTCAGCAGACTCATTCACTGATGGATTTCTGGATGTAAATCACCTGGGATACGACCTTCCATCTGAGAACAATGTAACTGATCCATTGTTCGTCGAGTACAAACTAAAACAGGTGGATCACTCTCTGGAAAGGGTAAGTTCAGTAGTCGATACACCAATCATAGTCGATGATAGTGTATTTGACACAGAAGGAAATGTACCCGAGAGCTATCGCAAAAACTCGAACTATTGGGCAAGTATACACAACCATACGGAAGACAAGATGCCAAACACGGAAGAGTTAATGGTTGGATCAGTCAATGGGACGTATCGGAGCCAAGGAAGGCATAAATCGTTTTCCCACCATATCTCGCGGAATGAGGCGAGAGTGACAAATCAGTGGCTCAAGTTGAGCCATGAATCAAGCATACAACCACCAGATGGAGAACCACTGCAGAACACAAAGGGCGAACCACTTGTAGTTCCATCTTCAATCGGGAAGGTCTTCACCCCAGAGGGCGATATAAAGGATGGTGTTAGTATTGTATGGGTAAATTCCATCATGGATGAGATTCTAGGTTTAGATACCAAGGGGTGCTGGGAGTGGGTATATCACGATCATCCACTGGCCAGAGCACACGGTATTTTACCATCACACTGCGTATTTACTGGGAAATGGACGAGTGATGTCCCCCCTCAGTTCATCAAGGCAAAGAGTAGAGTAGTAGTTGGCGGAAATCATGAAGAGATGCCCGATAACCCATGGGATCTGTTTTCACCAACTGCTGGCTCGGGAACCAATCGGTTTACAGACGCATACGCGATAACCAAGAATATGCACATTTTCACCACGGACTGTTCACAAGCGTTTCTGAATAGTGTCGTTGAGGATGGAAAATATATCTTTGTCAGGCCACCAACGGGAGTTGCAGGTAGCAGAGATAATAAAGGGCGTCTGATGATATGGAAACTGAAGAAATATTTGTACGGTCTTAGGTCGGCTCCGAGAGCCTGGATGGATACCTTGACCAAGGAACTCGTTGAGTTGGGTTTTCAAGTTTGCCCACACGAGCCATGCATTTTGCGAAAGTTCGATCCCGAGACGGGAGTCGAAATTCTGGTAGAGGTCTACGTAGATGATCTCAAATGGGCGACAAACGATTTGGAAGTGCTAGAGAAGATACTGGATCTTTTACACGCCAGATTCCCAGTCACCAAGAAACTTCCCCCGAAAAATGTAGATGAGTACGATTTATCATTTGACTATTTAGGGATGAAGTACACATACCGGTGGAGAAAAGATGGCAATTCAGTTCTCACGGTAAACCAGACCGCATACATAGATAATATCTGTGAACGCTTGGACATAACTAAACGTTACGACGGGGATATGCAAAGAGTGGGAGTTGTTCCAAAGGAATACAAGACTCCACTACCTCGTCATTCAGGGGGACCTGATGATTCTTTGAAGTCTGTTTATGAAAAGAACAAGACAGCGCCTGAGGAGACTGAGTTGTGGGCTTCACGCCACTCATATCCTGCCATCATCGGATCACTTATTCATGCAATGGTGCATACTAGGCCAGACATCGCATATGCCGTAGGACTCTTGTCACGAGCAACAGCTAAGCCTGAAATGTATCATTTTTATCACTGTCGACGAGTGTTGAGTTACTTACACCACACACGTCATCTGGGACTCGTTTACAACAGAGCAAAGATGCTTAGGCATGATCCAAATTGGGTTACGTGCGCTGTTGATTCATCGTTTGCAGATTGCGAATTTACTGCTCGTTCTACGAGTGGGTTTGTTGTCTGGTTTGGAGGATGCCCAATCGCTTGGGAATGTAAAAGACAACCTCTAGTTACCATGAGCACGATGGAGAGTGAATATGTCGCAGCTAGCCGAGCTGTCCTGGAAATACGGTACATCAACCAACTGACCGAGTGGATGGAGATTCCACGACCGAATCCGGTTCAGTGCCATGAAGACAATGCGGCATGTGTCGCAATTTCCACGAATCCAGTTCATAGGCAACGCTCAAAGCACATCAACGTGAAATATCATAACGTGCGAGACGCATGTCTTAACAAGGAAGTGGTTCTGTTACAAGTGTGGACCGAACATCAGGTCGCAGATATTTTCACTAAGAGTTTGGAGAAAACTGTATTCACACGTTTCAGAGATTGTCTGGTCGCCGATGTGAGATGGCGACACGAATGTTCACGGTGTAACAAAACGTGGCATGTTGATTTTGACACCCCTCTACAAGAAAAGCTTATGATGTGTTGTAAGGATAAGCTAGGTGGTTGTGGGTGCGCGGCAACTGGAGTGCGGTATGTGGATCCGTCCCTTACGCATTTCGACGAAATGATGCAGAAACACATCAGAGTTGTCAAGGAAAAGCAGATAGACTACTGCTCAAGAAGTATATGTGGAACCTGTTGTTCGGTGGAAACAGGTAGGTCAACAAGGACAAAGTGTGGCAATTATGAAGAGAACAGCCATCCTGCCCATTGGCCATCGTTGTGTATTCCGTTTGAGGTCGGAAATCCGATCTTACATGAGATCATTCTTGGAAATGATCAGACGCCTTCTGTGATCTTAACTGAGTAAATTGTTCACACAGAAGGGCATTTAAGTAGTATAGAGATAATTGGCAAAACTTAAGAAGATTTTGTCGGCAAGACTTAAAAAGATCTTGTTTGCAAGGCTTAAGAAGACCTTGTAATGGTAGCAAAATTTGCAATGAAATGTATGTTCAAGACTACGTGCATTTCTTCGTCACCATCCGTTGGAGCTGCTGCTGAAGAAAGAGATGAACGAATTCATGACCAAGTGGGAGAGCTGAGCGCCGTATTTTGCAGTCCCCGTTCAAGGGAAATAGTACGCTTTAGCGATAGTGTTCCCGGAGCCGAGCGGGCTTGCCGGGATGTTAGGGGAGCGTAGGGGGAGTGTGTTAGAGTGTTTGTAGAGCCCGGGGGTCTTCAGGGAGTAGTTAGTAGGTTGGGGCGTTATATAAAGCCCGGGAGCTTTGTCTCCCGTATAATAACGAATTGTATCCTATGCTTCATAGGATCAAGACATGTCACGCCATGTCCCGAGTCCGCTGTTTAGCTGCCTGAGACGAGTAACCGAAAGGTCTCGTTCCGGTCACGCCTGAACGCACTCACACATTCCCCTGTGTCCCCAGTTGCATTCTAACTGGTCTGCAAATGTCTGGTAATCCCAGCAAGCAGT
>NZGD01000187.1 GCA_002690925.1 Rhodopirellula sp.
AAGAAAGATGGAAAAGGGAACGATCAAGCGTCTCACCGACAAGGGTTTTGGATTTATTTCCACAGAGGACAACGGGAAAGACATGTTCTTCCACAGCTCTGCCTGTCAGGGAGTCGCTTACAATGATCTCCACGAAGGGCAAAACGTGACTTACACAGTCGGCCAAGGTCCCAAAGGTCCACGTGCCGAGAATGTACAACTTGCTGACGACTGATCTCGCACTCGCGAGCATCTTCGTTTTGCACCGTCCAGATATCGCTTGAAGGATCAAGCGACTCTGAACGAGATCAATAGTGTTGACTCTGTCACGGCGGATCGGGATTTTACCTCGTCGTGTATTTTGATTCAGCTGGAAGGTTGCGTGTTTTGATAAACACGTGGTATTGCACACGCTTCGGTGTGAATGCATGTCTTCATCACCGAATGTCTTATACGAGCAACGTTGGGTGAGAATCGCGCGAGTCGCAACACATCGTCAACGGCGTCATCAGTTCCGAGTCTTTATCGGCGCGGAAACTGAACACGCTTTTCGGTGCTGCGCATTGAGCGGCGCAATTTACCGAGTTATGCCCCAAGAGCTTTCGGGACACGCCGGATTTTCATGAGTCCCTCTCCAGTGTGCCCCGTGCGTGGTGGTGCATGTTCCCGTTGTGTCTTGCTCACCGAGATCACAGGTAACTCAAGTGATCGCACTGCGGTAGCCAAGGCATTGTCGAACGAACTGACGACAACGGTCATTCCATGACCAAGCCGCTTCAAATCCTCGAGACGCCTTCGCACATGCCCCCGAGCAGTGCTAACCTGCAAGGTCGACCGCACAAACGACGTCGAATTTCTTCGGGAAAACGACTACAGACTGCTGGCAGGAAAAATTCCTCATCACGAAAGTGGCAACATTGCTCAAGTGATGCTCACGCACTGGAATGACTAACCACCGGTCCCCTCGATCTATCGCGACAGCTTGGCAGAATCCTGCCGGCCAATCACCTCGCGAGCCATGGTAAAAAGACTTCAAGGATCGTTAAGCGACCACATATGAGATCAAAGTAGACTTGCAAAACCTGCAATGCGAACTGCCAGACAAAACCCCAAGATAAACTTCACAATCATCAAACAACACACAGCAACAAAGCTTTGGGACGCGGAAACGGCGGCAACGCTCCTTGAGCAGAAACCGATAAAAAAGTGGCTATCAGGAAGTGCTATTGTTTTCGGCAGCTCTGCTTTGGTTGGCCTGCGAGAACAAAAACAGGGCCAAGCACACCTTCACTGTCGGCGGCGAGGCCGACCCTACAGCGAAAACAAACCCAAAGACGACTCACTCCATTTCCACTGGTGAACCCATTCCAGCTATCGGGCTTCGCTATCTCGAAGAAGGCATGACTTGAAGCAACCGCCAGTGATTGATCCACCGCCGTTGCGTTCAACCAACAAAGAGAATCAAAAAAACCATGGAGAAAAGAACATGCATGGTTCCTTCTGACGAACAAGTAGTGCCCCAAAACCTCGAACGCTGGCAGGCACCATGCCGATCTCGGCTAAGCGATGAATTCAAAAAGCCACAAGTTACCCTGATGCATCCCAGGCAGTAAGATCACAGCACAGATCGAAAGCCAGATGAAGGATCTTTTTTCACATCATCAGGCAAAACCGGTGATACCCCGCGAAATGCAGTAGAAACGCATTCATGAGCATCATCACAAGAGCAAGAACGACCCAGCAATCAACGGATTCATCAGGTGACAAACACGGCCCGGCGTTGCTTTCGATGCTTTCGCCCAACGCAATTGTGCTACTGCTCAACCATTCCAGTTGTTGCCAATCACACTCCTATCCTGATGCTGCAGCATCGTCGCGAGAGATTCCATCCCTTCAACACTGCACGCATCGTTAATCAGGCATTGCAGAAAAGCAGCCTGCTGGTGGGGCACAACCAAAACCTTTGCACGAGGTTTGACCAATTACCATTGGAACCACAGACGGGTCTGCTGTTCCCCGGCGACGATGCGAAAGTACTGACACAAATTCCGGCCAGGGAATTTCCAAAGCAGTTGATTGTGCCGGACGGGACGTGGCACCATGTCAAAACCTTGATGCGTGACATACCACGCTTGCAGACCTTACCTCGCTTCTGCCTGGCACCGACCCATCCAAGTCGATACCGAATCCGCCGCGAACCCCACGCCCACGGACTATCAACACTCGAAGCCGTTGTATCAGCACTACAGTCCATCGAGCCTGAAACACTGAACTTGGATCAGTTATTGACAACATTTGACGGCATGATTGACAGCCAGATCAAACAGGGAACTACTAACTGGAGAAAAAACCAGCGTAGACGCAGAGGCATCCCAAACGTCCCCCGTGCCCTGACTGGCAATTTGGAAAACATCGTTGTTGGCTATGGCGAACAGGAACCCGGAAACCTTGGCAAATCAAAATCTGAACAGATCGGGCCAATGCCCCCCAACCACACACAACTGATGTACTGGACTGCCATGCGACCGGCATCCGGTGAACGATTTCACTGTGCGATTGATTCACCGGCGTTTCAAAATGAAGCATTCATGCAACGACTACGATTGTCTCCCGAAGAGGTTCGTGAGCGAAAATCGAAAGCTGACTTTAGTAAAAGATGGGACGAGTTCCTGCGACCAGGTGATCGACTCGTCGTTCTGCACCCAAGCACTGCCGCGTTGCTCCACCAAATACATCCCGACGCACCACCACCACTGATCCTGAAATCCATCAACGTGCCAACCGGTTCAGATACTGAAAAAGCAACTCCAAAGTGCTTCCCCAACCACGCGCAAGCAACCAGAAATTCTCGCGCGGAAGAACGCTTGAGCATCGCGATTGAACGTGTTGCATCCTTGAATTTGGCATTTCGAAAAACACAATGAGTACGTAACCAGGAACAACTTTAGATGCCCCTTGCTACCACGTGCAATTCAAAGCCGATTCCGGGGCCTGAAAATGCAAACGACCGCTTGGGACAGCATCTCGCCAGATTACAATGAATGGGCACGCAACAACTCAGGCGACGCAATAGTTTTTTTCTTGCTCGTCGTTCACCTGCCAACATCAACGCCCCGCGAGTGCATGCCACAAACTTGCTGCATTCAAGCGAGTAGAGTCGATATCTACATGAGCCAAACCACTTTCCGCTGCCGCGCCATGGCTTTTCTGTTCATTGGTGCAATTCTGATTCCTTCACGTGCCAGTGCGGTACAGGTGAGCCCACAAGAACGTGCGTTCCGTGCATGGGATAGAAACCGTGACGGTGTGCTTGAGCGTGGGGAAGTACCCCCAGGGCCAAGACAGATTTTTGGCCGGGTCGATAAGAACAAGGACGGCAGAATAACTCTTGCTGAGCATATTGCTGCAACTTCAGGCAAACCAAACAGCCCAAACACCGAAAACCCAAGTGAACCCAAACGCCACAAGATCCGACAAAAATGGAATCAGGAAGAAGCTGGTTTTGATCGAGAATTTTTCGTCCAAATCCCAACATCTTCGCCGGCAGAAGGTGATACCAATACAGCAAACAGAAAATGGCCGGTCACCTTTATATTCCATGGTAATGGAGGCACTGCCCGCCAAACAATTGGACGATGGCCGCAATTACTCGAAGGACATCTGATTGTCGCGCCACAGGGTTACCAACGAAGCTGGAATATCTCCGATGAAAAATCAAAAGCACCTGATGTTGATTTTTTCAATCTGATGGTCAGGCACATTGAAGAGAAGTACTCTGCTGCAGACCTTTCCAAAATTTCGCTGATCGGATTCTCAAATGGCGCGGGATTTATCTTCCGCCTGCTCATTGAACTGGATGGAACAATCAAAATCACGAATGCGGTGCCACTTGTTTCCTCGTTGGTTGAGCAACAATACCATGACCAACGATTCTGGAAACGATCCGATGATTCGAACACGAACTATGATCTGACGACAGCACCAGTGGTCCGATGTAACCTACTCACCATCCATGGAACTGCTGATCGCGTTGTACCCTACGCTGGCGGAATGCGTGGACCACATGCCAAGCATTTGCCCGCCCAATCAACAGCGTACGCATGGGCAAAACAACAGGGATATACGGGAAAACAAATTGCTGACAAATCGGGAAAGGCACTCAATCAGAACATCATTCGTTACAATTACGAAGGAGCGCAGGTCACCCATTTGAAGGTTGTTGATGGAGGCCACGGTCTTGGCCCAGCTAGCCGGCAAGTCAACCAACTCGCATGCGACTTCATTCAAAGCAACCTCCGCTAGACAAACCGTAAACGTTCCGCAAACCGCGGCCGACACCCCACTGCCTCAGCACCACCCCAGAACGCATGTAGTTCACGGTCACCAAGTCCCAGGGAAATATCATGGCTACGAAGCTTGTGATCTGCTCGCCCACCCTTTCAAGCCATTCCACATGATGATGAGAATTGATCGCATGAATTCTACTTCATGCAGGTATGATTTACTTCAAACCCACAAGAAAGCAAATTCATCCCCGGTTCCGATTTGTGCCTCGAAACACAACGGCTGCAAATCACTGAATCGAGAGATCAGAATTCAACCCGAAAAAACCATGAAATCAATTTTAATTTGCATCACAGTAATTCTTTTTACTGCTGTCGATTTGTGTGCAGAAACGAAACCCCTGAAGGCATTATTGATTGCTGGCGGCTGCTGTCATGACTACAAAGGTCAGCATGAAGCATTGTTCAAAGGCATTCAGGCCCGATCCAATGTCCAGGTGGATGTTTACTGGACAGATGACGCTAGTACCAACCCACCCTTCCCACTTTTCGAAAGCCCTGATTGGGCCAAGGGTTATGACGTCATCATTCATGATGAGTGTGCTGCCAGCAATCAGGATGTGGCCGTCGTTCAACGGATTCTAGCTGTCCACCGCACGGTACCTGCCGTGCACCTGCACTGCGCAATGCACTCATTCCGCAATGGCACCGACTTGTGGTTCAAACATTTGGGTCTCAAATCAACCAGCCATGGGCCGCAAGAACCGATCGCGATTTCATTTACTGACAGCTCACATCCGATAACAAAAGGTTTGAGCGACTGGACCACCATCAAAGAAGAACTTTACAACAACGCTGCAATGCATGATGCCAATGCATTGGCGACCGGCACGCAAACTTTCAATCGTAACGGCAAAACAGTTCAAGCAAACGCCGTCGTTGCCTGGACGAATGAAAATCGTGGAGCCCGAAGTTTCAGCACAACCCTGGGGCACAACACAGCAACGGTCTCAGATGCCAGATACCTGGACTTGGTGACACGCGGCTTGCTGTGGTCCTGCGACAAGCTGAATCCAGAGTACATGACTCCTTATGCTGGAAGCAACAAAATCACATTCATCGCCAAGAAAGAAAAAGCACCTGCAGTTCCGAAACTTGGAGTCATGCCCAAGGATGCAACTCTCGTTACTCCCTCTGCCTCGTCCACTCAGCAGCCGAATCTTCCACTGCACGCCTTCGACGGCAATACGGAAACTCGCTGGTGCGCGTCCAACGACAAGTACCCGCAATGGCTGGCTTGGGAATTCCAACGACCGGTAAAATCCGCGTCCATCAAAATCACGTGGGAATTTGAACGTGATTATCAATTCCACGTTGAGGGATCAACGGATGGCAAAAGCTGGATCAAGCTGCTGGACGCCTCCCAGAACAGGAATGGAAAACTGGGTGAACTGAAATTAAAAACGGCCATTGCCGTCAAGCATATGCGGATCGTAGGCTTGGGTTCTTCAGGAGGCTGGTGCAGTATCCGAGAGGTATCGGTCAAGGGAGATGGCATCAACACCCTATGGCCAGCAGGAGCTGACGGCAAACCCTTCAGTTACCAGCCGAAACTTGCTGACCCTTATGCTAAAAAAGGAAACCTGCCCCCAGCACTTCAACCGCTTACTGCTGCCGAAGAAGCAGTCATACTGAAGGACGTGAAAGTAGCTGAGGGATTTGAGGCGACCGTTTTTGCCGCGCCCCCTGCCGTTAATTATCCAGTTTTTGTAGCAGCTGCCCCAGACGGAACGCTTTATGTCAGTTCCGACGGCAATGGCTCACTGGGACGTGACCCTGGGCGTGGTCGAGTGATTCGTCTTCGTGACACCGACGGCGACGGCCGAGCTGATGAAACAAAAGTTTTTTGCCAGGTCGATGCACCTCGTGGTCTTGTTTGGGACCATGATCGACTCTATCTCGTCCACCCACCACACCTTTCAGAATTCATCGACACGGACAGTGATGGCGTTGCAGACGAACAAAAAATCCTGGTTAGCAATCTGGCATTCGGATACGACAAGCGTCCGGCAGATCACACCACCAATGGCCTCAGCATTGGCGTGGACGGTTGGCTCTACGTTGCTGGTGGCGACTTTGGCTTTATGGACGCAGAGGGAACGGACGGCCGCAAACTAACCCATCGAGGTGGAGGCGTGATCCGCGTCAGACCTGATGGAACCGGTTTGGAACTTTACTCAACTGGCACGCGAAACATCCTTGAAGTTGCGGTCAGTCCTCGCATGGATTTATTCGCCAGAGACAACACCAATGATGGCGGTGGCTGGGATGTTCGATTCCATCACTTCATGGGAGGAGAGGATCACGGCTATCCCCGTTTGTACAAAAATTTTCCTGCGGAATGCATCGCCCCGCTTGCAGATTATGGTGGCGGATCTGGCTGCGGGGCAACCTACGTTGATGAACCAGGATTTGGGATTTGGAATGATGCACCGCTAACTGCTGACTGGGGAACGGGGGCAATCTGGCATCACTCCGTGAAACCGAAAGGCGCGACGTTTTCAGAAATATCGCCTCCGAAACCTCTGGTACGAATGACGCGTCCCACAGATGCCGATGTGGATGGTCACAGCCGTCTGTACTGCGCAAGTTGGAAGGGAGCAACATTCAAGTGGGCTGGTACAGATGTGGGTTACGTGATCTGTATAAAACCAAAAGCAGTCAAGGATCGCCCGATGCCCAGTTTCACCAGTCAATCCGCCGATCAACTTGTTACCTTGATGGATGACCCCAGCCACCGACGCCGGCTGGCTGCTCAGCGGGAATTGATGCGACGCGGTGACCAAAGATACCGAAAGCTAATCGAAGACATTCCTGCGCAAAGAAGTGATGCAAGAAATCTTGCAGAACGCCTGCAAGGTGATGCCAGCATCAGCGAAATGCTTGATGCGTTGGAACACCCCGACCCTGTTGTGACTCATATCGCAATACGAAGCTTGGCAAAAAAAGAAGCGGTCGATGCCTGCTTGAATTTGCTACAAACGCAACTCAAAGCGAAGCCAACTTCCCAGCCAACTGCACTTCAAGTACTTGCCAAGGTGCATGCCCCCGAGGTTGTAACCTCCCTGGTCAAGCAAGTTCGTGATGAACCCGAAGCCAGCAATCGCATACACCTGCGAGCCGCTTTATGCCGTCTGCATTACCAAGAGGGAATGTGGAAAGGTGACTCATGGGGCACTCGTCCAGACACACGGGGCCCTTACTACCAGCCCGAATCATGGGCAGAAACCGAACGCATCAACACGTGGCTAAAACAGCAACTCGAACAGACCACAGGCAACGAAGCTGCCAAGCTAATTCTTGAAATCAATCGCCATCGAATCCAGATCGACAAGGTGGTCAACCAAATGATGGAACTGGCCACAGACGATGCGCAACTAGTGCCACCGACCATTGCCAAACTGGCTACTGAAAGTGAATTTCCTGAGGGTGGTGTGCGATTCCTCACATCCGCTGTACGAGCATCCGATCTATCATCAGCGACATTGACGCAGGCGGTAACAGCCTTAGTCAAATCAGGACAAACTGCTGCACTGAAACCCGCACTGGCAGCCATTTCCAAGATGTCAGGTAAGCAGGCACAACGCGATCAGCAGCGTGCGTTGCAGAATGTCGTGAAATCACGCTTACTGCAGAACCAATTGCAGGTCGCATTACAGGAATGCCAGAATCCGGACCCAACCCTAGGATTCTGGGCAACAGCTGCCATTCTGGGCGTAGCCCAAGAAAAGAACACCAGTCCGGAAACACGAGAGCAGGCGATCCTCAGCATTGACAAGATGTGGGCGCAACCTGACCAGCGAATCCGACTGATCAAAGCGGCGGCAGATACACAGAACCACTTTCTTGATGATCGCATTCTTGAGCTGACAAACCGTCCTGAACCCAACTCGCTGGCAGAAGTTCAGCGTGCTGTCAAAGCTTTACGACTGACGGATAAACTGAATCCCGACCTGCCCCGCATTGCAACCATTGGAGTGGAGTCTGCTTTAAAACGGTTCACCCTCACCAGTGGTGATGTCGCCGTTGGCCAGCGTTTGTTCAAGGAAGCCAACTGCACGGCATGTCATACCGTTACCAAACAAGCAGAACAACAGGGCCCCTATCTCGGTAACATCGCCGCAACCTACAAGAGACAGCAACTCGCAGAGGCAGTCCTGCAACCCAACAAGACGATAGCCCAAGGCTTCGCAACCACCTCAATTTTGACGGTTGATGGACGAGTGGTGATAGGATTTGTAACGAAGGAACAGGCAGATCAAGTCACCCTTCGAGACGCTCAGGCCAAAGAACACAAAATCAGCAAGGATGATATTGAGATTCGAAAAACCTTGAAAACATCCGTCATGCCTGAAGGCTTGATGGACAAGTACTCCGTTAGCGATCTCGCCGCCATCATTGCCTATCTGGAATCATTACCCAAGTAATGATCAGGATGGATTCGTAGTGACCCGCGTGCTTTCCAGCACAGCCAGCAAGACTCTGGCTAATGGTTGTTGCTTCGTACTGTTGTCGACCTACGATTGCGAGACCTTGCCGATTGTTCAGGATCAACCTGAAGCCCACCGCAATTTGGGCATCAAACCCAAGCACCCTGCACGGAATACCCTGCACGGAATACCCTGCACGTCAGTTAAACAACTGGCTCTGGAGTTGGATAAATCCGGGTGAACGTTTTCGGCTCAATAAAGACACCAAGAAAAGAAGCGAAATTTGCAAGACAGCGAAGTGGTGTTGTCACAAGACTTGGGCCTTACACTACCACCCGGCAAATCGGAGAAGGCGAGGCAGGAACCGTTTTGTTGCCGACGACTCGCTCCACAAGCCTGAGAAAGTCGCCATCAAGGCAATGCGTCCTGAAGCATAGAGATCCACGAGATTCTTTCGCGAGATTACCGTCACTCAAGAACTGGATGATCTCCACATGTTTGCTTACCGTGACTGTGGTGTTGAGGCCGAAGTTCTGTACTTCGCGATGCAGTCCTTGCCTTGGGGTTCCCTGGACTCTGTCTTGGCTCATCGCGAATCCTTTTCTGGCGTGAAGCATGTGAATGTGGAATACAGATTTGCGGCGGCCTGCATCATTTCCATGAACTCAGAATCCTGCACCGAGATCCCAAACCTGGCAACATTTCCCTTGCAGAAGATGATCGCCTGAAAATTGGCGACATTGGCCTTGCACGTGACACTGAATCTCCGATGTTTATTACTGCTGGCACCGCAGTTGGAACAGCGGACTACCTACCCAAGAACAGGCCTTAGGTGTTGCGAATATCGATCAGCGGGCGGACCTGCGGGCATTGGGATGCAACTTATTTCAATGTGTTGCAGGATATCCACCATTCGCCTATGCCGACTCTCCAGCGACTGCCACGCGAATGGAAATGATTCGTCGGCATATCGAGAGACACGCACCCTACCTTGGTGAAATTACCCCCAGTTGTCCTGCTGACCTTTCCATCCTGATCGCGAAACTGCTGGCAAAACCTTCTGTTGAAGGACGGCTCTCTGCTGCTGAAGTAATCATCTGTTTGCAGACGATTCTCCAGGAACAAATGACACACCACCTCCTTACCTAGTCCCGAAATCTGATCCTGTTAGCACACGTAGCTGATGCAAAGGCTTGTCCAATGGATCCCCGAAGGCCTCTTGAAACCCAGGAGTGCTCCCTTGCTGAAAGCCTTCACGCAACTACCCACGCCCCCGATTGAAGTCAAAAATATCTCGTACTTGCGGTGACACCAGGGTTGATCATCATTTTGGTTGCAGCATTTACGGCATTCAAATACTGACCTAAATCATTGAATTGAGGAACATCCTCGACAAAAATTCACGAAGACTGCAGTACTTCAATCGACCAACCAAAACTCCATTCAGGACTCATCACCGAAAACTCCGGTCACCCACGAAAAAAATCTCACGCAGGCCCTTGTTGACGAGCCGTATTTTTCTCTGCCAGTTCCAATGCGGAACTGGTATCTGACGCAAGATCTGCAGCCATGAATTGCTGCGTCTCGGGGATCGCCAAATGGACATCGGTCTCAACATGCATGCCGACCTGAAGCTCCTTTGCGCTCAGGTCAAAAACATGCCCTCCGAAATTTCCCGCTGCGTTAATGAAGTGAAAGTGATACCCAGGCACACTGATGGATTTCGCATAAGCAGGTGCCCAGAATCCAACAAGTGTCCCAAGTTGCTGCGCCGCGACGAATTGATTTTGATGTTCAATGGCGTCGACAAGTTTTTCGCCGGGTTCTGCCTTGCAAGCAGCACGCAATGAAATATTTTCAAAAGAGCCTTCTACTCGAAAAGCTGCAAAGAAATTGTCCGAGGGTCGCTGACCGTCTATTTGGTTCAGCAACTCTTCAAGACTTCCAGCTTGGTCAACCCGAAAGTGCTGGTCGGCCACAAATCTGGTAATTGTGGCAAATGGCACAAGCGTGCTGTCCGCAACCACATGGGCCATGCCGCCCGCACGAATTTGATAACAGACTCCATCCAACATCACCATCTCTCCATCCAAGCCCTCGAAAGTCCCTAAACCAAAGTCGCCATGCCGTTTGAGATCACGCACACAAGTGCAACCATCAAACACACCCTCAACCAACGCAGAACTGGTGGACACTTGGAAAAGCGAATGGTGTTTGAGATCCAATTCATTGGCCAGCGCCCGCTCAACCATGTGGGCGATGCTGTCGCCAGTCCGCCTCTGTTCCGCTTGAAGGGCAGTCCAAAGTGTGTGGGAAATTCGACACTGAAGCTGATGATGGTTGAAGGACATAAAACAATGCCTGGTTTGTGACTATGAAATGCATGGCTTACCCACAGCAGATCTTGAGGAACTCAGCCAAAAAGCACATCAAGAAGTGGCAGCTCGTTCCAGAATACGATCACGAATAACGCGATGGTGGTCACGACGCTAAGAGCGCCGACCATCAAGTGAATTTTAAAATCCCTTTCAACATTTCCTGCCCGGGTTTTACCTGAATTCTTGGCAGCTTCGACCGCCTTTGCTTTTCCTGCTTTCCAATTCGCTGTGAGCTTCGCTTCATAAGAGGCCCCGGCATCTCGTTCGTCTGGCAGTTTATTAACCATCGCTAATCCTTGGATTCGGTCGGAGACAACGGAGACGTTCCCCACCGCCTTACACTGGCTTGATTGCACATCAGGTTGTGCCATGACAGACTTGGGTATTAAGACGGTCCGTCACCTTTACCTGGAAGCAACGCACTGATGAAGTACCAAGACGCCCTCAAAGTTGCTCAAGTATTTCCAGTGCTTTTTGCTCATAAATCCCCTGCCAATGTGGTGCGAGAATACAATCGCTGTCTTCCTGAGCCCCGCCTACATTTGCCAACTGCTTGGTGGTAGGTGCGTAGTAGATATAACCATTGGTGTAGCCAGCAACGAATGTGTTCTGATGCGGCGATTTGTCTTTCAGGTTCAATCCTATCTGGACAGTCAACTCCCCGGGAAAACTCGTCAACACAAACTCTCCGATACGGCACCCTATCAGTTCGACAGTAACAGTTCTTTCCGGCGCCTCCATATTTTGTTTTTGATGCATTCTCAATAAACGAAGGTTTGTATTTATCCGCGTCAGTTTTTCCATCGCCTCCACATTGCCGATATACGCCTCAATATCACGACGATTACGTGCATCGAGGGCAGCCAATTCCTCACGTCCCAGTTTCTTTTCATGCAGATAACGATGTGAATAATAGGCAGGATACTGATCAGCAAGACGGTACTTCACAACGAGCGGCAGAAAGGTCTTCATGCTCAGCGTGGTACCACGCAAACTGCTGGCCAATTCCAATTGCTGTTGTTCCTGCTGAATGATTTTTTCAGCGAGATCAGCTCTTGGCAGTTCAAGTTTTTCATTGATCCACCTCAATCGGTTGTCAGCTTTCGTTTCAATACTTCGAATGGCTTTCAATGTACTCAAGGCAAGTAGATTCCCGAGCGTAACCGCATCTCGCGGTTGATCGACATGCTTGTAAAAGACTGGATTGATATCACCTCCACAACCTTGCAAAAAGAAAGCCATCGCCTCACTACCAAGGTTTTCTTCGATAACAGTTGATGCAAGACCGGTGATATCTGCGGTATTAGCACCGCTGGGAACTCCTTGAATTGGGTGACAGGCATAATTGTAAATCACTGCCAGCGGCTTCCCTGATAGCCGGTCAAGTCGCAACACGCCAATCTGTGGGTCGATCGGCCCCACCTCTGCTACCTCCAGATCGGGTGGCATGGAATAAGCATGGCGAACATCGATCTCACGACCATTTTTCATGAGTAAGCGTCGATTCTCACCTACACGATCTTCATGTCCCAAGCCGACCCCAATACGGACTGGGACCAAATTGTCCATTGCGTCTTTGATCGCCTTAATCGTCAATTTATCAGTATCACCGCGAACCACCCCATGGCAGTGACTCGCGTTCACAAGAACATTTGAAGGCGGAATCCCAAGGCTCTCGTCAATTGCCCCACGGACCGTGGACAAGTAACCAGCCTTAAGACGACCAATTCCACCGATTGCTACTGCATCCACCGTCACGATGGCCACCTGAACCTCTCCCTGCTTCAGCACCAGAGCTTTCACGTACAGCGGATCATGTACTGGCCCAGCCTGATAGTCGGTGACATCAACCTTGGCTGTTCCGGCCAGCATTTGACTGTGACACGTTGCCGGCAATAACAAAAGCGATGCAAGAACGACGGTGATGTCCCAATAGAAAGTTGCAAGACGAATCATAAGTACACGTACAGCGAAAATGGTTGTAGAAATGGTCCAAATACGGATTCAATTACACTTTGTGAAAACTCGAAGCTGCAATTACCAGCCTTGAGACGGGTGCGTGCACCATGCCTCGAATCAGGATGCCGCGACTTAGTTTTTTTTGCACAAGGTATCCAGTTGCCATCAGCACCGCGGCATTTCAGCGTTTCGGGTTCGGCAACGTGGACGCTTCCCTTTCTCTAGAGTTCCGCAGTTTAACGGACAGCGAACCAACACGCTGCATTTTGGACAAAAGGCCGGCAACAGATTATTGCAGATCAGCCCACCTTGCGACTTCTTCTCAAAAGTCTTGCAACCTCTGCAAAAAACGAATCACATCTTCGTGCCGAAACAGGTCCTGAGCCGTTATGATATGCGTTACGTGACAAGCTCCATCACTTCAAGAACGGCATCCCCATGATCTGCGATAAACAGCCATCTTTTCCTCTCACACCCACAACATTGAGAGGCATTTTCTTGATCTTATTGCTAACAGGGATCGGCTCGACTGCTGCTGCAGAGAAGACAAATATTCTGTTATTCACGGCAGATGATCTACACGCGGAATCCCTCGGTGCCTATGGCGGGATGCCTGCGGACCTGACCCCAAATCTAGACGCATTTGCATCTGAAGGTCTGAAATTCAATCGGGCACACGTGAACGTGGCAATCTGCGCCCCGTGCCGTGCTGTGATTGCCACGGGTCGCTACAGCCATCGTTCGGGAGCGATGGGGTTCATGCCAGCCCGCGAAGATGTACCTGACATTGTAAATACTCTACAGGCTGGTGGTTATTTCGCGGGCATCCTTGGCAAGGTCGGGCATTCTTCACCCAAAAAATCAATGAACTGGGACTACGCTTTTGACCAACGAGAACTGGGTAATGGCAGAAATCCTGAAATCTACTATCAACGAAGCAAGACTTTTTTGGCCCTCAGCAAGGAGGAACAAAAGCCGTTTTACTTCATGGTCAATTCACACGATCCCCATCGCCCTTACTGTAACCCTGATAAATTGACCAAGGGCGCGGCCTTGCCGTCTCGCACCTACAAGCCATCAGACGTGACTGTCCCCGGTTTTCTCCCGGACCTTCCCGGAGTCCGTGAGGAACTTGCGCAGTACTTGAATTCCACCCGACGACTAGACGACACCTTCGGAAGAGTGATGCAAGCCTTGGACGAATCTGGCATGGCCGAAAACACCTTAGTGATCTTTATCTCGGACAATGGAATCGCCGTACCATTCGCTAAATGCAATGCATGGTTTCACAGTTCCCGCACGCCGTGCCTCGTCCGCTGGCCCAAGGTAGTTAATCCCAACACCAACAATGATACTGACTTTGTGTCCGTTGTTGACTTCTTTCCTACATTCCTGCATGCAGCGGGTATCCAAGGCCCTACGGGACTGGATGGCACTTCCTTCCTGCCCTTGCTAAAGGGACAAAAACAGGCAGGACGAGAACAGGTCTATACACAGATCGATTCCAAAGCCGGAGGCGATTCAGTGCCGATGCGAGCGATACAAAATGGCAGGTATGGATATATCTACAATCCCTTCAGCGATCAGAAGCACTGGTACCGAAACAACAATGAAGGAAAGACGATGGCAGCCATGCAAGCCGCCGCCGAATCCAACCAGGCGATTGCTGAGCGGATCAAACTGTTTCGTTATCGCGTACCAGAAGAATTCTATGATCTGCTGAACGATCCGGACTGCCTGAACAACCTGATTGATGAAACCAAACATGCAGGAACGATCGCAGCAATGCAGGAACAATTGATTGAGCAAATGAAAAAAACTGATGACCCCATGCTGAACGCATTCATCAACCGAAGCGACCGCGATGCAGTTGACCAAATCCTCATCGACACCTACGGCCCTCCCAAAACGAGGGGCAAAAACACTCCCAAGGCCAATCGAAACAAATCCAAAAAATGAAGTCGCTGACTGCTATGCATTCGGTCCAGTTATATGAACTGGGCTCGCTACAGCCTCACTCAGATCCAACAACGAAATCGATGTTGGGCATCGCCGCCACGAGAACTTACACTGAAAGTGCAGGCTCGTTCGAGGTTTATGACAACGCAAACGCCGTGACCGCTCAAAGTATGCGTCGTATGCTAATCAACGGCATGAACCGACGCAAAAAGCCAAGCCCCTGAGATTGCAGTGACAAAAGTTCCTGAATTCTGGCACAAGTCCGTAGATGATCGTTCCAGCAAAGGGGAGCTCACTTTGTACTCGAACAGTTCCCCGCCACGCGAACGTCAACCACACACTGCTCGCTGCAAGACACCTGCTCCCGTACAGTTTCTCAACTCAACCGAATTACAAAGATGCCCAAAATCAACGCGGATCTAACTGTGCGGAATCCCCTTGAGCGGGGCTTGATCAGCGGATTCCTCATCAAACGCGAGCTACGACGCATCAGAAAGCTACCGAGATACGAACCATTCACCACGGACATTTTCGGACCCGTTGTCAAAGGAGTCGATGGCAGGTCCTTCTACTACAGTTTTCGCGAAATTTTCCGGGACCGCATCTATGAATTCAAAACCAACACGCCAAGCCCTCGCATTCTTGATGTCGGCTCAAATGTCGGATTGAGCCTTCTGTTCTTCAAACAGCGATACCCAAACTGCAGGCTTACTGGGTTCGAACCAGACCCCAAGGTCTTGCAAGCCGCTCAATACAACCTCGACTCACTTGGCCTAGCAGATGTCAATTTACTGCAAGACGCAGCATGGATTGATGACACCACTTTGGAGTTCGAAGCTGAAGGAGCAGATGCGGGTCACCTTACATTTTCCGAATCCTCAAGTGAGCATTCATTCTCCGTGACAGCCGTTGATCTATCCAGCTTCCTACAGGAGCCAATCGACTTTTTAAAAATGGACATTGAAGGAGCTGAAGTTGATGTACTGATGCACTGTGGTAACGAACTGAAAAATGTCTCCAATCTTTTTGTTGAATATCATTCTTATGCGGACCAGCCCCAGCGATTCAATGACTTGACAGGCATCCTTACAGAAGCGGGATTCCGCTACCAGATCCATACACAATTCGCCTCAAAAAGCCCACTATGCCAGCGGGAGCTACAGCTCGGAATGGACCTTCAGTTGAACGTCTTTGCCTACCGCTAGCAGCGCCCAAGGTCTGTGCTCGGCCGGTTCCGAACTGTTCCTTTACTCGGGCTGCGGCAGCAAGATGGGTGCGTTCTCATCGAACGAGGCAGTCCCTTGCTTAGCATCCATGACGTACTGAATGATCAACTTCTTGACCTTGCCCGGCACGGGGTCGCCGCCAAACGCCGCATTGTATCCACGCCCAGACAATTTGATCCAAGGCAGCGATCCTGCACTCTTTTGAATTACAGCGGTGACATCCTTGCTGACACCATCGGCACCATAAGTTGCTTTGACGATCTGCAACTTGACGGGTTTCATTCCTCCGGCGTTCATGATTGAAGCAATATCGACTGCTTTACCTCCAAGCTTTTGAGCGATCTGCGATGCGGCTACCGTTGCATCGGTTTTCAGTGCAGCAACCCTTTGAGCTTGGATTGCCAACGCGAGTCCCTCTGCACTGGGATGTATTTTTAGAACATCCAACACCAGCTTTTGCTCTTCAATCCGTGATGCCTTTTCGAATGCCTGCCGGCACATCTCGACTCGCTGTGGTTCAGGCATCGGAAATTTTCGAGCGACCCCAATGTAACCGCGCATGCCTCGCACTCGATACTTGGAAGAAGGCCCCGACACGGCCAGACTCATCAACCTGGGAGCTGCCGCCACACTATTCCACTTACCTAACAGACGGCTGCCATCATCCTGTAATTGTGGATCACGGCTCATCGCCGCGGCCGAAACCTGGGCCAATGCATTTTCTCCTCCCACTTCTGCAAGAATTTCCAGCAAGGTTGTTTTGATACCAGAAGCAGCAGTTGGGATCGCCTTGGACAGTTGCGTGGCACACGCTTCGCGATCTGGCATCCTGACACTCGCGGCCATCAATGCCTGACTTGCCACTTCAGCGTCTTCGGCATTTCGTGATTGAACCACCGCATCGATCAACAGTGAGAGCCGGTCAAGTGAGACGATTTGCCCAAGCGCCTTCAGCGCAGCTTGCCGGATCAACGGATCCCGTTGGCTCAGCGCCAGAACCACCTGTGGAACCGCATCCACACGACGTTGGGCCACAAGATGCAATAAAACGGGGTACTCTTTGCCTTTCGAAGCAGCAAGCATCGTGACGATCTTGGCATTGACACCCTCACCTGGTAATTCCGCAAGTGTGGATTTGGCAATCTGCTGCAGTTCGGCGTCGTCACCGGTCGCCACTGACAGCAGAATTCCCAGACAGGACTCGTCACCCACACGCCGGAGCGAGTCAATCGCAGAAGCCTGCACTTGCGGACTGCCATTCCGAGCGACATCCAGAATCGCCGGTAACACGACTGTTTGTGGCCGATCAGCCATGGCCTGAATGATCGCGACAGCTTGCGCAGATGATGCTTTCTTCAGTTCATTTGCCAACGCAGTATCAACCTCGTCACCTGGAAATTCCCGCACCGTTGCCAATGCCAATTGTCTCAGTTTTTTCTCCGGCGAACGAAGAGTTTGAACCAGCAATGGAACGCCGTCCTGACCACGTGCAAGGATTGATCCGCGAGTCGCCTCAACGATTCGCTGCATCGGAACCTCAGCGTTTCGAACCTGCTCATAGATTTCCGCAGCTTCTTTTTGGCGCCCACTGAGAAGCCTAGCTTCCGCGCATAGAACACAAGCCTCTGCAACGGGCGATCTTAGCCTTTCAGGAACGTTTCCCAGTGCTGCCTGCAGGGCTTTCGTGGCATCTTCATCAGCGATCCTGCCAAGCGCGACGGCTGCCGCGGAAGCCACCTCAATATCATCATCTTTCAAGCGACCGATCAGAATCGGCACCGCTTGGGCATCACGTCGAACACCAATTGTGTTGATGACCCCAACCAATAACTGTCCTTGCATTGATTCTGCGGCTGTTCTTAAGGCAGCATTCGACGGCTCACCGGGAATCACTTCCAACGCGATTCGGGCCCATGAAGAAAGCTGCGGATTGGCCAGCAACTTTGCCAGTTCAGGTACAGCTTTGCTGGATCCGTAGATGGCAAGTTCCTTGCAGCTGATTGCTTTCTGAGCCGCCGGTGCATCTGATTGCAAGATAGCAAGAAGCCGTTGTTCCTCAGTGGCAGAATCTCGCGGCTGCTGTGCATCCGCCAGCGACATCCCCAGAGCCAAAACAAGGACTCCTAAAGTAAGCAAACGAAGATTTGTGAATATTGATTTCATCGATTTTTCTAATTTGTAATTTGTGTGTGTGAGGTGGCGGCATCCTGCCCACAAGCGAATGACAGTTACTGTTCAGAGCGTCGGATCAAAGCCTCCAAGGCTCGCGTAACGCTTCTGAACGCAAGCGATTCGCCTGCTCGTCATCGATGAATTCGTGTTTCACATTGTCATACTTAACCTGCCGCCCCAAGTGCAAAGCAATATTTGCGGCGTGACAGGCAATGTGTGCATTACACGCTGCCACTGCATTCCCTTTGGGTTGTCGTCGCGATTTCACGCAGTCCAGAAAATCTCGAACGTGGAAGGTCGCGGGATACCCGCCAATTTCATCTACTTCACGACCTGCCAATAACTCAGGTGAGCTGAGCACCATCTTGCCGCTGTCACCAGCTTCTACCCAGCCATCCTCACCTTCAAATCTGACGGGACAGGACCCCAACGGAATCCAACCTTTTTCACGGAAGATCAGCTCCGTCCCATTCTCGTAACGCGCGAGCAACTCACCATCTTTTGGCGCGTTGTACTCGACCGGTGGCAAACAATCATCGACAGCCCACTGACACAAGTCCACACAGTGGGATCCCCACTCCAGCACGCCACCGCCGACTAGCCCACCACCTTTTTCAAAGTTGAAACCATCCAACAACTTTTTATTGAAAGGTCGCCAAGCCGCAGGTCCAAGGTACATATTCCAGTCAACCAACTCAGCATCTGGCTCGGTTTCCGGGACCAACCAGCCACTCATCATGGCCTGCATGCCCGCTGGATGGGCATAGACTTTCTTGAGTTTTCCGAGGCGTCCGGTACGCGCCAATTCACAGGCAAAAGCAAAGTGAGGCAAATTGCGTCGCTGGGTACCTGCTTGGAAAACACGCCCAGTGCGGCGCATCGTGTCGGCAAGAATCAAACTTTGCGAGATATTCTTGGTAACGGGCTTCTCGCAGTACATGTCCTTGCCAGCCTTAGCAGCAGTCATTGCTGCCGTTGCATGCCAATTGGGGCCCGTTGCAATCAGCACTGCGTCGATGTCACTTCGATCCAGTAACTCACGGAAGTCACGGTAGGTCGCACACTGGTCATTTGAATGATGTGCATCCACCTGTTTTTTGACAGCAATCCTTCGCTTCTCCTTGACATCACAGACAGCTACGAACTGGACATCTTTTTGCTGAAGAAAGCAACCAAGATCGTAGCCACCACGTCTGCCAATACCGATTCCCCCGACAACGATCCGCTCACTGGGGGCCACGGCACCATCAAGTCCCAGTGCAGAGCTGGGAATGATCGTGGGCGCGGCGATTGCACCGCCCGCGACAGTAGCAGATGTCTTTAAAAATTGCCGACGTGTTGGTTTCCCGTTCGACGCAGCAGTGGCAGCAGATTTCCGAGACATGGACACAATCCTCTTCATGCACAGGTTAGAGTCGATCACGCTCATCGACTGAATCCCCAGCCGGAGCAGTGTTTATCATACCTACCTGAGATACTTACCACCACAAATTGCACCAACCAAGTGGCTTGAGAATTGCAATTTCCTGTACTTTGGATCACTCAGTTGCCGCGTCCCTCGTACATCTAATGAACACCAGATGCATTCCTGGTTTACACGTTGCAGGCTGCCCAGTGAAAGATCAACCTTTGGTCGTGCGATAAAGCAGTTTGCCAAGCTCATCGTAAAATTCAAACGAAAGCTTTGCGTCTCCTGCTTGACTCACGGCATCGCAACGAATCAGCAGAAAGCCACCGCTACGTTCCGTTTGACGATGCAGGTGTTCGATCAACCCATCAGGGTCAGTTCCAGCAGGGTCACCAGGCATTCTGCCGAGACGTGAATTCGCATCCACCAGAGCACCGCAGGAAAATTCCTCAACACCCGTTGCGTCGACCGCATGATACTGCCAATGCCGATCACCGCACACAATAAAAAAGTTTTGCTGATCAAGCCCGTTCTTTTTCAGAAACTTGAAAAACTCATCGCGCTCGTGCTGAAATCCGCCCACATCACAGTGGTTGTCTGTCTTTCGCAGGTCGTCCGGCCCAACCATGGGCGTTGGTGAAATCAGCACTTTGAAATTTGCGTCACTCTCTTTCAATGTCTCTTTTAACCAAGCCTTCTGCTCTTTTCCCCAAACCGTCTTTTGCGGTCCATCAGGCATCACATTGGGGCTTCGGTGAAAACGATTCTCAGTGAACCAGATCTGCAAATCCTTGCTGACCCGATAAGTCCGATAGGTTCGTGCTGCGGGCTGCTCGTAAGACGCATAAGGCAGTTGCTCCAGCAAAATCTGCCGCCCCGTTTCCGGCAACGGTAGAAACTCACCTGAGTTGTCACCATCATCAACTCGATAATCATGATCGTCAACGATCCAATGCGTGGGAACCTTTGCAAACAATTCACGGAAACGTGGCTGAACAAATTGCTCGTGCCACTTTTGCCGCATCTCGGTCATGGTGACAGCTCGCGGATCATCCGGCGTATCGTAATAGACATTGTCCCCGGTCCCGATGAAAAAGTCTGGTTTCATTTTCAGAATGGTGGCCAATGCAGGATAGCCAAGTTCTTTGTCAGGTCCTGAGTAGGGCTGCGGCAGTTTGGTGTTGTTCTTGACCGCTGAGCGAGCACGGTTGATCCGGCTGTCTCCATGAAATTTGGCATAGTTCATCCCTGTTACCACAGCAAAACTGACGTTCGCAGCAATGGCCGGCCCCGGTAATGTCTTGAATGTAACCGTGGGTCCAGCAGTTAAACGTGTCGAATCAAGCCCCAGACGTGTCTTGCAAACATAAGTCGTATTAGGAATCAGGTGCTGAAACTTGACGCGTGCAATGTAATCCCGCTGGGGCAAACAGCGGGCCAACAACGTTTGCCCAGGACCTGCCGAATTGAGTGAAAACTCAACCACTCCCCAAGCTCCTGGCAAATCGCCTTCAATGAGTTCTTCACTCTCACTCAAACGCAATTGCACCAACGCAGAATCATGAGTCACCGAACCCGCCATGATCCCCATACCGGCCACTGGCTGAGGTGCACCAGCAGGCGGTTGCGGAGGACGATTCAGCGGAGAGTTGGACTGTGCCTGCAACGCCTTTGCACTGAGCAAAACAACCAACCCGGCAGCAAGATAAGGAATGATCGTCTGCTGAATCGCAAAAGGCAAAGCTGACACCACAGGAGACCGGAAAGCTGCACCGTCACTTGGTGATGAAAAAATACTCATTCGGATTCTATCCCTCGACTCGGCTGACATATTCAGAATCGGCTGACAAATACAACACAGACACCCGACCGAAGTGATTCGAAGTGATTGGTGTATGGCCCAGTGTTGAAATCGATCAGGATGCCGGCTTCAGCATACCAGACTCACGGCAGCCAAACAGACATTCGAATTCCTCTTACACCAATCGAAAATCCTGATCGCACTTCAGACTTGGTTCTTAACTGTATATCCGATAGTCTTGTCAGAAATCCGAAACGGGCTTTTCTACAGATCGAAATGCAAGCATCCGGCATGCACAAAATCCTCGGCCCCTTGAATCATCCTCGCACAGTTTTTAGTGCCCAAGCACCCTTCAGAACAAGAATCGATCATGACAAGGTTAAACTTCTTAGCATCTGCAGTAGCGTTACTGTTCTGCACACCTGCCATCTCGAATGACCAGGCTCCTGCAAAAAAAGAAACCGACACCACAGGGCAAGTGGTCATCGAAATCAATGGGGTCCCCCAAGTCATCACACTTGACAGTTCACCAGCGGTTCTCAAGAAACAGTTAAAGAACATTGCTGAGGGGATGAACAAAAAAGGTGCCAAGACAAATGACGTTTCCAAAAAACAAACAGCAAAGAGCCAGTCCAGCAGCGGCAAGATTTCTTACCACACAATCATCGTCGGCCCCGATGGAGTTGTGAAAGAAGAAAAGGTAGAAAAGGATATTGCCGGTGGCTTACTCAACGACAAACAAATGCTGAAGGGGTTACCCGATGAGGTTCGTAAGCAGGTTGAAGCAGCGATGGAACAAGCGGGGAAAAATGGTGTCCTGCCCATGAAAATTGAAGCTGGCCAGGTGCCTGCGGTGCTGCCGAACAAAACCGCTATCATGCCATGGTTGAAAAATGCCGGTGCAGACCTGCCAGCCGATGTTCGCAAACAACTCATGGAGGCCATCCAAGGAATGAATGCGAGCAACATGAAAGTTGGCAACATCCAGGCACGTGCTATCGTCATCGGTCCTGACGGCAACAAGCAGGAGTACAACTTGGGCGGTGACAACAACAGCACATCGAACATCAAGAAGTCAAAAGCTGCTGAAAAAGAGCGAGAGACCGCGATGACGAAGACAGACACAAAAGTGCTGGAAACCCTGAGCAAAATTCTTGACCGACTCGAAAAAATCGAGAACAAACTAGAAACACTCAAGAATTAAAACGATGAGCCGTAACGACGCTCACTCTACCGCGGGACACTTGCGATTCCCGCGTAGGGGGAAAATGACACCAACGAGTGGCTTCAACGAAGCAATTCATTCCCCTTGCAGCATCCGCTGTGTCCAAAATATCGACAGGCCTCATGGTCTCCGTCGCGGGTCACTGACGGTTATCCTGATAACCTCTCAATGGCAGCCGATCTTTTCAGTAATCATCTAGAAAAACCCTATCGCATAATAGAAGCTTGCGATAATTTGACGGCTCACCAGAGTCCCTGCAGTAACTGAGATCGGCTTGTTCAGACAAGACGCTCGAGTTGAGTCTCGCGATTTCGCGGCCAACACAGGGGATTGATGCGACAAGTCTTCCTGACGCGTGAAAACCACGCGAACGCCACAATAGATGGCGAGCGAAAGAATTTGTGTGAACGAAGCGGCGTCGCTATCGGTGTGGTGATCGGCAGATATCCGATCATTGATTGCGCACGAACCCTTCAGTCGTTTGCCAGTTGCATCGCAAGTTTGCTGCTTGCGTTGAAACTGCGCGCCGGCGCCCACTCAAAAAAGATCTTTCCATGTCGGCACAAGAAGCATCCCCAAATCCCGCCTCTGACAACAGCCAGCCTCAAGACAACCGCAATGTAGAGCCCCGCAAAAGCTTGGACCCACACCCTCTGTTCCCAAGTATGGAAGAGTGTACTTCGGACAACGTAGCAGCAGGCAACGAGCAGCCAGCACCTTCAGTGGAAATGGAACAACCCTCCGGTAACGCAGTGGACCAAGAAACAGTCACGCAAAAAGCCAGAGAAGATGGTCAAGTCCTGACTGCGACCTTGGCCCCTTCAATGGAAGAAGCCGCTGTGCAGGAAGAAGCCGCTGTACAGGAAGAAGTCGCTGTGCAGGAAGAAGCCGCTGTACAGGAAGAAG
>NZGD01000188.1 GCA_002690925.1 Rhodopirellula sp.
CCCCGGATCGGGCATCGTGGACACGGTGACCGAGCGTTCCCTAGGAAACCAAGATGTTCAAATCATTCCTGATCGCAGGAGCAATGACAATTTGCCAAGGTGCAATTGTCCAGTCTGTTATGGCACAAGAAACCCCGCCTGCAGCCAATGCCGGCATGTCTGACAACGAGCTGATAGGTTATTTCCTCGGCTTCTCTGTCGGTCAAAACATGGGCCAAAGCGGCTTTAAGGCAGAAGATATGAAGCTGGAAGCTTTTCTGAAAGGTTTTCAGGAGGGTGTCGCATTGAAGGAACCCACTTTGACGACTGAGCAACTGCAGGCGACTCAAGGAAAAATTCAGGCGTTGCTCACCAAGCGGCAAGCTGAAATGTCAGCTGCTCAGAAAGCAAAGGGCGTGCAGTTCCTCGCTGACAACGCCAAAAAAGAAGGCGTAAAGACCATGGATGGTGGCGTTCAGTACAAAGTATTGAAAGCCGGAAGTGGTGCTTCTCCAAAACCAGATGATACTGTGCAAGTGCACTACACAGGAAAACTGATCAATGGAAGTGTTTTCGACAGCTCAGTGCAACGAGGACAGCCAGCGAGTTTCCAAGCCAATCAAGTAATCAAAGGTTGGCAAATGGCTTTGCAGAAGATGAAGGTCGGTGATAAGTGGATGCTCTACATCCCTTCAGATCTGGCCTACGGCGAGCGTGGCAGTCAGCCAGCTATCGGGCCCAATGAAGTGCTTGTCTTCGAAGTCGAGCTGCTAGGCATTCAGTAAGCTTCACGAAATTTCAATTGACCAATGAAAAACGCGGTCCACCGTCATCGGTGGGCCGCGTTTTTTCGTATCCTGCTTTCGAGGTCTTTGAACCTTTCACTGCATGAATTACTCTTTCTCCGTGATCCCTAACGACTTTCCCGAATCAACAGCGGTGGCTCTGTCTTTTAAATTTGCCACCTCATTGTCGTTGGCATCGTCATCTCATTCGGACTGTCCCGGTTCCTGAGTAGCATCTTCGCCAGGCGAGGAAGGCTGGTCAGAGTTTTTGGGCTGACTCTTTTCAGTGGCAGTACTCTCGGTGGCAGTACTCTCGGTGGCAGTACTCTCGCTGGTGGTGCCATCTACCGCTGCGTCGATCTTGTCAGCCTCATCCTGCCGCTTCTTCTCCTCCTCTTCCAATTCGATGCGTCGTTTTTCAGCAGTGATTTTGCTCTCCTGACGGATGGTCTCGTACATCCGGGCATCGACTTGACCAAACTCTCCCATCAGACTCACGAAAGTCGCAAGCGGGAAATCCTCAGGAATCTCCTGAGAGTCAATTGCGACCATGTACCGTCTCACCGAATTGAAAAGGTCCTCCGCGGTATCATCAATGGTCAGCAGCGGGTAGTCATCAAAGATCTCAGCCCAGACCGCGAATGCTTGTTCGTAAAGTTCGATCGCCTTATCGAGTTCAGCGTTCTTATTGGCTTGTTCAGCTTCGTAAACTAGCCTTCTGGCGGTTACGGTTCGTTCTTCCTGTTCAGCTTGGGCTAGTGTCTTCCAATAGGGGTAATTGATCTGGGTGCGGTACCCGATGGTTTTCTGAATCCGAGCATTCAGATCTCTTACCTGGCCGGCAATGTTCACGGATTCCAGTCGGACGGAATCATCCGAGGTTTTTGCCAGAGCGGTCAGATCGGGGATCAGGCCTTTGAGAATGGAAGGCATCAACTGCCTTTGCTCGGGCGTCAATTCCGACTCAGGTTTCTGCCAGTATTCCTGGATCTCGGCGGGGAGGGTATCAATCCTCGCTTGTCGAGCTGTAGCAAAAGCTTCTTCATTGAGCTGCCGGAACTCTTCGATTTTCTCATCTCTCTGGGCTTCCAGTTCTTCCAGCTGATTTAGCTTGATCGTGAATGGCGATGTCGTGGGGATGCTTCGGGTCCCGAAAGCAAGCCAATCATCATCTGCCATTTGCCAAGCATTCTGAGCTCTTTCGTCAAGGATTCCTTCGGACTCGATTGATTCAGCGTGTTTGATTCGCCACTTGGGCCCGGTCTCGTAAAAGTTGAGTGGAGTTTGTCGGCGAATTTTCACGCCGCTATCGACAATCTCATAACCGTGATTCAGCCATAGTCGACCGACCAGCCAATTGTCTGGTTTTCCCAAAGGCCCGCGTGCCTCAGGGCTGTCGACAGCGATCTCTTCAGCTAAGAGAGCATCGTGGAGCATCTCGTCATCAGAAAACAACCGGCGGAATTGTACCTTCTCGTCAGACATTCCCAGTTTCTGTCCATAGAACCAACCGGTGTACCAAACCAGTCTTGGGGCATTTGTGTTTTGCCGCACTCCACGCGTCAGAAACTCAGTTCCCTCTCGGACCATTTCATACCGTTGTCGGTAATCGTCGAACTCTGTGGAAACGTTGTACGCCAGATTATGTGCCTGATGTTCCCAGACTTTGTCAAAGTGAGGCTGAAGCAATGCGATGTTGTTCAGGGTTGCCTTCAAGCGATCCCATTCATGCATCACCTTATAAGTGTGTGCTTTATTCCACAAAAGGGTTGCAGCGACACCACGCATCCCGAGGGATGCGAGTTTCATGGTCTCACTGGCAGGGCTGATTTCACCAAGATCACTTTCTGCGATGTTGTATTCATGTCTCATCACAGACAGTTGCCCGCCTGGATCACCCTTACCACCGGAGGGTTGTCCCAGCAGGAACAATGGAATCAACATGGCTAACAGAATTGCCAAGTAGGTAAGTTTTCGCCAAAGGCTTTTTGTACGATTCATGCCGCGATCTCGCGCGATTTCAGGAAGAAGTAACTGATAATGAACGCCAAGAGACAGTAACCGAAGGTCGCCGCTGCGTGCCGTAATAGGAGGGCTCCAAAGATATCGAAACCACTCGCTGCGTACTCTGCCGTCCCAACCATCTTGGGCAGGTTGGGTAGGGCCGTTGCGATTGCATCGAGAGAGTAAACGATGCCGGCATCGGTCGTCTTGATCACTTTCGCTGCAGTGGTGTCAACGTCCAACTGCGTTGTCATAGCGTCTTGCCGGAGCAAGCGGACCATCGATTCGATGGGTCCTCCGCCCCGCTCAACGCCGCTATCAATGAAGTGTCGCGTGTCATAGACCTGTTCAGCAGAAAAGCCAAGGAGTACACATGCGAAAGTTGCCACCATGGCGACTGGGCCGCTTAAGAATGTACTGAACATCACACCGAACGCGACCACCATCGCCATCTGCAACCAAATTGATACATAAGCCTTCGTGAGATTCCACCAGAAAGGATTGTCCCCGGCACGGAGATAAACTCCGCTCTGGGTAACTCCCAAATACTGGCTTCGATCGAGGCATTTGATGATGATCGTGAGTTGTCCGTTCTCATCCACCAGATCTTCAAAGACGTTCAATTCACGCGTCTTGTTGTTATCGGTCCCTTGAACATCCGTATCAAGATTGAGCTCGTCAACTTCGTATTCATTGATCACAAACGTCCGTGGATTACTCTCGATGTCCTTTGTCGGGTGCTTCATGGTTACTGAACCACGAATTCCTGACTCGATATCTCCTTTGTAGGAGCGATAAGCACGGAGTGATAAATCGAGTTGTAGGCCATTGGGGTATCGATCGCGGGTCACATTTTGAAACGTAAATTCGGCTTTGCCGAGAGTACCGCCTTCAACGTAGCCGTGCTGTACCTTTCGGCTTCCCCGCGACAATCCAATCACCCGGGAAATCCCGGCACTGCCGTATCCGCCAGCGTCCAGTCTTTCCGCACCAATGTCCACACCCGCGTCTTTGTTGTTTCCCCCACGATCGTAGAACTGGATCTCACCGTAGGAAGGAATCCTTGCGCGGAGTGGTTCCGGCGACAGTATTTCAAAATCTCCGTTCGCATCACGTTTGACAATATGCCGATGACCACGGACTGCGTCGGTCAGCCCTGAGTATGTCCCCAGTGGGTTTCCTTCGGCATCGATGTCGCTGTAAATCGTGAAGCCGTGCTTGTGGTCTTGGACAAAGTCCGTTTCACCCACTAACGACCCATCGGCCTTCTCCACAACGTCGACCACCTCCAAGTGCTGATGGCTGAGGCCACGAGTGACAAACAGAAAGCTGGCAAGGCCCATGGGGACAAGCATCACGGTTCCGACCGCCATGAAGCCCAGCATACGACCGAGGACGATTTCTGTTGCCCTTACCGGCTTGGTGACGATCGTGTAGATCGTTCGACTCTTGATGTCGTTAGGCAGCGAAAAAGCACTGATGAATAAGGCTAAAGCCAGGATCAGATAGTTGGTCGCTGTCAGGACGAAGCTGATGTAAAGCCTTGCAGGGTCACTGCTCTCAGGATTGAGATACCATCCAGCCAGCAAAAGAAGGGCAACAAACAGTCCCACCACAAACAGAACCCGCCGACGGATTGCTTCTTTGAACGCGAGTCTCGCGAGCGCGAACACGCGGTGTGCGGAAGTTCCAGGCAGATCGAAACGTATCAGATCGCGGACCGCTCGAGCGACGGCGTAAAAGCCCTCGCTGGGACCATAGCGATTCGCCGAGATGATGTAACCAACCATCAGCCCGATGACGATTGCAAGAACAAATAGCACGATGCCTTGCAGGAAAGCACTCTCGAGAAATGACTCGGGACGCATGAGCCATTCATAGAATGACCAGAAATCTTCAGGTTGCAGAATCATTGACCAGCTTCTCCCTGACTCTCTTCAGTCTTTTGGTCTTTCTTTGCTGCTTCCTGTTGAGGGCCTGTCCCGGAAACGCGTCTTGCACCAGGGCGAGCTTCGCTCTCACGCACGATATTCAGGAACAAGTCTTCCATCGTTGCAGTTGGATTGTCGATGGTGCAGGTACCACCTTCACGCTCGATGATAGCTCTGATCTCGGCTTCCACCTCGGGCTTCAGTCGCTTGGTGTGTATCTCAGTGACATCCTGAACCTTCAAAAGGTCGGTCACGCGTCCAAGTTCTTTCAGTTCGCCCTGATCCAGAATTGCCACTCGGTCGCAGACGTCCTGAACGTCAGCAAGCTGGTGACTGCAAAGCAGAACGGTCTTGCCCTGTTTTTTCAGTGATAAGATCAGATCCTTCATCTCTCTGGAACCAATCGGGTCAAGACCCGTGGTTGGCTCATCCAGAAGGACCAAATCAGGATCGTTGATCAGAGCCTGAGCCAGGCCAACGCGGCGTGTCATTCCTTTGCTGTATTCCCGGAGCTGGCGATGTTTTGCACCCTGCAGGCCTACCAGCTGAATCAGCTCGCTCACGCGTTTTTTTCTGGCCGCACCCGACATGTCAAACAGTCGGCCGTAAAAGTCCAGGGTTTCCTCTGCAGTCAGGAATTTGTACAGATAGGATTCTTCTGGCAGGTAGCCGATTCTCTCATTCTTGCTGGTTTCGCTTGCATCTTTGTCGAAAACCAGCACTCGGCCACTACTCGGGAAAAGCAAACCGAGGATCAACTTGATGGTTGTTGATTTGCCACTGCCGTTGGGTCCCAACAATCCAAACACCTCGCCCTTTCGGACCTCGATGTCGAGCGACTTCAGCGCGTTGACCTTCTTTCGACCCCAGAAATCACGATAAATCTTGCTCAGGTTGCGGGTTTCAATGACAACGCCTGAGTCGGACTCGCCGTTGCTAGCTTGTGCTGCGCTGGCGGTCTCCGATTCGGCGACCACGGTTGAATCAGTATCCACGGTTAAAGACTTCCGTTGGGAGAGGGCAAAATTTGGCAAACATGGGGAGAATCGGTCCTTTCAGATGAATTGAGCCGATCAGGCACCGGGATGCGACAAGGCCTCTGACGCCCAGGTGCCACGAATTGCCGTGCTGCAACGCTGGCAGACCCAAGACCAGAGATTGATACGCTACGCCGCCTGTGGGGGAAGTGTTCGTATTTTTGTGCTTGAGACCTTCAACGCAGCTTTTCAGGCCAGATATGAACCGGGATGTGCCAGTATTTCCACCGTGCTACTACGCTGTTCGGCCGGAAATGGTTGTCTTAGCAGTGATTACAGAGGTGATCTCGCGTGTCACAACGGTTGTATCGTTGCATGTGCGGCATGGTGTGGGCTCGTCTCAGACCCTGTAAATCTCCACATTTGGTGAATGGGGCTTGCAAATCAGGGCTGAATCATCAATCAATTTGCTACCGCCATCATGTTGGTTTCTCACCCGTTCTGTCTTTTTCTGGATTGCCCGCTGCGTTGAACGATTCGACATCCCTTCGACAATCCATGCCGGATGACGCCTATGAGAAGGCTCTGAGCTTCCTTTACGGGCAGATCAACTACGAGAAAATGACTGTCTCGAGTGCGAATCGTTATCGATTTCGGCTTCAGAGAATGTCCGAACTTCTCGAGGAACTGGGGTTGGGGCATTACCTGTATTCCTTGTCGTCTCCAAAACCACCAATCCCGCTGATTCATATTGCAGGCACAAAGGGAAAAGGCTCGGTAGCGGCAATGGTTGCCGCAATGTTGACTGCCAGTGGGCTTCGTACTGGACTCTATACTTCGCCCCACCTGCATCGATTGGAAGAGCGATTCCGGGTCGATGGCGAGACCTGCCCACCTGAACATCTCGTCGCGCTCGTGGAGGAGCTAAGTCAAGCAGTTGAATCTCCCACCTTCCGAGGTGACTCAAATTTCCCAAAGGAAGGCCCCTCTTTTTTTGAACTCACAACCGCGTTGGCGCTACTGCATTTCGAACGCTCGCATTGTGAAGCGATCGTTCTCGAAGTTGGTTTGGGTGGCAGATTGGACAGTACCAATGTCTGTGCTCCGAGTATCTCGGTAGTAACGTCCATCGGGCTCGATCATCAGCATGTGCTGGGGAATGATCTGACTCAGATCGCAGCTGAGAAAGCCGGGATCATCAAACAAGGCGTGCCGGTGGTGAGTGGAGTAATGGACCCAGCCGCGCAGCAGGTCGTAGAGTCGACAGCTATCGAACATCGATGCACCTACTGGCAACTGGGGCGTGATTTTCAGTTTCAGGGTTCCGAAGAAGCGTTTTGGGGTTCACGTTTGGTCTACACAGGGCCGGGTGATCCAGGTAAGCACATAGAGATATCGGTGCCACTCGAGGGGACTCATCAATGTCGCAATGCTGCCATCGCGTTGGCAACTGTAGAAGCCTTGGGGAGGCAAGGAAGCCCTCTATCGGATGCTGCAATTGATAAAGGGTTGGCGGGTTTGATCTGCCCGGGCCGCATTGAGCCTTTTTCACTGTCGGATGATGTCATGGCGGTTGTTGATGTTGCGCACAATGAAGATTCCGTCGCCGCCTTATGTGATTGTTTACGAAATCGCCGTGGCAATCGAAACATCGCCGTTGTCTTTGGAACCAGCGTCGATAAGTCTGCAGAAGTGATGCTGAAGCAATTGAGTTCCATCAGTGAGGAAATAGTCTTAACTCGTTTTCACGGTAATCCACGATTTGTCGAGCCAAGCGAACTCGCACCGATGTTACCTGACGGTTGGTCGGGAACGGCGGAGGCGATGACGGATCCCATCGCTGCCTGCGAAAAAGCTTTAGCAAGAATCTCGCCCGGCGGCATCCTGGTCGTCTGCGGGTCATTCTTTCTGGCAGCAGAAACCAGGCCGTGGATCGTGGCAAGATCGCAATAGAAATTGGTCAGACGTCGGTCCCCAGATGCGAAAGCCACTCGATGTCGAGCTGGAAACGTCAGCTGAATGATTCCTCTCCTTTTGAAGAACTCGGGCCTGAGTTTCGATTTTCGCTCAAAGTTTGGCGATAGTCAGTTCAACATCATCCAGAGGCATTCTCATCTTCATCGCGATCTCTCGCGCATTCAAACCACGTTGTAATAACTCTTGAATCTTGGTGCTCAGGGATGGATCGGAGGTTTCACGTGGTTCTAGCTCCGCCTGAAGGCTATTCAGGTGGTTGATCTTTTCGTCCACCTGATTAAGGAGTGTTTGGACCACGAGGATTCTCGTGTCCAGATCAGCTTTGAGTTCACGTTGCAGGTCAAACATCGCAGCCTGCCAGCGTTGCGTTTCAGCGGGGGCACCGCTCAGTGGAACCGAGGGTTCCTTGTGCTCCCGCATCAACTTGATTTCCCGGTTGGCACGTTTCGTGTCCGCGTGGACCTTTTTTCCAGCCCGGATTTTCCGTCGAGCCAAGACCCATGCTAACATCACAAACCCACCAACCATCAGAAACTGGGCGGCTTGCATGGTTGACCCCTCAGAGGTCTCAGCGATCAGGTTCGGAGAGATCAAATCTATGTTCGTTGGCGAATGATGATGCTGCTGGTCAGCTTGAATTACACAATCTTGATTACACAACGCTCTTTATCACGAAGTATCGAACCGCGGGCTATCATGGCAGGAAGCAGTTTGTTTTTGTTCGCACTATGTTGGCTCTGACGTTACTCAGGTTTGTCCGGACTATTAGGCTGCAAGTTCTGTTCGCTTGAATCTGTTCCGATGGTTTCATTGAATCCGGCCTTTTGTTGAGTCTCGTGGTTCACAGAAACGGTGATTAGTCCCTTTGAACTTTAGATGTCATCAGTATGGAAGATCCTCCCGGTATTCAAGTTTGGCACGCAGGTAGTTCCTCTTCCGAGCCCGGAAGGCTGGAAAGATGCTGTGAAAATTGGCTTAGCCAGGATGAGCGGGTTCGAGCTGACCGATTTCGTATTGCTACCAGTCGTAACCAGCATATCGTTGGTCGTGGAATGGCTCGCCGACTCCTCGGACGTGAAAAAGTTGATCCATGCCTCATTGCCTTTGCAATCGAAAAAAATGGAAAACCTTACGTGAGCCAACCGGTTGAGGCTCGCCGAGCGTTCAATATCGCACATACCGATGGGCTGGTGATGTGTGGGATCGATAGCCAAAGTGTCGACCTTCTTGGTGTTGATGTTGAAAAGCTGGGGCGTCGAACAGATCCTCGCCTTGCCGAGCGTTATTTCTCCAAACCTGAAATCGACCACCTCGAAAGTTGTGTCTCAGAAACAGATCGACAAAATACTTTTCTGAAAATTTGGACACTCAAAGAGGCCTTTATCAAGGCACTTGGTACAGGATTGCAAACACCTTTAGCTGATTTTGCATTTGAAAAGATTGACTCTGCCCAACCCGAGATCCGGTTTCTCAATCCGAAACTCGAGTCAGAGATGATTTGGAGTTTTCTCTCAATTGAACCCAGGCCCGGGTATGTGGGCGCCGTTGCTATTGGGGCCAAATCAGTTAGGACGAGTAGCGAAGTAACGCTCCGCCGCTTCGAAGAACTTCTCTGAGCAAGTGATCATGGCTGAGAATGGGTGCTCTCTAAATTCAGTCGGTGCGGTCTGCAGTCGGTGCGGTCACCGACGTTCCCGTTTGTTTCCATTCAGCACGTCTTGCTAGGCGGGATGGGCTTATCAGCTCCCATCAGGTGGGGAGAGTAGGTTGCTAGCATTACCTGAAGTGATGAAATTTGGATGCTGTTCGGTCCCACCACATCTCCTTTGTCGCGATTTTGTGTCGTTTTTTAGGTGGGCCGCAAGCTTTGTGCGTTTGAGAGTTTGGACTCTCAAAACCAAATAATTACCGGTTTTCAGTCGACCTCAGGCTCGCTTTTCATGACTGGTTGGGTCTTCCAAGTTTTATGTCCGCAAAGTTTTCCTAGGATGATCGAGTGGAATAACCAAATGCCGGTGGCCACTTGTGCCGATAAATCCGCATGACGCGGTTGTCCTGTAGACGCTGGTTGATTGGGCGAGGTCCCAATCACACGCGAAAAGCTGAGTAATCGCTTCGAAGCAAAACAATCAGGGGGGGAGTGTCTTTGCTTGCCACGGCAACAGTGTTTGTTGTCGGACGCATGCAAGGTCAGGAAGCGAGGTAGGCGTGATCTGTCTACTGGTTTTCATGTGTACTTGGAGCGAATCTGGGTTCTGAGTGCGTTACCCCGCAAATGAATGATCGGCCCATAGCCATGCGGCGGATGCCGCGGAGACGTTTGCGATGCACCGAATGACTCAATCACGATTTTTTACACGCTCTTCGAGCCTCAGGGCGATTGCTGTATGTGCAGCACTGTTTGCTCTGCCGGCCGCCGCACAACTGCCGATGGCAGATGCGGATTACGACGCTAGCGGGTATGTCACGCCGGCCGGTATGGCCCACCCTTCGATGTATCAGGGTGGTGTTGTTCCTGCTGGAATGGCGTTCTCTCCCGGGATGCAAGGCAACGGCCCGGCTGCTTTCCCAGGAGGGGTCATGCCAGTTGGCTTCATGTCCGGTGGCCAGTGTGACGGGAATTGCGGCTCTTGTGATCCTGGTTCTGGCTCATGTGGTGGTATTTCACGAGGCGGGTTACTCGGTTCCCGCAATGCCGGTCACGGTCTGCTGGGTGGGGGTACATGCCTTCAAGCCTTCTGCGACTACTGGTCGATTGATCCACGATATCTGGGCAGTAACTTGCAAGGTTTGGGTAGCAACTTGGGACCCCACGGTGAGATTTGCGGGCTACGCTGGTACGATCTTTCCGCTGAGGCTGTCTTCCTTGGGCACACACAGGGTGGCGGTAATATGCCTGTCACCGCCTTAGGCCAAGGAAATCCACCAAGTGACGTTGTTTTGTCTCTTGGAGATGTAAACGATGGCGACGAACTCGCTGCAGGTGTGAGGTTGTCAGGTGCTTTGATTTGCGGCGTAGGTGGTAACATCGAAGCAACCTACATGGGCGGAAATAAATGGAACGCCAACGCTCAGGCAACATCCGCAGGGAATGACTTGTATTCATTCATTAGTGATTTCGGCGATCCGATCGTGCTGGACGATGTTGATCAATCTTCATCACAGAGCATCGCCACAGAGAGTGCACTGCACAGTATCGAGCTGAATTATCGTCGGCGAACCATGGGACCACGTTGTCGCTTCCAAGGATCATGGTTGTTTGGTCTTCGTTACCTTCAGTTCAAAAATGAACTGAATTACTCGGCTTTCAATTCTGCCTCTCGTTTTTTCAACTCCCAAGACAGAGTTCGAAACCACATGTTCGGAGCTCAGGCGGGTGGCGACATCTGGTGGAATATTTACTCCGGAGTCAGACTTGGCATGGGACTTAAAGCTGCTTGGGTTCAAAATGAAATCAAACGCTCTTTCATGGTCGATGCCAATTCGATTGCTGACACAACCATCAATGAGACGCGACGAGGTGGCGATCTGATGGGCGAGTTCGAGCTGAAGTTCGTTTGGCAATTGAACCATTCCTGGAAATTTCGATCAGCATATTATGTGATCGCTGCAGAAGATATCGGATTCGGTTCAATCGATAAAAATACGATTTTGAATTTGGAAGCTGGCGGCAATGTCGTAAATCCTGCTTATGTACTCGATGATCTGGTCGTGCAAGGTATTTCGTTCGGTACTGAGTACAACTGGTAAGCCCCTAACGAGCTGTCGAGAACAATTCAGTGAACTTACTTAAATCCCGCCTCGGTGCACCGAGGCGGGATTTTTTTTTGCATCAATATCATCCTAAAAACCGGTGTTTTGGGGCAGGATTGATGAACAATCGTCGTGTGGTGGTGCACAAAAATTCACCCTCTGGTGGGGTGGCGGCTAGAATCCGGTTGGTCCGATTAACGGGATTCTGGGTGAGTCGTCGGAACTTTGGCACCTGCAATGCATCCGATAAGATGCGTTTCGTTGACACATTTACGGGCGTAATTAGAATCGCACACGCTGCTTTCCTTTGTTTCCTAGGCTTCCTATGTTGCCTGATGGGTGCATTGGGAGCTACCGACTGTTTGGCAAACGCTGGCGAGCCTTTTTACCGATGCTAGACAATGCGCAAGCTGCCACATGCCACTAGGACTGGGTAAACACCAATCTTAGGGACTTGGCCGATCGATCTGTGACCCTGTTCATCCTTATAAACCGTTCCGACGAAACCGCCGAAACGCCGTCAGTCGCGAATTTGGTAGAGACACTCGATGATCAAACGAAATCAAGCAAAAAAACTACAATCCAGTAAGACCAAGAACCGTACGAGCCGCGCTCAAAAGCGTCGCCGCTTGAATCTGGAGGGATTGGAAGAACGCCGGTTGCTCGCGGTGATCCAGGACGTACCGACTGCTCCAGCGCCGGATGATCTGACCGAGTACACGTTCGCCAGAAACATCGGCGCCGTACAGTCGTTCACTTACAACGAATCAGAGAGCTTTCAGCAAACGGGATTCAATGACTCGATCTACAATGCTGATAAGGTCCCGGTCGGAACTGGTTTTGGAGAGCAGGACACCGTCGACATCTTCGGCTTTTTGCCAACTGCACCTGGGCAGACGCAGACCGGTCTGACAGCGGATCTTGATACCTTCGAGATGGATTTGCGGGGTGGAGACATTCTTGATGTCGCTGTTACGGGAGCCGCAAATCAGTTTGTGGTTCGTGACACATTTGGTCAGACCGTTTTCGGTAGCGTTGCGCCCTTTGCAATACCGCAGGCTCCATTGCAAGATGTTGGCAATGCAACTGGTGCTTGGGTTGTTCCTCGGGAGGGAACTTACTTTCTGACCGTTGCTCCCGACATTGTGTCATTGGGTGGTTCGTACACCATTGGTCTTCGTGCGTACCGGCCACTCACTGAGGAGTTGGAGGTTGGCGATACCCAGATCGTCTATCTGGATTTCGACGGCGACGTGATTGACGGGAATCTTTTGGGCGGTACTGGATTCATTCGTGTGCCAAGCTTGGCGGAGTCGCTACCGCAGATTGGTATTGAAAGTACTGATATTGATGCCATTAATCAGGTCATTGACGGGGTTGTCGGTCAGGTTGTCGATGTTTTCGAGGATTTGACACAGACTGGTGAGAATGGCGATTTTGTCGAGTCGGGTATTCCGGGCGAATACGGGATTCGCGTTTTGAATAGCCGAGATCATCGGGGACAGATAGCGTTGAACGATCCACGTTTGACCCGAGTCTTCATTGGAGGTAACGAGGATACGATCCCGGCGTTTGGTATTGCTCAAACGGTTGATATTGGGAACTTCGATATGAGCGAAGTAGCCTTCGTCAACTTTGTTGATACTGCGATCGCTATGGCGGACATTCCGATCAGTCCAACGAGGAGCTTGATCGATCTAGCAGGATTTTTCATCGGTAGTGTTGCAGCGCACGAAGCAGGTCACGTCTTGGGCATGGCTCATACGGACGGATCAAATACAGTTGGTACGCTGTCGGATGAGGGTGGAACGCCCGCTCTGATTTACGGAACGGGTATTGGTCCCGATCTTATTTTTGGAACCAGTGATGACATCGATCCCGTATTCGAGGACGATTTTTTCAGCGTTGCTGAGTCACTGTTCATCGGCAAGAGTGAGATCACCAACACTCTGGCTCATCTGTTGTCCACGGGTACTGTCGGTGGCGGTGTGAGTGGACGGGTCTTTTTTGATGAAAATCTGGACGGTAGTGGCAGTTCAGATGGTGGGCTTCAGGGTGTGACTGTGTTCGCTGATGTTGATGCCAATGGCGTCTACACGGTCGGCGAACCCAGTTTAGTTACTGATCAAAGCGGCGCCTTTTCGTTGGACGTGCAGGCTGGAACCGTGGACATACGTGCGGTTGCGCCAACACAGTATCTCGCAACTACACCGACTTCGCAGTCTGTGACTGTACCTCCTTCCGGATCGGTATCAGGTCTTGAATTCGGTTTCGGGATCGTAAGTGGTGTAAAGACGGGGGTTGCGTTTGATGACGTCGATGGTGACGGGATCATGGACGCAAATGAATCACCTCTTGAGAATGTTTACATTTATCTGGATAGCGACGGGGATGATCGACCCGACTTGGGCGAAACCAGCACACGCACTGGCGAAGATGGGAGTTATTTCTTCAACTTCGGTGAGATCGGAGATTATGTAATCCGAGCGGTGCCGACGCCGGGATATCAGGTCTCATTCCCAACGAGCGGTGAGCACAGTTTCACCTTCAATGGGATTGCGATCACTAACGAGTACAATTTTGGCTTCCGCTCAACACTTGATTTCGGGGATGCTCCAAATTCTTACGGTACATCACTTCCCGATGGTGCTCGACACGGCATCGTTACCGGGCTCTCGATTGGTACCGCACCTGATCGGGATGTTGACGGGATTCCATCGATCGACGCAGATAGTGATGATCTGAACCAACTGGTCAACGACGAAGATGGCGTGCTCCAGACGGTTCCATTGGCACCCGGTGATACATCTAACTTTGATGTGACCGTCACCAATACTACCGGATCGACAGCCTACCTTCAGGGCTTTTTGGACTTCAATCAGGACGGTGACTTCGATGACGCCGGTGAGAAGTTTCTTAGCAATCGTGCCATTAACAATGGCGTTAAAAACGTCATTTATTCGATTGCCGTCCCTGTACCTTCCGACGCTCTGACGGGTGAAACCTACGCCCGTTTCAGGCTCAGCAAAACCGGGAATCTCGGTGCTGCTGGATTCGCTGGTACAGGTGAAGTACAAGATCATAAAGTGACCATCCTCAGCGGTTCTGACATCGCAAATGACGATTACTTTGATGTGGCGCGGAATTCGAAAAGTGTGCCTCTGGATGTACTTGCGAATGACTTCCAATTGGCCGGTAATCAACTGACGATCGACAGCCTGAACACAACCGGCACCGTCGGTGTCGTGCCACCGCCGACGAATAATCAAATCTTCTACACACCACCCAGTGGTTTCATTGGTTTGGATTCGTTCAGCTACACCGTTCGGGATGACTTCGGCAATCTTGCCACAGCATCAGTCTTTGTGAATGTTAAATTCCAATCGAATGTCCCGATCGCTGTGGATGACATCTACAATGTCCCGGCGAATTCTGTAAATCGACCGTTGGCAGTCTTGGACAATGACATCGCGAGTATCAATGGTGGGTCGGCGATTACAAGTGTCAGTGCAGGTACAAACGGAGGAAACATCTCGGTGGTTGCCGGTGGGCAATCAATCCGATACACCCCTCAAGGTGGGTTCTCGGGGACTGAACAGTTTCTGTATACCATTCAGGATGGTGCTGGACTGGTCAGCCAAGCAACCGTAACGGTCAACATGTTGCCTGGTGCGACCGCTGATGACTTGCTTGAATTTGATGTTGAGATTCTGGACGCCACCAATGGAAACTTGATTGATCATGTGTCTGTTGGTGACGAGTTCACCGTCCGCGTCACCGTTGACGATTTGCGAACGGGTTCACCGAACGGAGTTGCTTCTGCCTTTCTGGATTTGCTGTACACCTCGGCCTTGGTTTCGACAGTAGACAGCAATCCGAATGACGGTTTCGATTTCGATGTGACTTTCGGCTCTTATTTCAGTGGTTCGGGGGCATTCCGATTGGGTGATGCCTCAGTTCCCGGAGTGTTGAATGAGGTGGGTAGCACTCAAGACTTTGGCAATCTTCAGCAGCATCCTGGCCCAGTGGTCCTCTTTGAAGCGACCATGCGTGCCAATGCATCTGGCATCGCACAATTCATGGGTGATCCTGCTAACACACCACAAGCCGAAAGTGTTCTTCTCGAAGAAGACGAAGCGTTGACCATTCAGGAGTTGCGTTTCAATTCGACCCAGTTGACGATCCTGCCCTCATCGGATTTTGTCACGGCGGCGGTTGATGATTCATTTCCCGATGGACTTGATTCCAACGGAAACGTCATCGTCAACAGCGGTAGTCTGTCATCAGAACGCAGTGTTTTGAACGTACTCGAGAACGATAATCTGGGCATCACAGGTACCATCACAGAGTTTGGTTTGCAGGATGGTCCTTCCAAGGGCATTGTCCTGGTGGAAGATAATGATACACCCAATGATTTGGGAGATGACTACTTGAGTTATCAGCCCAACACAAATGCGAGCGGCTTAGAGGAGTTTAGCTACTTCATCGTGACCAGCGAGGGCGTTGTCACGACAGCGAATGTTACCATCGCTCTGGGTAGTCAGAACAACGATGCAGCAGTCGCGTTTGATTTCTTGCTTGTCAATCGAGCTGGCGAATCATTGGATCCATCTCAGGTTACTGTCGGAGATGAGATTGGTGTGCGAATCATTGTGGACGATCTTCGACAGAATTTTGCAAACACCTTGGTTTATGCCGGATACCTCGATCTTCTGTACTCAGCTGACCATCTTTCCACAGTGGCACCGACTGGTGGTGATTACAACTTCGATCTTGACTTTGGGTCGGCCTTCAACGCGGCTACGGGCTCCGGTACTGCAGCAACGCCGGGGATCATCGATGAGGTTGGTAGCCTTCGTACTGGCACCAGCTTCGATTTCCCTTACACGTTCGATGATCCAGCCGAACTTGTCACGATTTATTTTGAGGCGACAGCACCGGGAACAGTACAGTTCAAGGGTTCACCAGCTGACCTGTTGCCACAACACGATACGCTCGTTTTCCTGAACGACGATCCGATTGCGATCGATAAAATTCGGCATGATGTGCTGTCAATCACAATCAGCTCCGCAGGCTCTGGACAACAGAACCAAGGCAATAATGCGGATGTGAATAATGATGGATTTATTTCTCCAATCGATGCTCTTCTCGTCATCAACCGGTTATCCCTCGTGGGAGAGGGTGAGAGTAGCGGAGATGATTCTTCGTCGAAGATTTATCCTGATGTGAACGGTGACGGACGGGTCACCTCCGGGGATGCGAATCTGGTGCTGATTGCCATGATGGAGAATTCCTACGATGGAGAAGGTGAGCAACTAGTTCGTCAGCTGAATGATGATGCGGTGGCGGCGAATCCTATCGACAACGTCTTTGCTGATTTAGGAAATGGCGACATGGATTCTGTGGAGAAAATTGCAATCACGGATTGTCCAAAGGCACCAGAGGTTCTGGATCCAGCCGAGTCGGCTCTTTCTGGTGATGTGCGAGACGACGAGGAAGAGAACGGCTTGCTCGATCTGTTGGCAGGTGACATCGATCAAATTTGGGGCTAAGGTCCTTTTCGTCAGTAACGATTGAATCTTTAACGGACTGACCCTTTCGGGTCAGTCCGATTTTTTTTGCATGCAAACATTTTTTGATAACTTGCTGGTCTTGTTAACTTGGTTAAACCTAGCGACTGCTTTCGTGGTTTCCTCGCAGTGTCTCTGACAGATAGTGATGCAACGCAGCTCACCGCCCCGTAGAATGATTTCTGCCTGGTTCAGAGCGGATGTCTGCGGTAACCGACTGCAAACCGCATTTCTCGGGTGGGGCGTTTTTGAGGTTGCCAAGTATTGGATTGTATTTGATTACGTTTCGGAACTCTTTCTTGAGCGATTCCATTGTCCTTTAAGCCATTTGCAGTCCAGTGTCTGACCTGTGCAAGCCAACTTCGGGTCTCTGATCCGGCAGTCGTTGGCACGATTGCTGCTTGTCCAAAGTGTGGCTCGATGGTGGAAATCAACCGCCCGGATAGCCAGGTTGAAATTGGACATTCAGGAGTTGATAGTCAGGCCATTACTGAGGAGGCAATCGCTGCTGATTCTGGACTTGCCACTGGCTCGGTACAATCCATTAATGAAGAAGGTTTCGCGGGGTCAGATTCGGTTCTTCCAGAAAGTGGCGACGGTCTCTCGGGAGCAATGCACCCAGATTGGCAGAGTGCGAAGACCCGGAAATCTCGTCAGATTGCCCTCGTCATTGCTCTTTCCGCAACAGGGTTGATTGCAGCAGTCATGTTCTTTGGTTGGTTCGTTACTTCCTGGGGACAACAGGAGGCTCAGCAAATCTCCAAGGTCGGGACTCAACCCGATGAAAGTGTTGGCTCTTCGTCCACTGATGCTGTTGAGCGAGCACAGCCCCATGGCATGGACGGAAACGATCAAGAGGATGAACATACTCCATCTAATGAGACAGGAAATGAGCAGGATCAGACGCCGTCGCCACCTCCAAATCCGGCAAACCCAGGGGAGCCGGTTGTCACTGGTACTGAACCTGACCCACTCAGCGGCGCTGGTGAGAATGATGTACCAGGCAAACCAGACAGTGTGACCATGATGGCACCGGGTGTGACGACCAGTGATGACGCAACGTCGAATGAGGATGCATTACAGTCAATACCAGATGATTTGTTGCCACCATCGGTAATCAATCCACCAACTAATCCAGATGCAGTTGCTTCAACTGGGGATCCAGGGAGTGTTGGTCTGGCAACTGCTGAGAACACTGAAGATTCTGATCCTGTGCCCGGGATGCAGGAGTTACCTCCGGAACTTGCTCAATACACCCAATTTCTGCTGGAAGATGGCGCTCAGGCAAAACCGACCTTGCAAGCTCCACCGACCATGGAAGAGGTCAAGCTGGAAGCAGCTGCAGAGGAAGAGGATGAGGATTTGCGTATTCCGATCCTTCCTAAGGAACTCGACTTGAGAGCCGATCTTGCAATTCGGCTTGCGCTTGCATCGGACGGATATCCCGCCAGTGATTTAATGCTGTTGGTCAGCCAGGTCACAGGGGTACCCATTCAAATGGACTGGCCATCATTTGATTTAGCCGGAGCAGATATTCAGCAGCAAGTACCTACCACCAAAGCTTGGCGTTCCGCCAGAGAATTACTTGATGAAGCTGCAGATGTTTTGAATTCGGAATTTCGTGAACAGCAGACTTTGTTACTGCTAACACTGAAAGATAACGTTTTTGATGAAGCTGCTAGTCGTTTGAAGTCAGTGGAAGATTTTGGTGTAGGCAGTGCATCAGCTCGGGATTTTTTGCAGGGATTTCTTGCCGAACAGAATGGTAATGCCAATCCGCGAGAAGTCAGCCAACTGGCCTGTTTTGCGGCTGAATCCTTACGACGCATGCGAGGAATCGCACCTCAGATGGAGGAAGCTAGATTTCGCCGTTGGGGCCGTGAGATTAACAATTCACAGGCAGAGTGGACGGTGTTGTCCGGCGGTGATTTTGGACCTCAGCTGGATTCACCTATCAGCGTTGCCGGCTTAATGCGTCGGACCGCGAAACGAAACCAGGCCACGTGCATTTTTAATTGGCAGGATGCTGTTCGTCGCGGTGCTCCACCCGAGCATTTATTGATGCCCCATAAAGAACGGGATGCGGGAAGTACTCTCCAAAACACATTGGCTCCTTTGGGTTTGCAAGTGCGACAGGTGGATTCAAAACATTGGTGGGTTGGGACGGAAGCTACCTATGATCGTTTGCCAATTTTTGTTTGGACGCCACCTTTGGGGCAGGCGCGAGCTGATTTTGTAGCGAGAATGAACAAAGTCATGGCGGGTTTGTCGCCGCTTCAATCTCGATTTGCAGTTGATGACACCAGTGATCGTGCGTTGATGTTATTGCCAAGATTCATTGTCCGCCAATTACCCACCCTCATTCCAGCGGTTGCTGCGAAGTGACAACTTGCGGATGACCAAGCAACCGTGAATTTTTTCACGTTGCTCCACGGGATATTGTCTTAGTTTAGTTCCCTTGATCTACAAGCTTCATAATGAAATTTCGTTTTTGCCTTCTGTTGGTTGGCCTGGCTATCATTCAAAGTCCGGTTTTGCTTGGGCAGTCGACAGTCAATCTTGCAGAACCTCCGGCGACGCTGAACACGAATCCGATGCCCGTGAAGGTGGTTGACGCTTACCCTCGTCTGCGAGTGGACCGTCCGATAGTTCTCACTGGTGCGGGTGATGGTAGTGGACGCCTTTTCATTGCCGGACAACGAGGAAAAGTTTTCTTCATTGATGCATCTGATCAGGACGTCGAGCGACCGACCTTGTTCGGTGATTTATCGAAACGCGTATCGTATAAAGATCGCGAAAATGAGGAAGGACTTCTGGGGCTGACTTTTCATCCACAATTCAAAACAAATGGCTATCTCTTTGTTTACTACACAACCCGAGAGCGACCTCACACGTCAGTGATCAGCCGCTTTTCCGCAGTCGCCGGAAAAACAGTTGATTTGGGTAGTGAAGTGAAATTACTCGAGATTCAACAACCGTTTTGGAATCATAATGGGGGAACGATTGTTTTCGGGCCTGATGGATACCTGTATGTTGCTTTGGGTGATGGGGGAAAAGCAAATGATCCTCTGGGTAGTGGTCAGGATGTCAGTACGTTACTTGGATCAGTTCTGCGAATTGATGTGAACAAAACTTCGGACGAATTACCGTATGCCATTCCGAGTGATAATCCATTGGTGGGGAACCCCGAAACTCGTCCTGAAATTTATGCTTTTGGAATCCGGAACATCTGGCGGATGGCGTTCGACACAATGACCGGTGATTTGTGGGCAGCAGATGTGGGGCAGAACGATTGGGAAGAAATCAATCTGATTCGTGCAGGTGGGAACTATGGTTGGAATCTGAGAGAGGCTGCACATGCCTTTACGCTTGCAGGTGGGCCGGGTTCAGGTCCAAGTGCTGAGTTGAGCGATCCTATTGTCGAGTACCCTCACACGGAGGCTTGGGGTAAGTCAATCACCGGTGGCGCTGTTTATCGGGGTAGTAAGACACCGATTCTGGATGGTTACTATTTGTACGGTGATTACATTAGCGGACGAATGTGGGCATTGAAGTACGATTCCGCCACGTCTACCGTGACCGAGAATCGTCCAATCGTCTGGGATAATCTCCCCGTTTTTACATTCGGTCAAACCGACGATGGAGAAGTCCTGATGAGCACGATGTCGGGCGGAGGGCGGATCTTTCGATTCGCCCAGTGAATGCCGCAGGCTCGTTTGAATATCTGTCGATGGAGATGAGCTCAGGAATTTTCGAGATGTCTACCTGAACTTGCGGAGTCGCAGGAGCAGTGCCTCGTTGACATTCAACCCGCAGCTTTGGCATCCTTGCTCATAGGGAGACGGATGATGAAGGCCGTGCCACGTCCTACGCTGCTCTCTACGCGAATCCGGCCCTGATGACTATCGATGATCTCTTTGCAGGCAGCTAACCCTAGACCTGTGCCACCCTTACCAGACTCATCAGGACCATCTTTCGTTGTGTAGAAGGCGTTAAAGATTTGTGGCAGCGCCTCGCGTGGGATGCCGGATCCAGAATCACGAATGACCAATTCTACAAATTTACCATCGCTGCTTAAATTCAAGCGGATCAGGATCGTACCCCCATCTGGCATCGACTGACGCCCGTTAATCAGGAGGTTCAGCAGCACGCGTTGAATCTGATTTCCACTAGCCATGACCTTGGGGACATCCGGGGCAAGTTGAGTCTCGATTGCGATGCGGTACTTTCGCATTTCTCGTTCCAGCAATACCAGCGAATCACTGACAATGGCCGCCAAGTCTGTTGGTTCCATGCTCTCGCTTCGATTCTTGGCCTGTGCCAATATCGTTGCTGTAATTTTCGCTGCCCGCTCTGAAGCTCCCAGAATCTTGCTAAGAGCTTTATCGCGGCTGGCGTCATCTCGATTTCGGATACCAAGTCGCGCGTAGTTGATGATGGTCATCAACACATTGTTGAATTCATGCGTCGCAGTGCTGGTCAATTCGCCGAGTGCCGCGAGCGCCTGAGTTTTCTTCAGTTCGTTTTTCAGATACTGGATCTGATGCTGTGAGTCGATGACGTCATCGGTCGTCGCTTCCGGGGTGACGAGGCTGGCTGGCAAGTGATTTGTATTGCTGGAGTGCTGAGACTGCATGTTGACTTGGCCGGCCCGGAATAAATGAAATTTGACAATGGCACGTACTCGCCTTGTCCCTGACCTGATCTATCGTCGAAGCCGGTGCATTTGCTACAGACCGAAAAATCGATCCCGCACAGTTTGCCACTTCGGTGTTTGACCTCGGTGGGTGGGTAATTTGTTTCGCTTGCAGTGGCTGCGCTGCTTGGCCCTTCAAACCACAGGACCCCCAATGATTGCAAAAGGAAAATTTGCCGCCGTTGGATCGCAAAATGGCGATTTGGCCGCGGATAACGTGGTTTCAAGGCTGAGGCAACGCCTTCATGATGCCCGGGCAACAGGTTTCAAGGTCCGTATGGAAGTGCTTGATGACGAGCAGGCCTCGTGGTGTGTCATTTCAGGCGTACTCACTCTGTTTGTCGATTTGTCACAAACGGCATCCGAGCAACTTCAGCAGGTCGAGGAAACTCTGAGTGCTTTTGAAGGTTGCAGAGGCCGAGAGCGAAATCATGCCGAAGATCTTGGGAAACGAGCGGCGTGAAACAGGTAGCCTCTACCATTTGACCAGCCATTGTGGCCACAATGGGGTCAGTGTTTCAGCTACTCTGGTCTTGTGAGGCGTCTTCAGCGTGTTTTTTAACCGTATGTCCTTCTCCGCCGCTGCCGCCTTCTGCTATCGATTTGGTACTGGGTTGCACGCAGGTGCTGACATTCTTGTTTTGTTGGAAAGCGAAAGCAGGATTGGCTCTGCGCGACAGCAGGCTGCAGTCAAGCAACTCATCGTTGGAGTGAAACAGGGTGAGCAGTTGCATGTGCTCATGGGTGAGGACAAATTTTTTCCCGCGTTAATGACGACCATGGTCAGGGTTGGGGAATTAACTGGCAAGTTGGAATACCTGCTTTCCCTGCTCAGTGAGCATTACCAGCGACAGCAACAATTGCGACGTGGATTTCTGGCATCGATCGCCTATCCCACCTTCATGCTTACGGCTGGTATTAGCATCATCTCGCTCCTGATTTATCTGATGGGTATTCTCACACCACCTAGTGGCGGTCAAATGACTGATCTGCTTGGTTGGGGGCTGCGTGGGGGAACGGGGGTTTTGATCTTTTGGGGATATTTATCGCTCTTCTTTGGGATTTTTGGAGGTGCGATTTATTGTTTCTTCAAGAATGTAGCTGGTGTACAGAATATGGTGCCATTGATTTACATGATTCCTAAGCTGGGCCAGTCGATTCAGACGATCACAATCGCTCGATTTTGTCGAGCATTGTCCATTGCGTTAGGAGCAGGGCTTGAGCCAACAGCTTCGATCGCATTAGCACTCGATGCAACTGATAGCGATTATTATCGAGCTGCGCGGGACGACACGGAAAAGTCAATTTTGGAGGGCGCGACGCTCTCGACCGCCTTAGATAAGATCAGAATTTTTCCTGATGAGTTTATCGGTAAGATCGAGATCGCAGAACATTCAGGAACAGATTCCGAGTCCATTGCCTTTCTTGCCGCTGAGTATGATGAGCGGGCGCAAAGAGCCATGAAGGTCATCTCTCGAACAATCTCGGGAGTGATCCTCGTTTCAGTAGCATTTCTTTTGCTGTACGCGATCTTCCGAATCATGTCGGTGGTGTTTGGATTCTATGAACAGGCATTCGAACCCATTTAAAATTGGTGGCATTTCTTGAGTACAGCTGCAGGAAATATTTCGATGGGCTTTTTTTAATCAAATCGAGCCTAGCACGATGCCACCACTTCCTTGGCATGGTTGATTGAATAATTACTCATGTTGTGATTCAGCTATTTTTCAGGCAGACGCTCATGCATCAATGTGCTCATCATCACCCGCCAAGTCATTCTTATGGATGGGCATTTGCTACCGGCGTCAGTTTGAATCTTGGGTTTGTTGTTGTGGAGGCGTTTTTTGGATGGTACAGCGGATCACTCGCCTTGTTGGCCGATGCAGGTCATAACTTGAGCGATGTGCTTGGCTTGTTGGTTGCTTGGGGGGGGTATGCACTGGCCAAATTGCCACCCAGTCCCCAACGTACCTATGGTTGGCGTGGTTCGACTATCTTGGGTGCTGTATTCAACGGTTTGCTCTTACTTGTCGCAGTGGGTGGAATCGCGTGGGAAGCACTCGGGCGTCTTGCCGAGCCCACGCAGGTCCCTGCTGGTATGGTGATTGCCGTGGCCACGATCGGTGTCGTAATCAATACAGGTACAGCATTACTTTTTGTCCGGGGAAGCAAAACGGATTTGAATCTTCGTGGAGCTTATCTGCATATGGCTGCCGATGCTCTACTGTCACTTGGCGTCGTGTTAGCGGGTGTTGTGATCATGTGGACGCAATGGTCGTGGGTGGATCCTGTTTTGAGTCTTGTGATTGCTGCTGTTATTTTTCTAGGTACCTGGGGCCTGCTCAAAGACTCCGTTCATCTGGCACTTCAGGCTGTGCCACCCGATATCGATTTCGAAGAAGTACATGACGCGTTGGCAGAATTGCCCAATGTCACTGAGGTGCATGATCTGCATGTGTGGGCGGTGAGCACAACTGAAGTTGCCATGACGGCGCACCTGGTGCGGCCGAATTTGGAGAATGATGACCAGTTGTTAAAAGATGCTAGCGATATGTTGTATTCACAATTCAATATCGATCACACTACGATCCAGATTGAAAGATCGGTCAGCGATGCGGATTGTAGACAGGCTGAAGAAGGAACACTGTAGAAACGAGTTTCAGCTTAGATAGAAAAGGCCGTCCACTTGTCGCCAGCGATGCATCAGACCAGCAGTGAATTTTTTTGATAGTCAGTTCGTTTGGTCAAAGTGACTGAAATCACTTGGGCGATCCGGCAAGTTGCGTGGTGTTAGCAATTTGGCGTTGATCAGATCATCCGATTCTATCGAAGATTCATTTTCGCGACGGAGTAGATCGTCAGTTGCCAATTCGGCTCGCATCAGCATCGAATCCAAGTCAAGAATTCCCATCAGATAACCATCAGAATCAACCACAGGAATTTGCCGTGTCTGTCGGTTGCCACGCTGGATAGCGGTTTCAAGGGGTTCATCGATCCGTGCCGGACCCAAGTAGTTTTTGCGATCAACCAATTCGGTAGCTCGGGTACGTCCATCCTGCTTGGTTGTGATGGCGAGTTTGATATCTCGAAGATGAAGCATGCCGACGACTACGCCATGATCGCTAACGACGGGTAGGGCCTGCATCGGATGAGATTGCCAAAGGCGAAAAATCTCGGTCAGAGGTGTATCCATTGGGATGCTGGCATTGGTGGGTACCATGGCCTGTCGAACAGTCAAACCACGTACCGATTCCATCGTGTCAACCTGTTTCGCTTCCGCCAATCCAGCGTATCCAATGAAAACGGCGATCAAGACCGGGATCCACAGGACCGGAGTGGAATTCAATGCGAAAAACGCCATCGCCGCAGCGCAAAGAAGGCCTACTCGCGATGCAATCCAGGTCGCCCGTCGGTAGCTCAGAAACATTGCCAAGAGGCTGCGAAAAACACGCCCACCATCCATCGGAAATGCTGGAAGCATGTTGAACAGGACGAGCATCGAATTGACGCCGACCAACATCATTGCGTACCCCGTAAAGGATGGATGCATCAAGACAGCTTCCATCGTCTGAATTGTCTGTTCATCCATGCCCTGCCCCGAGATTGCTGAGGTTAAGGCACCTTTGAAAGCGTAGAGAAGTGCTTCATTGGAAAAAGCGATGAATCCACCCAGAAGCAATGTGACAATCACCACGTTCACCGCGGGGCCAGCGACCGCCACGACGAGTTCCTGCCACGGAATTCGGGGCATGGATTTGAGTCGAGCAACCCCACCAATGGGCAGCAACGTGATGTCGACCGCTCCGATGCCGAACCGTCGGGCTGCTAAGACATGCCCATACTCATGCAAGGTGACGCAAAAATACACACCAAGTAGTTGTGCGACAGAATACAGGACGCCTACCATTCCATCACCAGATGCACTCAGGGCGATGTAGGCGATCATGAGCCCGAAGGACCAATGGATGTAGAGTCCGATCCCGAGGAACGTGCCAAGTTTTAGTCTTCGATTCAACACACTTTCCGATAAAACGCGTCTCCGTAACAATGCTGCCTTACGATCCGTAACCGTGAAGGGACGCTAGTCGCTACTATCGTAGCGGAAACATCCGATGAGACGAGATGCGGTCGTTTACCGTCCTTACCTACTTTCACGAAGAGTGTGCCAGGAATGTTACGTCACAAGCTGATTCATCCACAAATCAACGCCATTTTGGCTGCCTCCGGACACCACAGTACTGTGCTGATCGCTGATGGGAATTATCCCGCAGCCAGCAAACGGGGGCCACGCGCCGAATTGATCAGCCTGAATTTGATGCCAGGTGTTCCGACTTGCAATCAGGTTCTGGAAGCTGTTCTGTCAGCTGTGCCCGTGGAAACCATCCAGACCATGGAGACCGAAAAAAGCGGGCCATATGCCCTGGATGGTGATCCTCCTGTGTGGGATGACTATCGTAAAACGATCAAGGATGCAGGTATCGACTTGGATTTGGAGCCCATTGATAAGTGGAAATTTTACGATGCGGTCAGTACGCCCGATCATGTCTTGACCATTCAGACTGCCGATCAGCAGCGGTACGCAAATATTTTGTTGCAGATTGGCGTTCGCATGGATTGAGAGAGTTGTTGCTCGTCATCACGATCATGACGTGATTCAACTCACGCAGGCTTTGCACCCGGTTCTCCTGCTTCAATCACGAAAGAAGCAGCGGTTGTGATCGGAGAGTCAGGTTTTTCAACTTGAGGCGTTGCTCGGAAATGGGTCGTCCATGCTTCTGGTGTGACTTCACAAGATACATACCCGCGATTTGTATTGTGCCATTGCACAAAGTCATTCTGTGATGCTGCTCGCTCATATTCTCGAATTGGCTTGCCACCGTTTCCTCCCGAAGTCATCGATGTGCCAACCAGTTCAGTCCCCACGATGGGCG
>NZGD01000189.1 GCA_002690925.1 Rhodopirellula sp.
AACCCGGACAACAACCCGGACAACAACCCGGACAACAACCCGGACAACAACCCGGACAACAACCCGGACAGCAACCCGTACAACAACCCGGCGAGCAACCCGGACAACAACCCGGCGCTCAAGGGCTTCGCAACAGCTCAAACACGCTCGGATCAGGATGGGATAGGAGTGCCGCGAGCAGTCCGGCAAGCGATCCCCTTACTGGTGATGGCTTCATTGAGTGGTCCGACCGCTTGCGTGATGTGGAAGAAATGGTCGACTCAGCAGAGTTGCGGTCAGAGGCAGCGAGGATTCGTGATCGAGCGCGAGATGTTCGTCTGGAGTTTCGACGTAATTCAAAGGAGCCTCAGTGGGATCTTGTAGAAAAGATGATTGCAGAACCATTGCGAGAGTTGAAGCGGAATGTTTCGGAGGAATTGTTGCGTCGTTCTGCGGAAAAGAATGCTCCGGTCTTGATTGATCGGGATCCAGTGCCTGTTGAATACACAGACGCCGTGCAGAAGTACTACGAGAGTCTTGGGAGTGGCCGTTGAGTATCCGTCATGTGATCGGTCAGGTGGAGGGCGACATCGTCTGGGGGGCGCCTCAGTGGATGCTTCCTGCTGCGTTGATTGCTGGTGCGTTAGCCTTGCTCGTGCTGTGGGGGTACACTCGCCCACATGCGGCATCGAGTGTTCGCATTTGGGCGGCGACATTAAAGTTGGTGGCAATACTGTTACTTGCAGTCTGCTTACTTGAGCCAATGCGTAGTGGAACACGGCCTCGACCTCAGGCGAATATTCTGCCTCTGTTGGTAGACAATAGTCGGAGCATGTTGCTGAAAACCGATGTTGGAGAGGAAAGTCGACGAGCGCAGGTGATTCGCCTCGTGGACGAGGACTCGGATTGGCGACGCAGGCTGGCACAGGCGTTCGATGTTCGTTCTTACCTTTTCGATTCACGACTTGAAAGCGTCGATCAACTCAGTTCATTCGACGCGGATGGGTATGCGTCATCTCTCGCGGGTAGTTTGCAATCTTTGAGTGAGCGTTTTGCTTCTCGACCTGTTGCCGGCGTGCTCTTGTTTAGCGACGGGAACTTGACGGATCCTCCTGCCGGGGACGCTGATTGGTCGAAACTGGGTTTCCCCATTTATCCGGTTTTACCCGCGAGCGATGATGATTATATGGATCTTCGCATCGCGGACGTCAGCGTTAGGCAGACTGACTTTGAGTCCGCGCCCACAACCGTAACGATTGTTCTAGATTCCGACGGAATGGACGGTCAAACCGCATTTGTGCGACTGACTGATGTTCGCAGCGGCAAGTTGGTTGAGGAGCAGCAGGTTCAACTCGCAGAAAATGAAGAACGCCAGGAAAGTCGCTTTCGGTTCCGTCCCGAAAATACGGGGGTCAGTTTTTATCGAGCTACTGTTTTTACTGAGGAGGATCGCAACTGGGGAGAGGCATTGACCGTGAGTGCAAAAGCCAACGATGATTCCGCAACTGCCATCACTACCACGGGAAAGGCTGCGATTGAACGGGATGTCAGAGACAAGGATGCGAGTTCTGCCGATGACGAGATTGGATTGGGGGAGACTGAAACGGCTGACCCAACCGAGCAGAATAGTGAGTTTCTGGGGCTCGCTGCGGGGAACGAACCTTCGGACGTTTTAGAACTTGACCTCCAGTCTTCCGAAGCAACGTTGATGAATAATCAGCGGATCGTAACCGTTGATCGGGCAACGGGGCCTTACCGGATTCTGTATGTTGCAGGACGCCCCAATTGGGAATTCAAGTTTCTTCGACGTGCATTGCAAGAAGACGCGGAAGTGCAACTGGTCGCTCTGCTTAGAATCGCCAACAAGGAGGCGAAATTCAGCTTTCGTGACAAATCTGTCAACTCGACCAATCCTCTGTTTGCCGGACTGGGTGAAGACGAGGAGGAGGCTGCGCAGCAATACGATGAGCCAGTGATCATACGGCTAGGAGTGAAAGAGTCGGAGGAGTTGAGTGATGGGTTTCCAGAAACCGCCGAAGAACTGTTCGCCTACCATGGGGTGATTTTAGACGATGTTGAGACCAGCTTTTTTACTCAGGATCAAATGCTGCTGCTACGCAAGTTCATAGCGGCTCGGGGTGGTGGATTATTGATGCTGGGAGGTAGCGAGTCATTCGCTTCTGACAAATTTGCCGAGAGCCCGCTTGGGGAACTGTCACCGGTGTATGCTCCGCGGTCTGGGAAGCAGGCCTTGGAGGGGCCGTTTGCGATCGAGTTGACCCGTGAAGGTTTTTTGCAGCCTTGGGTCAGGTTAAGGGATACGGAAACGGCGGAGAAAGACCGTGTACGTGGCATGCCGCCCTTCTTGACGGTGAATCAGGTTGGTGATGTAAAGCCAGGGGCATCGCAATTAGCCACTGTCGCGGTGGCGGGTGATCGGAAATTACCTGCTTTGATTGCCCAGCGTTTTGGCAAGGGGCGCACAGCGGCGCTCACCGTGGGTGATATGTGGCGTTGGTCAATGAGGCGGAAAGATGCTGCTTTGACTGATGGCGAGGGATCTCAGCGTGATGACCCTGCACAGGCATGGCGGCAGTTGTCCCATTGGCTGGTGAATGATGTACCCCGTCGCGTGAATGTTCGTGTCGAGAAAGACGACGACCCGAGTAAGCCTGTCACTTTGGTCGTATCGGCACGCGATGAGGAATATTTGCCGCTTGACAATGCAACGGTTGAAATGGTGATTTCGCCGGTGGATGGCGAGCCGTTTGTGCTGAAGGCAGAGATGGACGACAACGAGGCGGGAAAGTACATCGCGTCATACTGGTCACGCGAACCGGGTGGATATTCGGTTACCGCCAATGTGACTGCCGCTGATGGCACAAACGTCGGACTCGCAAAGGCTGGATGGACATCCGATGCGGGCGCGGCAGAGTTTCGTCAATTGAAAATGAATCGAAAGCTGTTGCAGCAGATCGCCGATCAGACGGGCGGAGAAGTGATCTCTGAAAGAGATTTGGAGCGGTTTGCGGATGACCTGCCGAACCGTGATGTTCCGGTTACCGAGACGTGGATCTATCCGATCTGGCACCGACCTTGGGTCATGTTTCTAGCGATGCTTTGTCTCTGTTGTGAGTGGGGTCTAAGACGGTGGAAAGGGCTGGCATGAATTTCTCAAGGGTTTGTCACGTGGTAAATTGCTGTCAGGATTTGGCAACTAAATTGTTCGTGCTCGTCGTCGTCCCGGGCCTGGCCCGGCTGCGTATTCTGCTTTGTTGCCTTGCATGCATGAACCTTCCAGCCAATGGTCAACAGGCCAGCAGTGGCGATAATTCAGGCAAGCCTCAAGCTGAATCAGCAAACGCTAAGCGTGACGGAGCAACAGCAGAAAAATCTGGTACGGGTCAACTGGTGCTTGTGGTTGGGGCGGCGGGTACGGAGGAATTTGGCGCTGCCTTTCAGGCGTGGGGCGAGCGTTGGAGAAAAGTTGCTGAGCAGTCAGAGTTGAATTTCGTGCCGATTGGTCTTGATGGTAAATCGAGCGTTGGCATCGATCGCGATCTGTTGCGGAAGACGCTGACTGCGGAAACACAGGAGCAATCAACACCTTTGTGGCTGGTGTTCATAGGGCATGGAACTTTTGCAAATGATGTTGCGAAATTCAATTTGCGCGGGCCTGATATTTCGGGTGAAGAATTAGCAACGTGGATGGAAGGGATTAAACGCCCCACCGTGATTGTAAATTGTGCGTCAGCGAGTGGCCCATTTGTGAATCGGTTGTCAGGTCCGCAGCGGGTGGTGGTCACAGCGACTCGTAGTGGAATTGAGCAGAACTACGCGAGGTTTGGCGATTTTATGTCCGAGGCGATCGGATCGCAGGAATCTGATCTCGATCATGATGGTGAGGTTTCAATTCATGAAGCTTTTCTTCGGGCTAGTGCCGGTGTGCGGATGTTCTATGAATCGGAGGATCGAATCGTCACTGAACATGCCATCATCGATGATAATGGTGATGGCAAGGGAACCCCCGCAACCATGTTCCGTGGTGTTCGGCCTAACGCTAAGGCGAAGGATGGTGTCGCGTTGGATGGTGCCGCTGCGTTGCGCATTACCGTAACGCCGACCGGTGGACGGCTTCCCTTTACTGATGATGAATTGAAGCAGAGGTCGGAAATCGAAGATCAGATAGATGCATTACGTCAGAGAGTAGGGGAACTGGACCAGCGAGCATTGGATGAAATGCTGTTGCCGCTAATGCTTCGGCTGTCGCGATTGTATCAAGCGGTACAGGAACGCGAACAAACGCATGAGAATTGATATTTGTTCACGAACCGCTGGCGTGTTGCTCGCAAAGCGGCTGCCGTGCGGGGCTATCAGCCCGTGTGGTTGGCCGCGAATGTTGAATCAGAAGTGCTGAGGCTTTGGCTGCGTTGCATTGCATGAAAAAGTGCGTTCTCGGTCAGATCTGAAAATTCAGATCGTGATCCAATACCTCTGAGTCACTTGCACCGCCACGGACGCGTAGTTGCGGCTTTTCCAGAACAACGGTCGTGTTTGGCGAGACTGTTTTTGTGATCCAGACGCTGGATCCGATGACGGAGTCGTGGCCGATAATCGTTCTTCCACCCAAAATGGTTGCGTTGGCGTAAACCACCACATGATCCTCGATGGTTGGATGTCGCTTGCCACCGCGGATCAATTGTCCATCAGAGTCGGTGGGAAAGCTGAGAGCGCCAAGGGTGACACCCTGATAAAGCTTTACATGTTGGCCAATATTGCATGTTTCGCCGACGACCACACCCGTTCCATGATCGATGAAAAAGTAGTTGGCGATGGTAGCACCCGGGTGAATGTCGATACCGGTTTGTTTGTGCGCCCATTCAGTCATCATGCGTGGGATGAAAGGAACATCCAGTTTCAGTAATTCGTGCGCGATTCGGTAGACCGTGATTGCCTCGAATCCGGGGTAACAAAAGACAATTTCGTCTGTCGTGTGACAGGCCGGGTCACCCTCGTAGGCGGCTTGGACATCGGTTGCCAGAGTTGTGCGGAGGGCAGGAATTCGCTTCAGTAACTCAATGGCCATGGCCTGACCTTTGGCTTCGAAGTCAATGTCGCTTTCGCAGTCATTGTGGTTCTGTTGTACACGGTTGTCGTGACGAAGTGCACGGGCAATTTCCGTCGTAAGCTGATCATGAAGCAGGTCAATCAGGCTTCCGATGTGGTAGCGAATGTTACCGAGATGAAGACCAACCTTACGACGATAACCTGGATAAAGAACATCCTTGAGATTCAGCAGGATTTCGGCGACGCCTTTGTAACTCGGCAACGGACAATGGCCGAGATGGTTGATTGAGTCTTCCGGGGTGTAGGTAGCAACAATCTGCTCGGTTAAATCCGGCAGTTGTTCTTTGAGGCGAAAGTCTGAGGCCACGGTGCTGTTCGACGTTCGAGGTAAGGTTTTGAAATCTGGGACAGGTTCAAGACTATTAAGGTTCACTTGCAAATCTTGAACAGCCATTCGTGTTCAACGCAACAATGACCAACGAGGTATTCCCCGATGGCCATTGGATGTTTTTTCTTTCAACAAGGCAAGCGTCCGGTGTGAGCTACACCGGTCAGTTGCATTCGTTTTTTCTAACGGCCGATGGTGGGTGGGTTATCGACAAAAAAGTCGCGGGGACCGCGATGCGAGTAGTACGGGTAGCCGACCTGTGCTGAAGAGGGCCCCGGGGTAAACGGACGGCTGTTGAGGGCGTCACCTGAGTTGTGTCCCATCAAACCGGGCTGGAGATGAGGACTATAATCCAAGCCGCCTTGCTGCCATCCGATTCGACCTGGAATGCAGCCGGGGCGGCAGCCCTGGTCAGCACAAACGCCAGCCATACCGCCCATGCGGCCCACGGCTGTTGCACAGGCACCACCGCAGGGTTGATTGCAGCCACCGCCAACGCAAGCACCGTTCGCCCCATAGGCGTTCGGGTTGGCTTGACAGGAGTTGCAATTGCCACTTTCACACGACGTGCAGTCTCCTGCGGCTGATTTGCGCAGATTGTGATGAAGGCAGCCGGTTGATCCGACCAAGAGAGCCCCGAGGGCTGCGACCATAACTAGACGATTCATGCCGAATTCCTTCCGAGCGACGCGCCGCACTCGGCGGCCGATGTTTCCGTTCCTTGGATGTGCGATCAGCCAATTCAATGATCGCCCCTGTCTGTCTTCGACCAAGGAGCTGCTTCTGTACACACAATCGCTGCCACCGACGCAGACAGAACAAAAAGGTGGCGGCAAGGACCACGCAAACCTCCTAGCTTGCCAGGTGCTGTCTGTCTTGCGTTGGATCGCATCCAGATGGTACTCCTCAAATCTGTGCTAAAAAGAGTTGTTCCAATTATTGCCGTGCCAATCCGGGCCGTACCATTTCGTGGCATACCAACCAGTGGCTCACGGACGCCCTGCACGTGCGGAGTGTTCTTGGATCACGCTTGTCAGTGGGGCTCGCCATTGATGATTGGATAAGAAACGGAGACGAAGGAAGATGATCATGAGAATGACACTGAAGTTAGCTGGGTTTGTCCTCGCATTGATGGTGACCCCTGTTGTGGTTGGGCAGATCACGTCCCCAAGGGTCTTATCCTCAAGTCGATCGACCTCCGCAACGTTGGAAGAGCAGTTGCTCAATCGGTTGAAGGCGACTCGCGACGACCAGCGAGCCTACGTTAAGCATGTGGTCGCGCTGACCAAGACGGGTAAGCTGGATCGAAAATTGGTGGTTGCCGTTGAGCGGTATGCACTGCGGAGAAACGGCGTGTATCCATTTCCTTTTTTTGAGCGTGCCCTGAAATATGAGGCAGCCAAGCGGCGTGTCCAGCTTCCCACCGTCAGGAACTTCGCTTCCACGCGACCCTCTGCGCCAACTGCGGGGCGTCCCGCACCGTGAGTATTGGTACGAGCATGTTTGTTGATTTGTAGTAGCACCGTCTAGTTGCAGATACTTCTTTAGGGCATAGCTTCCAAGGTGGAAGGTATTGGTGCAAACTGTCCGCAAATCGGCCATCTGTAGTGGGATATGACAACAGAAAGTGGCTGAGGCTGAATTCTGCACCGTCAAATGAATCCGACCAGATTTTGGGCGTGATCAAAAGTTTGTCCAATTCGCGGTGGTTGCGTGGTGGTACCAGTCCGAGTAGCGGAATCTCTGCCGCAGTTTTAATCGGTACCTGCGTTGCTCAAACGCTTCATTGGATAGGCTCGAGTAAGACGCCATCGCTTGAGTAAAGCGGGGCCAACGATTGATGGTACTTGGGGTGGCCACGACAAATTTGGACAAGCATGGGTAGGCCTGCCTGTTGGGTGCCGACGTTCGGATCAGGATAAGCCAGCCTCATTTTCTTTCAAAATGCCCGCTGTTTGCATACTAACTGCAGCCACAGTGCGCAGCTACAGTTCATTGCAGTATGAGTTGGAACACAGAAAGTTGTTGGAATTGGAATCGAAGTCAGTGTGTCTTTAACGCGATCTTATTTTGGAAACGCACGACTTGTTGTGGGCTGCGTAACTGCTCCTAGAGCGGCGCTCATCGGGTTTGTCGCGTTAACATCAAGGGAATTGCGCGAAGAAATAACAGTGATCCGAGTTTTTTTTATTGAAAAGAAACCACTGGCTGATGGAGGTCGTTGACTTTCAAGGTGTTCGACAGAATTGGTCGATGTTACAGACCTTTGCAAACGATTTATAGCTGTTTGCTCATTTATAGTCATGTAAGCCAACGTGCCTGCGTTGTTGAGTGGAGGTCGTATTGTTTCCACGCCAAACACACGACAGGCGGTTTCCCGTCAACACGTCAATTGAAGTTGTCTCTGTCTTCGTTTTTACTACGAAAGACATATTGAGCTTCAGGGGTTGTGACGCGTATGACGCCCGTATTCATGATTGGCAGTGAGACCGAACGCGGCCCCGTGTCATCGTAAGATTCTGTCGACAGTCGCAGCATTTTCCCATTGATTTCCCACTTTCCCTTGATACTTGTTGTTTGCGTGTTGTTACCGAGTATGGCTGAGATTAAGTCTGCCGGTATATCCTCACCTTCAAGCGAAAAGGTACTCGTGGCGAATGACCACTGAAAATTGTATTTCTCACCCCCAGTTCTGTGCGATGAGCTGCTTCCTGCAAGTTGAGCGGATGTTGGGGGTCCGTAATTACCACCGGTTTGGATTGAACGCTGCGGTGGATTTGGATTGGGGGTGGGTTGATTGCAGCCACTGGCCCCGCACACTGTGGTAACCAGAGCCAGCAGGAAATGAGGCAGCCTGAAAAGCATGAGAATGGTTCCCTTGTGAACATAAAGTTCGGTGAGATCCGAAAGCGACCGGAGGCTTCTTCATTCAAACAGACATGTTGATCGGGTCGAACTGGAACTGGTCTTTTGCTGAATGGGATTTCAGGTGCATGTCAACGACTTGAAATCGCAACTCGTAGCAAACTGCTGAAGATGGAAAGTGGGTGCCCGAAGTATGTGATTAGGGTTTGAATTGTTTTGCAATTTCTGCCAGTTCGACAAACTCTGCACGCAGTCCAGACATATCTTCGCCCATTGAATCTTTGGCGGTCTCGATAACGTTTTGCATGTTCCAGTCACCAGAGTACTCGCTGTGACGCAGTTGCATTCCAAAACTCGCGACTGCAGCAGCGAACCGAGCATCGTGGTCGGCATCTTGGAAGGTCGTTTCGTTGTCGGTGACAGGGAATTCGACGAGCTGGCTTGTGTCTCCATCTGGCCGCTTGTAGCGAAGCTTAAGAGTGAGCGACTCGCCCCCGTTAGCAGCATCCGTCAGTTTGTTGGCCGCCTGGTACTTAAGCTCGTCAACTTTCTGGGGAACGGAATTTTCTGGGATACCAGCAGGGATCAGTTCGTATAAAGCCGTCACTGCGTGTCCGGCACCGATTTCGCCAGCGTCTTTTTTGTCGTTGTTGAAATCTTCCTTTGCGAGAACGCGGTTTTCGTATCCGATCAGACGATACGCGGAAATCATGCGGGGGTTGAATTCAATTTGCAACTTTACGTCCTTGGCGATTGTTACAAGCGTACCGCTGACTTGATCCACAAGCACTTTCTGAGCTTCTTTTTTGTTATCAATAAATGCATAGTTGCCGTTGCCTTTTCCACTGATTTGCTCCAACATGCTGTCGTTGTGATTGCCCATCCCAAATCCAAGGACTGACAAGAAAATGTTTCCTGCGGCCTCATTTTCAACCATTCTGACGAGCGATCCTGTTCCCGTCGTGCCGACGTTGAAGTCACCATCAGTGCACAGGATGACTCGGTTCACTCCACCGTCGATAAAGTGATCCCGGGCTGTTTGATAAGCCAGTTCTATTCCTTGCCCACCGTTTGTGCTTCCACCGGCAGCCAGTGTGTTGAGTGCTTTTTCAATTTTACGTGTCTTGGTCGCAGGGGTCGAATCGAGCACAAGTCCCGCCGATCCGGCATAAACAACGATTGCTACGCGATCGTTCTCTCCCAGTTGTGACAAGAGCAGGTTCATCCCTGCCTTGACCAGAGGCAATTTGTTGGGGGAGTTCATGGAACCGCTGGTGTCTAGTAGGAATACCAGGTTGCTAAGCGGACGATTCGTAGGCTGCATCGTTTTTCCCTTCAAGGCAATACGAGCCAGTCTGTGGCCATCATTCCAAGGACAGGCAAAGATCTCAGCTTTGGCGGCGAACGGGTGATCGGCGTCATCCTTGGGAGGCAAGTATTCATAATTGAAGTAGTTCACCAATTCTTCAATGCGAACAGCGTCTACGGGTGGGAGGCGGCGTTGTCTAACCAGATACTCCCTGACCTTACTGTAACTTGCTGTGTCTACATCGACTGAGAATGTGCTCAAGGGCACATCTGATACCCGCTTAAAAGCGTTTTCTGTGAGGGTCTCAAATCGGTTTTGTTCACCGGCAACATTATCGAAGCTCATTGGCGTTGCGGGCAGCAAGCTGTCCTGTTCGCCGAGGACCCCAGATTTCTTGGCACGTTTTCGCCTCGCGGCGATTGCTGTTGGGGCTTTTTCCATTGGGGCTGGTGGCGCAGTAGCTGTGTTAGGTGGCATGAAAGTTTGACCGTCTTCTTGAGCGAATTGAGCCCTGGATTTGGCTCGGGGGGACGTGACGACCGGGGTACGATCGCCAACGTTTTTATCTGCCATCTTGGTTGGTTTAGCTGGTTCGGCGCTAGAGCCGGCGTTAACGCCCAGCATGCCACCCATGCCACCCATCGTGTCACCAAACATTTCATCGAACACATCATCGTTTTCCATTTCATCACCGGAGGGGTCGTATCCGGCCCCCGGTCCCATTCCTTCCATTCCCTCGATACCCATACTTTCGATCATCTTGGCGCCAGTCTGCCGCTGCCTATCAGATTCTTCGAACACTTCCAGTTGCGGAGAGATCGCTTGTCCCTTTTTGGAACCATCATTTTCAGACAACGGTGTGCTTCGTTGGTTGCGGGTATCGTCGGAAGCGATCTGTAAATATGACGTTGCGGTACCGGCACCTTGTTCTGAGTCGCGAGTCTCTGGCGAGAATCCATCTACCGATTCGCTGGAAACGGTGCGATCTGGTGTGAACAGGTAGGGGCTGCCTAGAAGCAGCAGTAAAGCGGCGGCTGTCGCCAGCAGGATCAATGGGATTTGCCATCGGCGGCTCCGTGTTGCGACTAGTGTGCTGCGGAGATTGCCTTCGGTAATGGCGTCACGCCTCGTGGGATCGAGTGTTTTGCTCGCTTCTTCTGTGTACATGATCTGCAACTGTTTGGTGACGCTGCGAGCTTCAGCGACAACTTCGGCTAAGCTTGCGTCTTCCTGCATTTTGTTTTCGAACGCTTTGGCTTCGGCTGTTGATAACTCGCCGAGAATGTAAGCGGTAACGGTTGGATCGTCCCAGATTGAGTCAGACATTTTCGATCTCAGGTCTTCGGGTGGTATGTTTGGGTGGGGGAGTCAAGAACTCGGGGAATGGGTCAGGTGACTGCGAGGGAGTCACGAAGATTTCGAACGGCTGCATGAAGATGAAAGCCGACATTTCCAATTGTCAGTCCTGTCACCTCAGCAATTTCGCGATAACTGAGACCTGCTTGAAGGCGGAGCCGAAGTACCTCCTGTTGCCGGTTGGTGAGTTTTTCCACTAGTCCGTACAACTGATCGCGATCCTCTGCATTGATGACTGATTCTGCTACGTCTGGTGACTGATCCGCGACAGCGATTTGGGAAGAGTCAAAAGGTGTTGAGTGATTTGTCCGCTGCATATCGATGACTCGGGTTCGGCAAACAGAAAATAACCATGCCGCAACGCGAGATTCAATTTTTGCTGGATCTTCGCGACACAGTCGCAGGAAAGTTTCCTGCACCGCATCCTGTGCTCCCTGCCAATCACCTCCCAGCATTCTGCCTGCATAAGCCAGCAGCGGCTTCTCGTAACGATCCACGAGGGCGTTGATGGCTTCAGCCGGCCAGGTTGATCCTGATTCGGTCATCGTTTCTTGTTTGTAGAGAAAAAATGCGGTTCTGTAGCGTCTACGAACTAGCAATGGGATTATTAGGAATGGCTAAGAAAAGATTTTTTCGGACGCTGACGTTCCTAACCTGAGGCTCGCAATGAGCTCGATTTTAACGCCGTCAAGAGGTGGTTGGCCACGGATACAACGAAAAATGACGCTGCACGCTGGCGTGCGCGGAGAGAAGGCCCTGCCCGATGGGCTGATGCGTCTGAGCTGGAAAAATTCACAAATGAACGCAGCGAATCTGCTGAAACATTTAGGCTAACGCTTCTACCACGAAGTCAATTCATGGTTAAGGAGTGTCAGGAACGCTGCGATCAGTTTGAATGCCGGGAGTTGCGGGGCGGATGATATCCGTCCGCGGAACTGCGGTTTCAAGTTCGTTTTCAGGTGGGCTGATGGGCTTGCCGAACCTCATTGCAGTGCGACGGACAAATCCGTAAAAAAGGAAAAACGTTGCCCCCAACCCATGGCATGATGCTGACACCACGCCATGGTTTGAACTCAAGCCCGAACTTGGCCCCATACGCGTTGCAATGACTTAGATCAAAGGCGTCTTCCCTGGAATTGCAAACTCAGGTTCGGGACGTGGTCCATCGATGTCGAAGTCCTTCGGGAATAAATCAAGTTTCGATTCATTTGTGGCGAAATCCCACGTCACGTTTTTGCCGGTATAGGCAGCCATTCGGCCAAGGGCGGCGGTCATGGAGCTGTCCGCGGTATTCTTCAGTTCTACAATCGGCTTGCCGTTGCGAATCGAATCAATCAGGTCTTTGTGCTCTTGTTTGTAGGCTGCACCGATGTCTCCTTTCATGGACCAGATTTCTTTGCCATCACGATCCACGATGGAAGCACCACTGTTACCGCCGCGGATCGTGCAGCGACCGCCTGTGCAGTAGATGATGTTGGAGTTGTCACCCTGAGTGCCGGGGATTTGCCGGCACATGAACGAGACCAGTCGGTTTCCGGGGTAGATGTAATCAACTTCAACGTTGTCCCACATCTCGCTACCTTCGGGGCGTGTGAATCGTCCCCCCGACCCGTATGCCGATTCAGGTGGCCCGCCCATGATCCAATTCATGGTGTCGATGTTGTGCACTGCCTGCTCTGCGATTTGGTCACCCGACAACCAGATGTTGTGCATCCAATTGAATACTTGGTACTGCGTATCAGACATTTCCGGCCGGCGGTTGCGGAACCAGATGCCACTTGAGCAATACCGCATGGTGGCGGCGATGATGTCACCGATGACTCCTTCGTGGAGTTGTTTGATGGCTTCAACGTAATTGGTTTGGCGACGATACTGGGTGCCGGTGACGATTGCCGTTCCATTCTTTTCGGCTTGTTCGTGAGCGGATAAGCAGATCTTGTATCCGGCAGGGTCAACGCAAGTGGGCTTTTCTGCGAAAACATGCTTGCCCGCGTCGACTGCCTCTGCAACGTATTGTGGACGGAATCCTGGTGGCGTTGCGAACAACACGACATCGATGTCGGGATCATCCAGTATGCGGCGATAGGCGTCGATGCCACTGTGCATTTTGTGTTCCGCAACGTCAACTTTTCCCTCATGACGTTTCGCTGTGCCCTTACGGACACTTTCCAGTTTACGCTCTTCCACGTCCGCGATTGCAGAAAGTGTGACGTTCTGGTTGATCGTCAATGAGTCATTGATTGCCCCGGAACCTCGGCCGCCAGCGCCGACCAAGCCGATACGAACTGGTTCCTCAGAAGCATTCTGAGGTTCGGCACCACGTACAGGACGAACTGTCGTCAAGCCTGCAACGACACTTGCGGACGCGACGGTGCTGGCTTTGAGAAAACTGCGACGAGCTGAATCGGCCGGGTTTTTCGCAGACGCCTTTGATGTGGGGGGGTGTGGTTGGGGGTCAACTGGGTTGGACATGGGCGGGTCTCGGGCAATGCTGGTTGACGTGGGGGATTGGAATGATGGTCGGGCAGGAAAAAGCATGAATTCTCCGCTCATCTCAAATGAGTGGACTCAGACGCGGTTGGTGTGACCGGCGTCTTGGTGATTCAGCGTCCGTAACGCCCCCCTCATGATAATGAGTACTGCCACCCTACGCAGCCGGAACTAGTGTTTTTTTGTGATTCATGGATCGTACTTCAGGTACGATTATTCGTGCTTGAGCTTTCGATCCAGCTATGACGCATGGAATAAGTGTGGTGGTTCCACAAATTTGATTAATTGCTGAGTTTTACACGCGTTTCTAGAGCAGACGGGAGATGCAGCCTGAGCGAATGCACGGACATCTGGTTAGGATTACTGATCGAGATGCAAACAATGCAAACAAGACGTTTTGTGTGGAGGTTGTTTTAATGGGTTGTTTTAATGTTGGCTTCAGTGGCGTTGGATCCTCATTGAATTTCTACGGGCTGAAACGTGTCTTGTTTGGGATGAAAAGACAATCAGCCAATTTTTTAGCGGCGATTTCGCTACTTGTTGCAATGAATGCAGACGGTCAAGAAGTGGGGGGCGACCCATCTGCGCGCTCGACTAACACCGAGGGAAGAGGACAGCAGCCCAATTTCATTGTTGTGTTCTGCGACAATTTGGGGTACGGCGACGTCGAACCGTTTGGATCAACCGTCCACAAAACGCCTGCTTTGAATCGGATGGCGGCACAAGGACGAAAGTTCACGCACTTTTGTGTTACCGCCGGTGTTTGCACACCGTCCCGAAGCAGTTTACTGACTGGTTGTTATTCACAACGAGTAGGAATGCACAACAATCCGCGTGATGGGCAGGTGTTGCGGCCCGTTTCGCCTTTTGGTTTGAGTCTGTCGGAGATCACGATTGCCGAGGTGCTAGGAGAGGCGGGGTACCGCACTGGCATGATCGGGAAATGGCACTTGGGTGACCAACCTGAGTTTCTGCCAACGAGGCAGGGGTTTGACTGGTTTTACGGAATTCCGTACAGCGATGACATGACCGAGGAGGTCGGCAAGCGTGTTGGGGACCGATTTGGAGGTAGTGCATGGCCACCGCTTCCGTTGCTAGAGAATACGACGGTCATAGAAGCGCCTGTCGACCGAAATCAACTGACGAAGGATTACACTTTGCGGGCGATGGACTTTATCGAGGAAAATCGTGAGCGACCTTTCTTCTTGTACATGCCGCAGGCAATGCCCGGCAGCACTGCGGCCCCCTTCGCCAGCGAAGCATTTCGGGGGCGAAGCAAAAATGGTCCATGGGGTGACTCCATTGAAGAGCTTGATTGGTCCATCGGCAAAATCATGGACAAGCTTGTGACGCTCGGAATTGAGGAACGAACGCTAGTGATCTGGACCTCGGATAATGGGGCACCCATGACACGCTCGCAAGACAGCGTAGCAAGAGGAACCAACAGCCCTTTACACGGTCGGGGCTATACCACCAGTGAGGGGGCATTTCGCGTTCCCACTATCATGTGGTGGCCCACTCACATTTCGCCTGGTACGGTTTGTCAAGAGCTGGCAACCACTATGGATCTATTGCCCACGTTTGCCAAGTTGAGTGGTGCAGAGCCGTCAACGGATCAAAAAATTGATGGGCATGATATCTCCTCGCTACTTGTGGGCGATGAACATGTCGCCAGCCCTTATCAAGCCTTCTATTATTACGAGCGTGATCAACTTCAGGCCGTCCGTAGTGGACCGTGGAAATTGTTTGTGCCACTCAAAGAATTTACCAAGCATCCCCATTTCAGACGTGGGACAGGAAAAGGCAAGGACGGCACGTTACCTTTGCTGTTCAACGTGGTGACGGATATCAAATGCAGTGAGGACGTTGCTGCGTCTCACCCGAGAGTGGTCGCACGGTTATCGCAGATAGCAGAGGCCGCACGCCGTGATTTGGGAGACCGGGGGCTTCCCGGAACAGGTCAGCGGCCACCCGGAAAAATTCAGAACCCCAAGCCGCTGCGAATGAATCAGTTGAACAGATGAGGTCGCCGACAAGATGCCAGGCTCACATTCCAAACATCACCAATTACGAGATGCCTGGCCTTTCATGCAATATTGCGTGATGGGGCGGCAGGTAAAATGTTCCAAGTGAACTCAATCGATCAAGTTGGCAGGCTTGGGCTTGGCCGCAGGAAGCGTTCCGGGCGGCGGTGGGGGGGGCTTAGGTCTTGGGGGGCCGAGTTCGATTCCACCTGGAACATGTGACGTCAGGTTCCAAGTTGCGTTTTGAGGCTCCCAGCCCGCGAGAATGTTTTTCTGGGAGAAAAATCTTCGTGCTATCACATAGGCATCGAAACTGTCTGGCAATACATAAAAGCGAGCGTAGTACTTGCTGAAGTCGACTGTACTGAACCAACGTCTTAGACGCGATCGCGGATTGATAAGCTCTTTCCCATAGCCACCCTTGTTTTCCCGCGGTATCAGTCGAAAGCGGGGCCAGCGGTCACCTTGTACATAGTATTCCACATCGAAAAACTCATCTTGCTGTTGAAGCTTCTCGTAATGTTGTTTGAACTTTGCAGGGTCAATGCCTTTGGCAGGATCACGTTTCAGGTTGAAGCGGGTGATGATTGATTTTGCTTTGAGTTCCGCGTCTTTCCTGAAGGCATCAATATTGACGGGATATAGTCGGTTCGCGCTACATATGATTGTCAACTGTTTGCTGCCTGGCGGCGCGGGGCGAGGGTTGGGGATGCTGATTTCTATGTCAGTCGGGGCTTTGACTCTTGGCGTTTTATCCAGCTGTGCGGCGAGCTGTGCTTTCTTCTCGAGGGAGGTGCTGATGAGCATTTCCAGTTCTTTTCTTTTAGCCTCTGTGTCAGCAATTAGTTTGCTGTTGCTTGCCGCTATCGCTTCGTCATTGGTGATCTTGAGAGCAAACTCATTTTTTTCCTTCACGCGTTGGGCGAGTAGTGCTTTTTTTCTAGCGAGCAGTTCCTTGTTTAGCTGTAATTCTTGGCGGAGTTTTTCTTCGTCAATTTCAAGTGGGTTCACAAGAAGTTTTTCCAAGTCACGCAATTCCTTGCGTTCCACTTCTAATTGTTGATTGAGTTCCTCAACGGCCTCTTCATCAAGCTGATGCTCGGTGGTAATGCGTGTAACCACGTCAGCGACACTCATTTGAGTCACGATCAACACGAGAACCAGAATGCCGACGACATTGGTCATCGTATCAAGCAGTGAATCGAGTCCACCGTCATCTTCGTCTGTGCCGCGAGTGGGTTTCATGTGACTGGTGCTACCGGAATCGGGTGTTATTTCTTTTTGCTGGTAAACGCAGAGAGATCGATTCGGCCCTGACCGACTACCGGCAATTTACCATTGCGAATGCTGCGTTTATCACACAATCCTTTGAGGGTGCGGAAAGTCACCAGCCCATCGCTTCGAACTAGAAAGACGATGGAATCGTTTTTGCCGTTGGCTGCCACTTCCATAAGTTCGATGAATTCTCTCGCCTTGATAGCGTTTGCTGTCCTGATCCGTTTCGGCGGTGATTGATTGTGCATGACAAACGAGTCCATTGCACACTCAACGAAATGGGGATTGAAGTTCAGGCCTGAACCCTGTGGAAGGACAGTGACGTTGGCTTCACTTCTGTCTTTACGATCCTTGAGGTCTTGCTCAAGTTGTGCAATTTGTTCTTCGAGTTCCGCGTGTTGGGCATGCATTTCGTTGGCGGTTTCCCTTGCTTTGGGGTCTACCTTTGGAATGACAATCTGGATCTTCTTTTGTTCAGCTAATTCTTTCTCGATGGATTGGAGTTCAGCCAGCATTTGAGCAATCTCAGCTTGGTTGGCTGCATTTTGTTGTTGTTGTTCGCGCAATTTCAAAGAGTCGGATATTTCCAGTTTTATCTGTTCGATCCGGGACTTGGTGCGATCAAGAGTTTTCTTGTCCTGTTCGAAGTTTTCGATCTGTGCCACGTCCGGTGTATCGGTTTGCGCCAGGGCGAGCGTGGCGATCATCATGGTCAGCACCCCAATCACACAGGCAATGATACTGAGAAAAGGGAACAGAGAGATGTCGTCGTCGGTGTTGCGTGGTCTACGTGGCATGGTCAAGGCCTCCCTTTTCCATGGTTGCGACGCTTTGACCCACCAAACCAGGTTGTTTTGGTCGGTTCCTGCTGGATTTGTTGTACGACGATTTGTTGTTCACCCAGTTGTGTCAGAACGTTGCTAAGGCTGGTGAGTCCAGACTCCACCCCGGTGAGATGGCTTTCGAGACTGTCACCTGTCCGGGCGTAGGTTGCACTGACTTTGGACTGCATCGCTTCTGTTTGGTTTGCCAAATTCGTGAGTGAATTCTGAATCTTATCGGCTGCATTTGCCATTTGATCAAGTTGCGCCTGCAGTCGACCCTGTTGGTCTAGTTGCTGTTTGTGGAGCGTAGCAACATGTTCCTGTTGCTGCTGTTCGATTCGATCGTTGACATGGTCCCAGCCCTTGGAGACCTGTTGGGTCAATCGACCTCCGATGGCGTCAAGCTTCTCCAGCCATCGTTCCATTTCGGCGTGCTGCGTTCCAAGTGCCTGTTCGACCGCTTCTCGAAAAATAGCAATATCTTCGCTGCCAGCAGCACCGCGGATAGTACCGCCATCCCGGCCATCGTTGAGTCGCCTGAGCAGATTCTCGTTGCAATATTCATCAACGCTGGTGATCAAATCTTCTTCATTTTTTTGTAATGCTGAGGCCGGGATTTTCACAAGCATGCTCATGATCAAGGCGAGCAGCGTTGTGTCAAACGCTGTTCCTAAGCCTCCAAACACCTCCTGGAGTGCAGATTTCATGGCCTCCATGCTGCCGCCGCCGCTGAGACTGTTTGCCAGACTGGCAACTGCCGTGCTGACACCCATCACCGTCCCGATGAAACCCAAGATAGGTAGCGACCAGATGAATACCTTGAGAATGGTGTAACTTCCTGCGACGTTATTTGCATCGATGGCTGATTGGGATTCCATCATCGTGACCGTTTCTGCAGCACTCTTACGGACCCGGAAATGCTCGATGCCACGTACCACGCGATTTATCAGGAAGCTGTCACTGCTTGCACCCGGAAGCTCGTTAATGTGCGCGATGAAATCATCCAGAGAGCTAACCGTGATCTCCTTTGATATTTCCGTAGGAAGAACATCCAGCAGCATCGTTTCTTTTTGCTGCTTGAGACGCAACCACTTCAAAACCAAAATTGACAGGGCCCAGAACATCAAAAAGGTGGTCGGGAAGGGCACCGGCCCACGTTCCCAGAAAAGAGCGCCAAAATTGTTGTCGCGAATTGGATACGTAGCTCCATACCAGAGAAATGTCATGCCGGCGGCCATCAAGCCGCTTAGTAATAGGCTTACATCGCTGCTGGCGGATTCACTGCTGGAACTAAACCAGCTTCGTTGCCGACGTTTGCGAGTGACAGGCTGCAAGGGGGGTGTTTTGGCTGAACTGGAGGCCACCGTAGCGGGTGTTGTCTTGTCAGCTTTGTTACTTTTTGGGAGCGACTTTTTCGTTTTGGTTGCCCCAGAGCTGATCTGTATATTTGGAAAATCCGCCTGCGGCTCCTGAGGCTGTGTGTCAGGAATTCGAACCGTGCCACGGCAATAGGGGCAAGCTCGGCTCTTGCCGGCTAGATTCTCTGGGACTTTTAACGACTTGTTACAACCAGGGCAGGAGACTTTGAAATATGACATGATGAATGAGGTAGTGCCCGGGCGAGTTGAAAAGACCAACGGTTGTAGGTGCCGATTCTTGCATTGTGCCAGTTCTTGCATTTTGGCGGTACTTGCATTGTGGCAGATACACGCGTCGTCTTGGTATGGCGTTGGGGAGTTCCGTTTTCAGTGTGAACAAGGTTCACGGTGCCTGAATACAAACGACGACGCACCGTTGACATACTAACACGTAGGAAGACATACAGACTGATGGACCGGGGGGGGCTTCGCGAGCCAGAGAAAGTGAGCGACGGGGATTTGGGTCGCGCCGATCTTGTCGGTCATTTTGCGGCAGACTAACAAGGCAACTCGTTATAATCAGTACGAGCGAAAGTCATGTGTACGGAAGCTGTTCGGCTGGTTCGTCCTGAGAATTGGTTGATGTAGCCTGATCAAAGGGGAGCTTGCATGAAGCAGATGTGGTCGCGAGTGAATTGAGTTGAGTTGATTGAGTGAAGTGAAGCTGGCTGGTTGCGAGCAGAGTTCGGGCCGCCCACCGGTGGTGGGATTGGAAACCCAGTTGAGGTTCCGCTGTATCGATCGGATCTGTGTTGTCGTGGAGTGAGCTGGTGCCGAGCGGATCAAATACCGCGAGAAGAATGGTTTTGTGATGAATAACTAAACGTTGAATCGTCCGGATTTGGCCTCGTTTTGATGTTGTGCGTGTCAACGCAAGCAGACGTGTGGTGATCGAGGTTAGTGGGAACGTTGAGGAGAAATGTCAGTGAACGCAGAAGCGGGGGAAGGCCCGGAGGTGAGACCAGAAGCAACGGGTCGCAACAATCCGGGTCGCAACAATCCGAGTCGTGACAGTGTTGGTATGGGCAACGCTGGAAGGGAAGAGACTGGCGGTGAAGAGACGCAGCAGGGGGCGGGGCCTCAGCGTCTTCCGCAGCCTGCAGTGGGACGATTGAGTCTTTACTACCGTGAATTGAGGCGTTTGTTGGATGAGGGCGAGGCGTCTTTAAATAGTCAGGCGTTAGGGCGATTGGTGAATGTTTCTCCAGCCGTCGTGCGGAGGGACTTGAGTGCGCTGGGGACGATAGGTCGCCGTGGGGTTGGGTATGACATCGGTGTGCTGGTTGATCGGATTGGGCGGGTACTTGGTTCCGGAGTGCAATGGAACGTCATTTTGGTGGGAGTAGGCTCTTTGGGGCACGCCTTGTTGCGTTACCGCGGTTTTGATCGACTCGGTTTCAATTTGAAGGCAGCATTTGATAATGATCCAAAATTGGTAGGGAGCAAAATCGGTGGGATCGAGGTTTTGAATGCAGATGAGTTGGCCGCTGTTTTGGCAGGAGAGCCGGCTGAGTTAGCGATTCTGGCACTGCCTGCAGAGCATGCAGCAGAAATTGCAGCCACTTTGGTGGCGTGCGAAATCAAGGGGATTCTAAATTTTGCGCCAACGACGTTGAGCCTTGGTGGCGATGTGGCGGTGGTCAATGTCGACCTCGCAAGCGAATTACAGAGGTTGGCGTTCTCGGTTCAGTCGAAAAAAGCCTGAAAAGTACCATCGCAGGTTCGGGTAATCGCTTAACGGCCACTATCTTGCGGCTGGTAAAAAAATTTCCCGAACAGGGAAAGAGAGGGGAATGTCCTCTTTAGGGAACAGCATTGAGTTGCTAAACTTCCGCTCCGAACACTACCCCGTGGTGTAATCGGCAACACAGCTGGTTTTGGTCCAGCCATTCAAGGTTCGAGTCCTTGCGGGGTAGCCTTAAAGCCTCTGGAACGTAATGTTTCAGGGGTTTTTTGCGTTAGCGTACCCCAGTTTGTACCCCGCTTTCAGAATACGCCAAAGCAAAAACATATCACGAACCAAACAAGGCAAGGCTCCTAAGCCTGAAGCCGCTACGATCTTCGGCAGCAATGTCGAGAAGCCCGCTTGAGAATGTAGCCGTTCTTTTGCGGGTTTTTTTGCCATTATTTGGGGGTTATGGAGCGTCAGCCAGCCACGAAAAAACCCTTCATGTCACAAGGGCACAAAGGGCCGCCAGCAAGACGACCACTGGAACCCTTTGTTATGGTAGCACATTTTGCGATGTGAATAGCGTTATGCGAGGGCGGCACCATCGGACCAGCTTGCCATCCGTGCAAATACTTATACTTATACGAACCCGTTACGCGAGGATTTTTCATGCTGCCCTCCTTCTATTTTATCTATCGTACTCTGTATTTTTATTGGTACTTCAATGTCGCCCCCATCAGTTTCAGAGATTGGTTCTCCGATCTGATCGCTATGTTTTTCCGTAGCCTTTTTGGTGGATAGCCTATGCTACGTTGCGGATCGAATCGTATCGGTACATCCTTCAACGACTGGGGCGAGGGTGAATCCTTTTAAGTCTGCTGCTGCTTGTTTGCTCGTTGTTGTGATTTGTGGATGTGATCACTGGCCACCTGCCGACTTCGCTGCGACGAAAAAAGCCGCAGAGCGTGGCGATGCGGTGGCCCAGTGCAAACTAGGTGCGATGTACGACAGACGCGTGCCACGGGACTATCCGGAAGCGGTGAAGTGGTACCGCTTGGCGGCTCATCAGGGGCTTGCGGAGGCTCAGTACAACCTAGGTCTGATGTACGGCTTGGGCTTCCACGTGCCACAGGATTATGCGGAAGCTATGAAGTGGTACCGTCTGGCGGCTGATCAGGGGCATGTCGATTCCTCATACTCACTAGGCAGTTTGTATTACTGCGGCCAAGGCGTGCCACGGGACTATGCGGAAGCCATGAAGTGGTACCGTCTGGCGGCTGATCAGGGGCATGCATTCGGACAGAGTCAGCTAGGGCGTATGTACTACCACGGCCACGGCGTGCCACAGGATTTTGCGGAAGCGTACGTTTGGTCTTGTGTTGCCGCCGCTAGCGGGCATCCAAACGCTGAAAACAGCCGCGATTTTGCAGCCAGCAAACTCACGCCCGAGCAATTATCGCAAGCACAACGACGCGGGACCGAATTGTTTGAAAAGATCGGCAGCGGGAAGTAGCAGAAAGCACTACAGCCCCGCCCCGTCGCTCTGGCCCGAGCGGCGGCGTTTTGCTTTATCCTTGTTGCTGGCCTGAAAACCTTTAACCACTGGGGCGAACGTGAGTCTTTGTCAATCTGCTGTTGTTTGTGTTGCGGTTCTTGCGATCTGCGGATGTGATCGGGGGCAGCCTGCCGACTTCAAAGCGACGATAAAAGCCGCAGCGCGTGGCGATGCGGTGGCCCAGTACAAACTAGGTGTGATGTACGACACCGGCGAAGGCGTGCCACAGGACCATGCGGAAGCGTTGAAGTGTTACCGTTTGGCGGCTGATCAGGGGCTTGCGGTGGCTCAGTCCAACCTAGGTACGATGTACGCCTTGGGCGAAGGCGGGCCACAGGACTATCCGGAAGCGGTGAAGTGGTATCGCTTGGCGGCTGATCAGGGGCTTGCGGATGCTCAGTCCAACCTAGGTGCGATGTACTACCACGGCCACGGCGTGCCACAGGACTATGCGGAAGCGATGAAGTGGTACCGCTTGGCGGCTGATCAGGGGTTTGCGGAGGCTCAGCACAACCTAGGTGCGATGTACGCCTTGGGCGAAGGCGTGCCACAGGACTCAATTGAAGCGTACGCATGGTGGTTTATTGCCGCCGTTGGCGGTGACGCAGACGCTGCTAACAACCGAGACTTAACTGCCAGCGAACTCACGCCCGACCAATTATCGCAAGGGCAGAAACGGGCGACTGAATTGTTGAAGAAGATCGACAGCGGAAAGTAGCCATCTCAAGGAATAAGGACACAGACAAATGACTTTTGAAGGGGGACCCACAGCAGGTGAACAAGCAAGTAGATACGGAAGAAGGAGCGGACGAAGGAAACAGTTGGGCCCAAAAGACCTGATTGACTTGCTCATAGTGGCGATAATCGGTGGCTTGCTATCTTGGGGGTATTGCTACTATTACACATCGTAAAAAGCGGGCAATGGAAACGCTCCACTGCCCGCCCGAAAAGTGACCGCATGTATCATCACTTTTTCAACACACCTCGTCGGTCCCGTTAATGTGGTTGCACGCCTCTTCGATCACAGTGGCTAACATCATCCTGTTCAGTCCAAGTTTGTCAGAAGGTCTAAGTGCTGGCAGATCAGTTTCCATAACCGAGTACATGAAGCAGGCAGCGTGACCTTCGTCCAGATACAACTCCACGCCCTTCCTGATCCAATCTGTGCCAGCCCGTTCGATAGGTCCAGCCTCAGTTGGGACCTGTCTACGCTTCTCAAGGTCAGCACGTATGGAGTCCATGACGCGACGGATCTTGCCATCGCCAGCGATCGCTTCTTCATCAACTTTGGGGACGTGGAATTGATCGATGCTTTGCCAGGGCCCATTCCATGTTTCGGAAATGAAATCTGAAGCTTTTAACTTGCCGGTATCGACTACGGATTGAATTTGGCTTTCTGAATAAGTCCATGCAGGTTGTTGCCCCGTTTAATGAAGAAATGGCCCATGGATTAGTCTCGCAGGAGGTGTGAAGAAAATGCTCTCGAGTTTTTAACGGAGAGATTAATCATCCATCCCTGAGTTCTTGTGCTCGCAAAGGGGGGCGAGCACGGTGGCGAAAATGCTTTTACCTGTCCAGCATGGTTTATCACCTGCAAGATTCGCGGTTTCGCGTGTATAACGCGAGTTGAAATAGGGGAAGGGAACCTGGGGCTCGACTGTTGCGGGGGCATGCTGATGACCTCCTGTTTCTCGTCTATTGCGCTGTGAAGACAGATTGTGGCGTTTGCGTCACCACGAAAACCATTTCTACGGCAATTTTGATCGCCATTGACAATGGTCGCTTGTCGATCTTGGCTGTTGGTTTTCCGGCGGGGGCTTAGCCGCTTAGAACGTGTATCATGTTCAAGGTTTGCCGAAGTCATCATCGGCGAGAAAACCATGTGACGGATGTTACGCAGTGGCGGGACATTCAAACTGATACAGTTCGCTCAATCCAGGATAGCAATAAGCCATGGTCATGTTGAAACGCCGCGAGCAATCCTTGCGATCAAATGACCACGTTGGCGTGGCATCGCATGTGTTTTCATGCCAGCAGGATCCAGTACATGTTCCCCACGAGTTCATGCACGCGCGATTCGTGTTGCTGCTGGGCTGTTTACTGTTCGCTCTGTTTTTGTCGACAGTACCGTTATCCGCTGAGGAAAAAAAAGACGAGTTGTTCCTGTTGCCATACTTTTTGGGTAACGGTGAAACGGGGGTTTACTTTGCCTACAGCTACGACGGTCTGAAGTTCGACTGGTTGAACGATGGCAAAGTTATCATGCCAGCACCTCCGTGGGGCGATGAAAGTCTGACTCG
>NZGD01000190.1 GCA_002690925.1 Rhodopirellula sp.
CCCGCCACGGGTAAGTCTGGTTTCTGGGAGGTTACCCGCCACGGGTAAGTCTGGTTTCTGGGAAGTTACCCGCCACGGGTAAGTCTGGTTTCTGGGAGGTTACCCGCAACGGGTAAATCTGAATTCTGAGAGGTTACCCGCGACGGGTAAAATCGAGTCAACACCTCTGCCAATAGGAAAGGGGCAGCAGCATGCCGCCCTCGCCTATCAACCAGAGATTATCATGATTCATTCATCTTAAATTTCTTATTAAGAAGTTCGACGGCGGCTTCGATATCAGATTCTGAAAGACCCTCAATTTGAATTTTGCAAACACCGTCAGCTGAAACAGTTCGCTTCAGAACCCTTTTTCCATCTTTGCTTGCATAAACTTTTGGCGGAATTGACGAAGTGGGTGTTGATGGAGCCCTGACCGCGCTTTTGAGAGCAGCAACTACCTGATCATAGTTAAGTAATTCGCGACCCTCTTTCAGCGATTCTTTGCGATCCTCAAGAAGTTGCTCCGCCCTAGCAAAAAGCTTCTCAGGGTTTTTCTTCTTGAGTTTCGAAATGATCTCGCCGTAGCTTTGAGCCATATCACTTGGCGCCGGCAGAATTCGAACAAAGATCTCTTCAAGTTCGCAAAGCAATTTGTAACGTGAAGAAGTCGACTGAGAAAACCCTTTGGCCTTACTCAGTTCATTCCAGCTCCTGTATTCACCAAGTTCAATCAAACGCTCATAAGCCTGAGCCTTTTCAAAGAAAGATACATCCTTGCTGTCATTCTCAAGCAGACTCAAAGCTCTAACATCTACGTTGGGAACATCGCCCACAAATGTTTTGAAGTTGACGCCGGCAATACGACATGCAGCCCTACGTCGCGACCCATAAAGTAGCTCAAACCGTCCATCTGGTTTCGGACGCACCATCCCAGGGTACTGATTGCCACCACCAGAGCGAATTGTCGGTAAAATATCCGACAAAGAAATCTCATCAAGGAATTCCTGCTTCCGCTCATTTTCAGGCGATACATCGATGAGTGAAGGATCAATGTCCTGAAGCTCAAAGCTGACACTCTCCTTGCTGACCGGCATATCGAGAACAACTGAGCTACCTGTTGTTGAAGCACCAGCAAGAGCGGCCTTCAATTTCTCGTTGACTGACTCGTACTCACTTTCAAGATGTGCAACCTGCTCCTCAAGTTCATCGGTATAGGTTTTCTTCCGGACCGACTTATTACTAAAGGAATTCAATGCCGGACTTCTTGAACCCTCAAAGTAACTCTCATCGACTGGATCTGGCATCTCAGATTCGTCGTCAAGAATCGATAGCTTTGAAGCACCGTATTTATCTTTGTTAGCCATTTTTCACCTCCTATTCCGCGTGTCCGGCATCACGAATTTCTTTCCTTGCTTCACCTGCCTTGGCAACAATTTCATCGATTTTATCCAGGTGTGAACCTCTCATCGCATCGCCAAAAACTGTCTCAGTAAGGGCGTCGTGCATTTCTGCAAAAAGACGATCGTACATTTCAATCGTGGATTTTAGCTTCTTCCGGTTGTCAGCATCTGAGGGGTTTTTTTCGTAAATCGAGTATGTGGATGCATTAGCTTTTCCAATTTCATCTGATGCGTGTGCTTCAGCAGTCAGAACATCACCACGCTCAACAGTGAATACCTTCCTGATGATCTGGCCAAAGAATTGGGCATAAGATGATCCACTGAACTTCGTTATGAAGTAACGAAGATCTGGCAGGTGAGGTGCCACACCCATATCAATGTACGAACGGGCAGTATCCGAAATCAGCTTCGAAAACTGTAATGTCGACGCGAAATCCAACAAGGCGGCCGGGGTTGGAACAAAGACGACGTCACAGGCACTGACGACATTCAACGTGGTCATGTTAAGTGAAGGCGTACCATCGATAATTATAAAGTCATAATCTTTACCGACTTCACGTAAGCCTTCTCTTAGCTTGGCGATGAATTCAATTTTGGGCTTACGACTGGCTTCCATCAACTGAGGAAGCAGCAGGTCAATCGCCAGGTTCTCCAAACATGACGGAATAATATCAATGTTGTCCCAGTATGTTTTTTGGATAGCGTATCTTAAGTTCTTGGAGGCCCCCCTTGGATGTCCCACCTCCCGAAGAGCAGCATCATCCTCAAGAATAAATGGCGCAAAGGTGTTCTCATACTTAATGTCGTAATCCGGACGTTTGCCAAAATAGAAAGACAGCGAACCTTGAGGATCAGTATCAAGAACCAGACACTTATAACCACGCATGGCCAGGTATTGTGAAAACAGGTGACAAGTTGTGGTTTTGTGGCTGCCACCTTTCAAATTTAGAACCCCGCATATTGCCGCCGGCAAATTTTCAGGCTTCGATGGTGACGTCCCAAGAACTCTCTGCATGTGGTTGATATGGTTTACTGTGTAGCCAGCACGAACCTTTTTTGCTGTATCGGTACGATACTCGGGAGGAGGGAGTCGGCCGTCTTGCTCAGCCGCATACAACGTGCCTACACTGATGCCGACCATCTCTGCTGCTTGAGTAGTGCCGTATCGACGTTGCTGAATCCGGGAGTCTACCTCAGAGGTTTCAACCCACTCGGGATCGTACTTATCTTTTTGTGCGTCCTTAACAAGCTCAGGCATCTGGTCCATAACGCTAAAACCGCGCTTGACCACTTTATGCATCTTAGAAATTGCCGCCTTTAACTTGTCAAAGCGTGAATCATCGTTGATGGACATTGTAATTCCTTCAAATTTGCCAGTTGACAACGGTACGATTGCTAGGATAATCACTGGTAATGTTACCAATTGCGCCAGAAAAAGCTATTTTCATTTCAAAGGATGGTACTTTTGGTCGATTGGTGAAAACACGACGAGTTTTGGCCAGCTGGATACGAAACATCTAACGACAGATAGCGCCGATACCAAAAAAAATATTGCGACCATCCCGGCAGGATGATTGGAAGGGCAAAATGGCAATGAATGCTAACAAGGTTCAAAATGACGTCCAGCTCGCACTGGACTTGTTTGGCCTCGACCCCCTTATCGACCGGGATTTTACTCACACGCTCTCGCTGTATGACGTTATCGGGAAATACATCTATGACAGACGCAGCAAAATCCTCACAGGCGTTACGTCGGCGGCAGATGCAAAATTCCAGCGAAAGATCATTCACGGTAACGCCGAAATTACAGCAACAATCACAGCCGCCAACATTGAACGCATCGGCAAGAATGGCGAGAAAGAAAGTGTCTTCGCATTTCCCGGAACTCGTGAACAAGCGATTGAAGATGTACTACGAAAACTCGCCACCGAAAGAAGAGCTGAAACCTACGAGACCCAGCTGCCAAACAAAAAGAAAAAATTTCATCTGATCGGACTGCAGTTTTCCCTGTACGAAATTCACCAGGAGTTGGAGAGGCAAGGGAAGAGCTATAACTACGTCGAGATCAGGGAAGGGCTCGAAATTCTCTCCAAAGCAGGGCTGAGTTTCGTATCAGAAGATGGAAGCACACTCGCCAACGCCAACTTTTTCCCAGTTCTATTTTTCGCTGACGCCCCGAAGAAAGGCGATGCCCAAGCGTTCGTCTGTTTTCATCCGCTCGTTACGGATCTCATCACCAACACTAAATATCGCAGATCGAAATACAGCAAACTATTTGAATTCCAGAGTCAGCGCGCGCGTTTGTTTTACGATCGGCTATGCTGCAGCTGGATTCAAGCCGGACCAGGTCGCCCATACAACATATTGCTTACAACGCTCATTGCCGCATGGAAGGATCCGGCAAACCGGCTCGCTAAAGATAAGGAGATCATCATTGAAGCACTCAACGAGCTGGTAGAGCGCGACATCATAGAAAAGTACGAAGCGGAGCCTAAGAAAAATAAAGGGAAGATCTACGATTGGTTGTTCACATTGCATGCGAGCAACTCATTTGCAAAACAGCAAGCTGCTGCCCAGAAGGTGTTCAACCAAATCACGGCTAAAGCTGAAGGTCGTGCACTGATGTCAGACGAAGGCCAATCGCAAGACAACGAGCATGACAATAGTGAAAGCAAGTCATCACAGATACCTTTTTAAGGTCTGGCCAGAATTTTATCCCTAAAACCCCACCAAAAAGTTTTCTGCCCTCCAAAAAATCCCCCAAACCACACCAATTTTTATCAGCTCCCCGGGAAACATTATCAATAAAAGCCTTTTTTGAACAAAGAATTGACATAGTTGGACAGCAAAAGGCTCATCGACCTCTAAAGCGTCAGAGAAATAGCTAAATACAACGTCTTGCTACGATCTTGGGATGCAAAGAAGGGGAGGGGAGTCGCATCTGTCAGACTGCTATCCAGGAACGTCTAAAAATCCAACAAACAGCTTTATGGCACTGTTTTATAATCTTTTTTACACGACAGCCAAGTGAAATTTGCTTGAGCGTATACGCCAAGGACTCCAAAACATCCCTTAAACCACACCAATAATTATGTTCACCAACGTTTGCCATTTTTTAGTGAATGATCAGCTGGGACGCGGAACACCAGCGGGCCAAGAGGGAAGGGCAGGGCAGGGCGGTGCAGGGCAGGGCAGGGCAGGGAACGCCAAGAGAGGCCAGGGCACTTGAACGGACACTGAATCACTAGTCGCTAGCGCGAGCGGTTACTAATCACCGACATAGTCAACAAAACTGTGTTATGGAGAATTTCACATTAGTGGGGTTTGTAGGATCTTTTACTAAGGTTAATGGGATAGAGGATGAAATGGGCTGTATTTTTACTGAGGTTTATCGGATAAAGACGTCATAAACCACTGATTCTGTGGATAATTCTTTGGATAACCTGTTAGTATCCTGTGGAGGAAATGGGGATATGTGGTTTATGGGATTATTTGGATGCGGTTTATGGGATTATTTCAGCTTGGTTAATCGGACCGTATGAGCGTGGTTAATCGGATTACTCACAAGACCTCCATCCCTACCAGTAAAGGTTTCAAAGCTAATTAACCCATGAAACCTACCGTTATCACCCCGTTTTTAATCCGTCTTTAAAAATAATAATCAGAAATTGCCTGCTGCAATTTTTCATTAGAGAGGAAATGCACTGGCGAGAACGCCAGCGCGCAACAAGCTGCATTTTTTTAAACTGAAATGAAAACAACCGCCATTCCTCAATCCAGCGCTCGACAACAAACATCAGACCAAACAACTATATTTAGAATGTGTGCGACCTTCAACGATCTCACCGCTTTTATAATCAACCTTCTGTCCAGGATCTAACTCACTTTGAAATTGCCAACCAGACAGTGTGTGGAAAGCTGTGAAATGTGACCGCTCTTGATAAAGAAAAACCAATACGAGGGGGTTCAGTACGGGGTGTTACCCAGCAGTGGCAGGTAGTAAATTTCGTTCCTGAGACTGATAACGAAGATAGTGGAATAGGGCGGTATGGACTGCACGCGTCGGATTGCAATTCCAGGATCGTTCAAGGTCAGCAAGCAATGATGCAGAGTTGCAGACATAGAATGATTTTTTGACACCACCCTTTTGTACCGCAACCGGATGCAACGTCATTCTATTTGCATGAGCCCAGGCAACTGCGGCGTCTAGCAACTCGTATTGAAATTCAATGGTGTCATCGATGGCCGCAAGCAATTTCATCAGCGTGTGATCATCTTCTTTAAGGCGCAGAGTAAATGGCACAAGCTTTGGCTGTTGAACGGTCACCGGTAGATTAGCCTTTAAAAGGTAAGTGGAAGTTATTGGCATTTTGTCCAACCAAACTCCTTTTCGCAGTGTTTAAACGGTCACTGAGCACTGACCTTTTGAATAATCTGTTGGCAATTCCTTTGAGCTATCGTCTGGGCTTTGATTGAGGAGCCCGACGTGATTGGCAGATTTCTGAAGAAAAACGAGCCCACCCGGGACACAGGAGTGCCCACTCTCAGACCGATGCACCCAGTTGCTCTAAGTGGTGCAGACCTTTTAAACACACCATCCCGACAATCATTGATCTCAAAGATCAAACGATTAGTTTCAGCAACCGAAGTTGTGTGGAACAGACATTATCTTTATGCCATTCAACAGTTCGCAGAACTAGCTCAGAACCTGCCCGCGTCCGAGATTCATCATCATTCGGAGCAGGGTGGCTTGATTGACCACACCCTGGAAGCTTTGCATGCAGGGGTCAGAATTTCTCATGGATATATCCTGCCTCCAAACGCTGAACCTGAGAACATTGGTCCTGGTGCAGATCGCTGGAGATTCGGAGCCTTCATCGCGATTTTAGCTCATGATTTAGGCAAGATCGTTACCGATTTAGAGGTTGTTTACAGAGCCCCTAACTCGACGTTCCAACAGTGGTTCCCTTGGTATGGAAATCTGCCGGCCGGCGTTGAATATCAATATCGATTTCGCAAGAAAATAGAAAATACCCGCCTCGCAAAGACGCTCCACGAAAAGTCAGGAATGTCATTGTTGCCGAGATTGCTGACACCGGAAGCGACCAAATGGCTGTTTTCAGATATGGAACTGGTCTCCCAACTGTTCAGTACAGTGTCGCATTCAACCTTTGGTGGTCACGTAATATCTGAAATTGTGAGAACAGCCGATGGCGCAAGTGTGTCAAAGAATCTCGGAGCAAATACAGGCAAGAAAGCGGACCACTCATTGGCAGTACCTTTGCACGAAAAATTGGTTGTTTCGTTAAGAAAACTGGTGGCCGATGGGGACCTGATCCGAAATAAGCCTGGCGCGGCACTCTGGGTCACCGATAAGTGTACCTGGGTTGTTTCGAAGGCAACAATAGAAGCAGTCCGGGCCCAGCTGCTCAACGAGGGCCACAGTGGTATACCAAAATCAGTCGTGACTATCTTTGGGATCCTCAAAGATCATGAATGCATCGTGGCGACACCAGAAGGTGATAGCGTCTGGTATGCAGAGATAGATGACCCCGCTAAAAACTGGCGTCAAAAGTTGACCTTTCTGTGCTTTAAAAATGAGATCATCTGGCCAACGTCACAACCGGATTTGTTTGATGGCACCGTGACTCCGATAGACCGAAAGGGAAATCCTTTGGCTGAAGATCAGCCGCAGGTAAAAGAGGCCATAGAATCGCAAGTCGCCGCCGATACAAGCTTGGAGTCAGCTGTCTCTCTGCCATGCCCTGAACCAACCACCGTCCCTAAAAAGCCCACGAAAACCTGCAAACCAGATGGAAGTAGGGAAGGGCAGGTAACAAAATCCCGGAACGAAACGGTTGATCCGAAATCCAAAAGTACTACCAATAATGATGAGGGCAAGTTGGTCCCAGAAATAGGGCTTACATCGAATGATGCTGCCGACAAATGGAAAACTCGCCGACAGATCCAGGAAGAAGTGCTCCGTCAAAATGACTTTATCTCCTGGTTACTTCGCGGCATTGCGACCAAACGTATTCGCGTGAATGAACCCAAGGCGCCTGTCCATGTGCTTGAGAATCACATTGCTCTTGTGACACCAGCAATCTTCAATGATTTCCTTGATAAAAATCGCCTTAAAAAGCAGATCTACGAGCGAAGGGCAGGGGACAAACGAGTTTTCACACTGCTTCAGAAAGAAATTGAAGCCCTCGATATTCACCAAAAAGGCATGAACGGAAAGAACATCGTCTCGGTCAGCGTTGAGGGCGTCCGGTCACGGAGTGAGCTTCGCGTTTACCTGCTAAACCGCGACTGCTTCCCATCATTGAACAACTTCAATGCCAACCCAGTAATAAAAATTCATCTCTGAACCCATCCGCTTAGCGAAGCTGAGAACCTGATACCCCACGTCCCAACTGCTATTATCATGGAAAATAGATGACAATTTCCTTCGACTGACTGGAGTCTAACGAGCTGCTGTTGCTGCCTGATCATAGAGAACAACACTCGTAAAGTGGTGTCCGTCGTGGACGCTTGTTATATTCCGGCGTATCTTGCAAGTGATGGAACAAGAGACAATAAACGTTTGTCGATCTAACTCACTCTACTTGGCCGGAGACGGCGAGATCAGCGTCGCAAAAATGGTAGCTATGCAACAGGACGAAGTTCAGAGCTTCGATTCCCCCGGCTCGCGTCTATCCCATCTGTTGGATCGGATTGGATTCAAAGAGCAGCGAGGAAAGATGCAGGGTTTTTATCAATATCTTCGAGAGAAAGATCCGGAAAATTTCGGAGATCTAAGCTACAGCACCGTCCGTGGTTGGTTTTCTTTATATTCGCCTTCCATCAAGAAAATCGCGTTCATCGTAGATGCCCTCAAACAGAACTACAGGATTCCGTGCGATGAGAAACACCTGAAGACCTGGTGGAAACTCGGTGGCATTTATCCGTTTTACCTGCCCGAAGCGGACAGTGGCGAAGAACTGAAAACTCTCGAGCTTGAGAGCAAAGAGACGCAGAACAAGCTGCTCTATCAAATTATGCGATTGATTTCCGAAGAGGATGGTAGTCTTCAGCACAGCCTGACCCAGGAGGAAATTCTATCTGTACTTGGAGCAACAACAGATTTTGCCCGGGACTTTGCAGACCCAAAACAAACCTCAGCGCCACAGCACTATCTCCGCGCAATAATTCGTGACCAAATCGCCAGGCGTGCGGACATCGAATCCTAGTTGATCAATACAAGTTGCGTAAGGCGGACGCGCTTCACCCGTCTCCGTGCACGGCGTTATTTCGATTCGTTAGAATTGTCCTCATTTCTCTGGGTATTGGTTCCCTCCCAATCCATTTCATCTCGGATGCTTTGGAATTTCCTCAAGATGTCCTTTAAAAACTCGACCTCTGCGGCAAGGCTTTGATTCGCGTTCTCTAACGACTGCTTCGACCGCTGCACATCCTCAAAAGAGGATTTTAATTCGCTGAGGGACTCTGCAACGCGTCGGGCTGTTGATTCTGAATCTGTGAGACGCCTCTCCAAGTCCTCAATAATAGAGCTCTGATTGGACAAAGACTCCTGAAGGCTCTTTGCACCCGCCCGGGTGTGAGACAACTCCTGTTCAAGGCGCTGACGCTCAACTGCTTCCAGGTTGGCAATGTCACGCTGCTCTTCAACTTGCTCCAGAAGTCTTGCCTTCTCGGTTCTATGCTCAGCAAATTGATCTTCGGCCTTGTTCCTGTAGCTGGCAAATTCCTCCTTGAGTTCGTCAAACTCGTCTCTTAAACGGGATAGTTGCTGATCGTGACGGTGTTCGAGGGCCGCTTTCTCGGAAGTGGCTTGTTCGAGCTGTTTTTTACGTTCAGTTATTTCTTCGCCCTGAGTATGAATTTTTTCCTGCAACGCGATTTGCTTCTCGTGGTTAGCGGCCGCGGCAATTCTGAGTTGCTGATTGTCGACCTTGAGACTGTCTCTCTCGCTCTCCAGGTTCTCCAGTTTGGTCTCCAGCGTCTCAACCTCTGACTGTTTACCGGATAGCTTTTCTTCAAGGCCTCTGGCCAGCTCATCGAGTTCTTGCCGTTGGGTTTCGAACTTGGCTTTCGCTTCATTAATCGCTGACTGCTGTTCTTCCTCCAGCTGAAAAATCAATGGCCGCACGAGCTTTGCCAGGTACTCCGATCGCTCAGCGTTCAGGTCAATAGCTGCCTGGAACTCTGAGTCTTCGTAGGTGGAGTCGATGTCCAGCCCGTGAAGGTAGTGAGCAATCTTTGCGGTGGAGCCCTTACCAAGAATTTGGCGGACCTGGTATGGGTTTACTGGTTTCCGGCTTTCTTGCAGCTCTTCAACGGCTCTGATGATGTCTGCTTCGCTGATACTGGCTGGCCTACCCATACGTGCACCTTCCTATCTATTAAAAACAATAACTTAGACAACTAAGCGCGGACGGCGAGCTGTCTTGGTCAGTTTCTGAGTTTCATTTTATTGATTATATACTAACGAAACAAAAGAAACACAAAAGAAAACTAGGAAGAATAAAGGCGCGATAATGGGCATTATCCCACCTTATGAGTGTATAATGATGGGAGAGGGCGTTTTATTGAGGCTTTCTGGAGGGTAAGACTGAAGAAATGCAAATAAGATCGTCAGGCTCGACCAGGAGTAATCTCAACGGTCTGCTCGTGCGGGGCCAATTTCTTCACATCAGGCCTGGAGGAAGTATCAGGCCCAGCCAGTATAGTTATGGGGTCTGAAGACACCAATCCGCAATGTTTTCGAAACAAATAGCCTGCGGTATTTGGTTAAAAAGCAACCAGACCTTGGCGGCCATGATTTCCAGTGTACTGTGTTCGTAAATGACTGATTGGAGATGTACTGATGGCTCTGGGAAAATTTGAGAATGGAATCGCGGCCCATAAGAACGCAGTGGCGGATGCGATTGAACATCATGGTATCCATGTCCGGCATGTACCAGGCTACGCCTACACGGTGGGGTGCTCAGATATAGGATTGCCAGAGCTGCTGGTCGAAAAGATGCCGCGCGAGCAAAGTGATGAACTGCTGAGGCTTTTGTTTCTCGCGGCTGAACGGCGGGACACCCCGGCTAAGTCATGGGATGAGGTCGCTGTGGTCACTCCAAAGCCAGGTTTTGAGTCACTTTCGGTTGATCAGGTTAAGACGCGGTTGTTTGATGCGAGAACCCACTATGGGCATTGGAAGATTTCTGCAGTGAAAGTATTGGTGCCGGGAGTGCCTCGTGACTGAAGAGCGATTAGTGGATTTTCAATCTGCGAAAGAGGCCAGAGAGCGTCTCCGGGAAATCATCGCTTTTAACAGCCAAAACGGTTTTATTTTTGTTGAAGAAAGCTGGAGAGACATAGGGTTTGCAACGGTGTACGTGGTGGACAGAGATATCAACACTATTCATTTGTTCCCCTGGGCGCCGGAGAAAGTCTCTATAGAAATTCCGGCGGAATCGCTGCCTTGGGAGCTTCTAAATCTCTCCTTTGAGGTAATTGCAGATCCAAAAGTGTATGTGGACAAAACGCACATCCTGCAGAGCGAGGCGATTGCTGCAACTGCGTTGAATGCTGAGCTTTCCCTTGGAAGCGTGAAAGCTGAGCTGCGGCCACACATACTTGCCATCATGGACCTGTCTTCTAAGTCGGGTTTGCGGGATCTATATCAGTTAGAAGCTGAGAGCCTGGTGCTGCCGAGGGACCGAATAGAAGCGATCGTGAGAAAAAAGTGTGGAAAAGAAAGTGACCAGTAAAAAGCTGACGACACAAACTCGCCCAACATATGCCGAGGCTTTCGATTCGAAGGTTCTTGCTCAGTATCCGGTTGAAGCGCAAGTAGCGCTTCTGGAGCTTATCCAGTCGGCTGAATCGAAGAACACTAAAAAAGCCACTGCACAGGCTGTCCGGCACTACGTTGAGGTTTGGAAAGGTCCTCTCCCCTGCACGCCAACTGATCTGTCTTTTTATCTCAATGAATATGCCAGAAGGCCCTCCTATGAAGAAAGCCCGGAAAGCGCGGTGCTGGACAAGCGGAGAAATAAAAGCCTCAAGGGTTTTTCTGTCGCCACGCTTGAGCAGCGACGCAGTCTATTCGGGAGCTGGCACAAGCGCACTTTTGGGGATAATCCAAACAATTCAGATGCCGTGCGGGCAACCATGCGGTCCATTAGAGTGTCTTGTGGTGAACCTCAGGAACAGGCGAATGCCCTACCCATGAGGATATTAGAGAACGCTGAGGAAAAGCTGCGTCGAAATCGACAGATCGCACTGGAACATAATGACCGGCAATCAATGCTCAAATTCTCTCGAAACAGAGCGCTTTTGCTAACGGCTTTCTGGTTCGGATTGCGTGCGTCTGAATTGGTCAATTTGCGCATCAAGGATGTGGAAATGTTCTGGGATGAAGACCCACCTTGGATGCGAGTTACCATTCGAAGGTCCAAAACCGACAGAGAAGGAAGAGGGCAAAAAAAGCTTTTTGAAGCGTACCCGACTAAACATCTCTGCCCGATTTATGCGATCCGGCAATGGAAGGAGGACCGATTTCAAGGAGTCAGTGACGAGCGAAGTACGGATGGGCTTTTGCCGTTGTTCTCAAAAGTAGACCGTTGGGGCAACGTATGGACAAAAAATATCAACACAAATTCGATGAATACTCTGATAGAGAAGCTGTTCACAGTTGATACCCAGGCTGCTCAGGATCGATACACCAGCCACTCTATGCGTCGGGGCTTGGCAAACTGGATGGACCAGGAGGATGGAAATCAAAAGGATATAATGGAATGGATCGGTTGGCGTGATCCACGAACGGCCTTGAGATACCTGGACGCCAGACATAGCTCTCCGACTGCCCTGACCAAGGCAAAGCTAGCAAAAGGCCGGAAAGACGAATCAGACAACTCCTAATCATTATTTATGCAGAGGGAGCCAGAGGGAGCTCAGCTCTTCATCCATAGATCCACGGTGTTAATGATCGCTTCAAGCTTGGCCAGAATGACCGGCCACTCACTTTGCCAGGCGCTTAGTCTTGCAAGATCTTGCCGACCTGTTTTCTGGATAACAGCCTTCTGACGATGGAGCGCCGGGCGGCCGGCTGTTCTGGTTGCGGCTTTTGGTCGATGATTCTGTTGAAAACTTCTTCCCTGTTGATCGCAACCTCGGGTGGGGCATCAATTGAGAGCTTTACCCTTGAACTGTCCAGTCGCGTAACGGTGATCTTGATGTTGTCGTTGATAATGATGCTCTCGAACAGCATCCTTTCTAATGTCAGTGCCATGGCGAATGACGTCCTTGTGAGATGAATCAGGGGTTGCTGTAAATGAGTTCGCTCTTGGCGAAGACTCGTAAAGGTTGAGCTTCCTTAGCTCTGTCTTTCCTGAATCCGGCATAGACTTCGATGGCCTCTATACCAGGTATTGCGTTATAGGCTGTTCTCTTCGTGAGCTGCGCGTAAGCATCCAGTGGATTAGTTGAAGGAACATCAAAGCGGTAAACCTTGGATTGGTCAGTAATGATGTCGATGCTGAACGCATGGGCCCGTCCAGGCCGCACCTCGCGGCTTTTTACGTCTCGGGCAAAGAGTATGCTGGCAAGGCTTTCAAGATAAAGGCTATCTATGTGGCCGGTCAGGCTAAGTCCTTCCAGGAATCCGGAAAGCCGGTAGCGCCACTCGATCTGGCCCAGTTCCGAGCATGCGGGTTTGAGGTTGTTCAGATACTCCAGTATCACTGAGCTGGCGCCGAGCAAGCGACTCTCGATGTCGCAAAACAAATCATTGGTCTGTTGTTGATTTAAAACGGTCATCAGGAAGGTTCACTCATGCGCTGGATGCGTTTGGATTGATCAGCTCGTAGGGCAACTCGCTGTTTGTGAGAACCCAGTCCAGCTTCTCTTGATAGGCCGGGTCGCAGACGTCTGGGTACAGATAGACCGCCGTCGGGGTCTCTGTGTCGGTGAGAAGGATCGACGCAAGGACTTCGGTGCTTTTAAGGTTGTAGCGAAGGCATTTGGTGAAGTAGCGGCCCGTTGCGCGGTACTTCTCAACCAGGTCCAACTCTTCACGGTTTTCGAAAGGCAGCCACTGAGCATCGACCGTCATCAAGGACAGTGTGTCAGCTTGAAGGTTGCCTGTAGCGGATCGGGTGAATGTGGTGATGCAAAGCAAGTGGATTTGGGCATCCTCAGCAAAGAACGCCAATTCGGTCCCGTAGTTTTTTCCCATGCGCCGGTAAATGTCGTCGGCAAGGTAAATGGGGACGTCCGGCATGTGTTTGATGATCATCCGATGTCCAAACCGGGCTGGTTCGAACGCTTTTACCTCACCTATCATCAAACCCATGGGCTGGTTGTTGGCAGTGGCCTTGAGATCAGAAAAAAATCGCGCTCGCCGGCGAAGGATGTCGTCTTTATGCTCCACTGAAAACGGCTCAGGAATGAGCAGGGAATCGACGATAGCCTTCCGGCCCGAAATTTTCCCTTGGGCGGCCTCGAGCAGATATTTGCGAACCACGAACCAATTTCTCTTACCCGCCATTCGGGGAGACCAGCGGTTCAACCCGGCGTCCTCATAGAGAAGGTGCAAAAGCGATCGTACTGATAATTTAGCCGGGTCGGATTTCGTAGTTGGCGCCTGGGTAGATTGACCCTTTATTGGCTGGGCGATTGGGGCAGTTCCGCGCTTGCTCAAACTGAAGTCCAGCCGAAGCTTGGTAATGCCGCCATCCTGATCTTCTTCAATTGCTTTCTGACCCAGTGCGCCGCGGCCCGATAGCTCGGGTGGAATCTCGTAACAGTCACATTTCGGATCGTGTTGTGGCCCGGTAAACGGCATCCGTTTCACCAAGAAAGAGCCATCGTCCACCTTGGACACATAGAGGGGAAGTCCCGGATCTTTGCAACCACAAAGAGGCCTGGTCCGTGTGCGATAGGCAGAGGCAAGAAGCGCTTGTCGCTCGGGATGGTCCGTCGGCACCAGCTGGTCGTTCAGGATGAATGCCACCTGTGCCATATCAGCCTCGCTTCCCGTATGCGGACAGAATGATCAGCGCTTCTTGATTGGTTAGCCCATTACTGGCTCTATCAAGAAACAGGCTGTTTACGACAGGATCCTTGCGAGCCGCACTGTAGATAACATTCAAAACTTCTGGAGTTGTTGCAGACTGCGGTGGATTCAGTTGGGCCAGAGAACGCGCCACGCTGATTTTTTCAGCCAATGCATCGGCTTTGATCGGTTGGAAATGCGCGGGCGGGTTTGGGTTGATAGTGTTAGAGCTTAATGTCTGTTCTTCTGAAAAAAGATTCTCCAGGCTGAACTTTGGTATCTGTGCCGGAGCGGAGTAAAACATGGGAAAGGTGTAATACGAGGCCACCACACCAAGAATGAAACCAAAAAGCAGTCTAATCATTGCGTGAGGCCTCTTCCTTTGCCTGTCAGATCTTCAATGCGGTTTTGGTGCGCCCGGCGAGGCTTTCCGCCACGTCGGCCGGCGTGATTGGAGACTGCTCGTTCACCCAAACGGTAATCGTTATCTCGCTGGCACCGGCAGATTGTTTTGTAATGTTGTGATCAATGACATAAAGCGCATCGCCATGCTGCCGGTGAGCCCGCATGTGATAGTAAACGGACGGTTCTGAGTCATAGGCCCAGGCAAATGTCTGCATTTTCGTATTTGCCATTGACCCCCATTCCTGGCGGATTTCCTGCTCGGACAGATACCCGTACTCTTTCTTGATTCGGATAAACGCCTCATCAACGTTTACTGGTGCGGAAAAAGAGGTAGAGAACTCAGTAAAGGTTTTTGCGGCGGAAGACGAGCTATCCGTGCCTGAAGAATCTGATCGGGGGGATGTCTGGTCAGACGGCTTGTAGGTGCTGCCTGGAATCGACCCGTCGTGGTTCAGGGGTTCACCCGTCAGAGGGTTATTGATGCAGGTGACGCATTTCCCGCCAACTAATACGTGTTCAGTTGTTGAGCAGCCAGTTAAGGTCGCTGCCAATCCCAGTGACAAAGCAAGGCACTTTAATTTCACGAGGTTTCTCCACAAGATCGTAACTGTGTTTGCACACCAGGATCAGGGCAGACGGCGTGAAACCAAAGGACAGGAAATCTGTTTGCGACCGCCCATGAAGCTGACATCAATTGTGCCGCTGCAGGTGCGAGAAACCATCAATCAAAAGGTCACGGCTTAACGACCTTTTAAATCTGGTGCCGCAAGGAAGTTGTCACGATCATGACAACCAGTGGAAATCTCATCCTTGATTCTTGCCCGAACCACTGGGGTACGGCGCTTCCATGCAATGTAGGAATTCAAGGAGATAGTGCATCGCAAAGGGGGCCGTGGCAACATCTAGACGGCTTTAAGCGTGAAAATCTGCGGGTAATTGCGGCATAGACCATGTTTTTGCGTTTAATTTTCATCCAAAATAATGTCTAATTTGTAACATAGTGTAAGCGCCATGGCAGGTGCTTAAAAAAGTTCTGGCGACGTAACAAGGAAGTATCTCGATGCAGCCGTTTGCACTCCGAACCGTCATTTCGGCAATTATCCCTGCGATTTTAGTAGTCATCTTGCTGGCCCTGCTCATTGCCCAGCAATTTCAGGGGAACCGAATTTCACACTCTCATGATCCACTCGTTCCCCTGTCCGGGACGCCTTTGAGCGCGCTTCCAGACCTCTACCCTGTCAAAAGCACTAACGGTGTTTTGAACCTGGACATCGACAAATTGAACCAGGCGGTAATGCACCTTTTAAGTCAGAACAATCCGAAGGCTGCAGCGGATCTCATCTACATCGTCCAGGCGAACAACACCCTGTTGATGCTAGATCACGACAACAAAGTTAGCTTTTTCGAGCTGGTTGAGAAGTACCACTACGAAGACATATTGGAAATCCGGAAGCACAAGGATGCGGTGTTCAGCGTGTATACGGACATTGTGAATGGGATCGGTCGGACATTTGCCGGCACGGGCGTTGAAATCGTGCTCCATGACACGCGAAATCCGCTGGCCTCAATTATTGCAATCCAGAACCCCATTTCCGGGCGCCGACTGGGCGATTCGACGACTAATTTTGGTTTGGAGCTTATTCGTGAGTACGCAGTCGGTAAGAGCCGTGGCGTGAGTTTCATCAGCTATGGGCTTACGCTCGCGGATGGTCGAGACGTTAAGTCAAGCACGATCCCTATCTACGACCCACGTTTCGGGCTCATTGGCTTCATTTGCATGAACATAGACGTTTCCAAGCTGGATGAACCACAGTCACAGGCCGCTCTGTCATTTCTTGAGAATTTTGCGGCGGTTAATGAAAACACAAAGATCAATGAGCTGATCGATCACTCGAAACGGAATGGCTGACCACGAGGACGGCGATAGTGAATACCGTTAACATCTGCCTCGAGCGGACTAAACCCCAGCTCACACTGAATGGAAGCAAGGGTTTCCTCGGATGATATGGTGGTGGCCAACATTGTAGCCGTCGAATCAGCAGCCGAAGGAACGGGTGTCTGTGTCGGACAGCAGGGCGCTGATGCGTTCAAGCAATGTGTGTAAAAATTTAACCTGGAAATAAAAACGCTTCCCAGGAAGCCCCGAGATTTTGAGCCAAGGATAGGCCTATGTTGTTCGCAGTATTTACATCACTTCTCATTATCGGTATCACCATCACCTCTTTCCGTGCGGTTCAGGGATCTTTCTGGTCCATGGTCTTTAATTGGGTCGTCGCGGGTCTTCTATTGGGACTGTACCTGGCAGTGGCCGGTCATTTTCCAATATATCAATACGTCGACGAGCTGATGATTATTGCTCTCACAATTGCCTTGTTCGGGAACCTGGCTCTCGTAATTTGGATTTCTAGCCTGAAACGGAAATATCGCAGTCAGACGAAGGCTATTGCGATGAAGCAGAATTTGCTGGCTATCGCGGCCCATGAGCTTCGAACTCCAATTACAAACCTGCGCTCTCAGGCGGATCTGGCGGTCAATTACGTCGGTCAGAAAGCCCTGAGTGATGCTGAGAGCATTCTGCAAATGTCGTTGGACGACCTTGACACTCTGGACCATCACGTTAAGGCGATTCTTGCCCTGGCCGCCCTGGAAAACGGAACACTGGCCACACATAAAGAGTGGTTTCCTGTCAGCAAAATCGTGCTGGATCTGAACAGCCAGTTTGCGGGCAAGGCCAACGTGGCACTGATCTGGGAGTGCTGCAAAGATGAGAAGCTAAGGGTTACGGAACTTTATACTGACTATGATCTCATCAAGGTGGTGTTACGAAACGCCATCGAGAACGCTCTGAAGCACACCGAGGATGGTTTCGTGCGTTTGTCCATGGCGCTCGAGGAAAACTATGTTGAGGTCACGGTGCAGGACACTGGCAGTGGGATGTCGACAGAAGAAATGAAAGCGCTGCATTGGCACGGAGACGCCCTCACCCATGGCATTCGGCGAGGTAAGGATGGGTGGGGCATCGGGATCCCTGTCATGAAAGCTTTCACGGAATTTCTTGGTGGAACTATTGCTATTGATTCGAAGGAAGGTTTTGGCACCAAACTGAGCCTCAGATTACCAATAAGCTATCGGCAAGGAGCAACGGGGACACTTGGCTCCAAGCGGGAATCTGATGAGGTGGACTTTCATCCAAATCTCGATTTCTCAGCTGTTGGTCAACGTGACAATAAACTGAGGGTATTGCTCATCGACGACAATGAGACATACCTGCAACAGATGCACCGAATGTTTGCGCCGAAAATTCTTGAAACCAGCCAGGTTCAGCTGGTCACCTGTAATGACCCGATCCTGGGCATCTCGCGTTTAGAGGAAGAACGTTACGACCTGCTGCTGGTTGATTATCACATGCCGCAAATTGACGGGCTCAAGCTACTTGAGTGGCTGGAAAATGATGAAGCTCATCCGAACCAGGATATAACCAAAATCATGGTGACGGCGGATCCGAACATCCCACAGTCAACGCGCGGAGCCATTGTAAAGGCCGGCGCCCGTATCGTGTCGAAAGGTATGTCTATCGAGGACTTGCGGATGTTGGTCTTGGAGGCTATTCGTCAGAAGTTCAATCCACAGGATTACAGCCGATCAGCTAGCTGACGCTTTCCTACTGATATTGCTCACTTATTGCAGTTGAAATCGAAGTTATCTATCAATGGGCTGCATGCCGGATGAGTCCCTCTGCGCCTATGGGCAATCGGACAGCCTAAGTTCTGACGATGGGGATATCGGACCAACGGGTGGTGTAAGCCGGAGATAAATTTTCCCGGCGCATCTGCCAGTTCGTATTTTTATGGATCTGACGCCCAAAGCGGACCGTGTTTTTACCCGCAATGCTGTTGATCTTATCCAGGGTCCGCATCAGCTCCTGATCTCGCTTGTCGTCCTCAATTCGACTAAAAAAGTCTGACTGGCATGCACCAGGTACTCGAAAGTCGGAAAGCACGATGCCTGCCTTGTTGTATTTAAAACCATCGCGCCAGAGTGCCCTAGCCAGAGTCACAGCCTGTTTGCAGATCTCGCGGGTGTCCGCGGTTGGATAAGGCAATGCAATGCCTCTCTGGTTCGCATAGTGCTCGCCCGACCGGTACCGGCTGGTTGACATGAAAGTTGCCAGATACCCGCATTCACGATTTTCCTTGCGCAGCTTTTCGGCGGCCCGGGTTGCATGGTGCGACACGGCTGAGAGCATGGAGTCCAAGGCGGTTACCGGTGATCCGAACGATTTCGAGCAGAGGATTTGTTTTTTGGCCGGGGCCACTTCCAGAAGGTCTTCGTGGCACGGAACCCCGTTCAGCTCTCTTACGGTGCGCTCAACAACGACCGAAAAATGCTTTCGAATCCATTTGGGGTCGGCGTCCGCTAATTGGAGCCCGGTTTCAATCCCAAGATCCGCCAGCCTTTTACTCAGTTTGGAGCCGATCCCCCAGATCTCGCTGGTCGAGACCAGCTTCAGCAGTCGGCGCTGCCGGTTGCGATCGGTCAGGTCCACCACGCCTCGGGTCGCCGGATACTTTTTGGCGCCGTGATTCGCCAGTTTTGCCAGCGTGGGACTGGGTGCTACGCCGACGCAAATCGGCAGACCGGTCCACTGCTTCACCACGTTTTTGATCTGATGCCCAAAATCCTCATAGGACACAACCGATTCAATGCCGGTCAGATCGAGAAAGGCCTCATCGATGCTGTATGGCATCACCCCGGGCGAAAAGGTCGCCAGCGTCTGGATAAAGCGAAAACTCATGTCGCCGTAGAGCGCGTAGTTTGAAGAGCACACCACCAGGCCGTTCTTCTCGACATGCGCCTTCAGCTCGAAGATCGGCTGCCCCATCTTGATACCCAGGGCCTTTGCTTCGGCATTGCGCGCCACCGCGCATCCGTCATTATTCGAAGCCACGACAACTGGACGGCCGACCAGTGAGGGATCGAACACCGTTTCACAGGCCGCGTACATCGCGTTCACATCGCACAGGGCGAATATCTGTTTCATTTCAGAGTGCATGCACGACGGTGGTTACGACCCCGAAAATTTCGAGTTCATCTTCATCGCCAAGCGTGATGTCCGGGTAATCGTCGCTCTCCGCTCGCAGGACAGGTTTGCTGGGGACGCTCAAATCGAGTCGTTTGCACACAAACTCCCCGTCAACAGAGGCAATGACGATCTTCCGATGTCCGGGCGGGAGGCTGCGATCAACAACCAGCACATCCCCGTCATGAATGCCGGCTTTTTCCATCGATGAGCCAGAAGCGCGGACAAAAAAGGTGGCCGCCGGTGTGCGAATGCAGAGGTCATCCAAGGACAGCGTTTTTTCAATGTAGTCCTGGGCTGGCGATGGAAAACCCGCTTTAACGGTATCGGCGTAGAGTGCAATTGAACGTTGGAACTGTTCGGCGGGACGAAAAATTTCTGTGATCAACATCTTGGCGTTCCGATTTAATGTACTGTATGGATAAACAGTATATTTATTCAGAGTGCCAGAGGCGACCCCTGTATTTGGATTATGCATTGTTATACCAGATCCGCATTGGGCATCGTCCTATTCCAGCCCGCGACTCCGGAGAATGACGCAACCTGGTAGAGGGCTTTTCCATCCCGAGCAACGCGCGGCGAAGCCGTGCCCAGGTTATGTAAGGTTATGTAAGGTTATGGTAGGAAAAGGAAGGAAAAGATAGGCGGACCAAAGATGCGATTAACGAGAGGTTGGCGGCGGACTCCCTAATTTGATAAAAGCGAGAGGCTGATCTGGTATAAAAAACCATCTACAGAGCTGTTCTCGTTTTGCAGTTCAATGAAGCGTATTTGTGAAAGGATTTTCACATTCAATGTCTCGTAACTATTGTTGAGAGGTCCCAAAAACTTCCCTCCCAACCGCTTATTGCTCCATTATCTCCACACACGGGGCAGCGCCACACAATGGCATCGTCTTCCGGATCAATGTAGCTCTGTATCTCACCGACACACGGTTTTCTCATTGGCTTCCTGCGGCATCGAACTTTAGGAAAAATTCCCTCTTCGTCAATGTCGCCACTGGTCTCTTTGACAATGGCGACAAAAAACTCAGCAAGACGTCGACCAGGACCTGATTCGATCCCGATGGACCCATCCTGCTGCAAATAATGCCGAAGGTTAACAATCCAAGTATCAGCCATGCGTTTACAACACCGGTCCAATCAAAGGTAGTAGTGATCGTTCTCTCCAGCGCAAGCTGCCGTCGGTCATCCGGTCAGGCCTGCGGCTTTCAAATTCAGAGTCGCCAACGTACAGTTCAATTGTATTAAAGTCGTCGTCGGTCTTCATCTACGCAAAAGGTTCTCTACCATCGGTTTCAGGGCGCCTGTCACTTCCATGCGATCCGACGGTTTCTACTATAGACTTGCCGACGATTAACTCAGCCTGGAAGCGCCGTCAGGCGTTGATTAACCCGAGGTGTTGCACTCGGAGCAGGAGACCGCTCACGGTTTATCGACTGCAGAGTACATGCCGGAGAAACGAAAGACTTGGAAACCCGATAATGTCCAACAATCAATCCAACGTTCATTGCATCGATAGGCCGCGTTGTTCACGGTGTGGCGCGTTTCGCAGGCTTGACCAGTTAAATGGCTATGACCCGCTCGCTCCTATGGGTCAGAAATATCGGAATGCCTATTGTATCCGGTTAGCAGACTGCGACAGCACCGTTTCCAAAGCTCATTTAAAAGCGCTGACGGAACATATGGAGTAGGTTTTCAGCATTCAGTAATAGTTTATTTGTTTGTTTCGTTTCTTTTGTTTCTTTGCTATTCTTTGGGCAGTGAGATAACCCATGAAGGATGAACCATGCGACCTCCCGAGACATCCAACGAAGCCATCATCGAGGCCGGTAAAAAATTACAAGAAGCAGGTCGCCGCATCACTGGCTTTGGGCTCCGAAAAATGACCGGGAGTGGATCACCAGACCGTCTTCTTCGGGTGTGGGAGGAGTATTGCGAAGCTGAACGCAACCAAGGGCGGCCAAGCTCCAGAGTTCAGGCGCTCCCCAAAGATATTGAACAGTCCCTGAAAGACTTGTCTTCACCGTTGATGGACTACGTGCGCCAGTTAGCGCTTGATTTGTACGACAAGACTGAAAGGCATGTCCAACAGCAAACAGCTTCGGATATGGAGGCCAGCCAAAAGGCCCAGGAAAAAGCTAGAGCCGAGTTGCTTGATGCCCAGTCTATGCTGCAAGAGCTCGAAGAAGACCTTGGCTATGTTCGTGCCGAACGTATTAAGTTATCTTCCGAGCTAAAAACCACACGTAAGGATATGGATATTCTCCGGCGTCAGGTTTCAGAACTCGAGCGGTCGTTGGCTGTCGCTCAGGAAAAGTACCATCATGAGCAGGCCTTGAAGGACGCTGCACTTCAGGCACTGAAAGAAGAAAAAAATGAGAACGAGGCTCTTACCAAGGAGCTAGGTGTGCTGAGAACTCAATTGGATGGGCTCGCAGGACAGCACGCCAAACAGATTGACCAGTTAATAGAGAGAATAAATGGTGGTGCGACTAAGCGCTAATTCGACTTCCCGTGGCGATGTTTAGAAGTTCCTCTAATTCGAAGAAAGCTGCTTGACCCATGTATCAAAATCCTCTGGCACGTAGAGCTCGGATCTGACTCGAGAGATGGCTGTGTAGACGCTCGAAACCAATGCTTCTTTTTTAACCATGTTGGTCTGACTGAAAAAGTCATCGGAGATAACGACCTTGTCGAACTCCATATTCTTGGTGTGTTCCGGCATCCCCAGCCACAAAACATTGGATGTGTTGCGGATCTGGCGCGAGAGTGACTCGGTTAGATTTTGAAGCCGATATCCACGGGTGAGCAGGTCGACAACCCGGGTTATGTCAGCGAACTCTGATTCTCGCTTTGTCAGTTCGTCGAAAGTTCCGTACCGGAACAAGCTCGGGAAGCTCGGGCGAGTACCGTGGTTAAACAGTTCAATCACATCGCCCATAAACCACTGTAAGGCTTTCTCTGAGCCAGGCATCAACCTGAAAGCCGCTTTATCATGCGCACATCGCTGGAATTGCTCGAACAAAGCCCAGTAAGAGCGAAAAATGATGGCGCAATTACCGCTTGGTGTTGGAAGACTCTGATAAGACAGAACCTGGGTGTTCTCCGGCCGGATTCCGACAAACTCCATTTCAGGAGTAATCGGGTGTGCCGCTAGGACCTGATTGAAGAGATCGGTTGTGCTCTCCCCCGCCCTTACTGAAACTCCCAGCTCCCGACCTCGTGATCGCCTTGGTCGCGCCGTGCCGCCGGCACCGAAGAGGTGCTGATAGCGATCCCCAAAGGTAAAGGTTGCCTGCGGCGGAGGTGTCCTCTCCAAGATGTTGATGATAGGCACAGGCAAATCATGAGCCTCATCAACCAGAGCGATGCGGATCGTCGGTGGAAGCACCTTCCCTTGAACATCCGCAAGTTTGATTTGGTGGTAGATCCGCGTCGGAAGTTCGGACTCCTGGTTGGGCGGATCGGCGATGAAGGCCCACATCCGCCGTGCAATTTCTACCAGAATTGCTTTCTCGGACGCGGACCAGTGAAACCTCATCGTAGAGGGGAGATGCTCTTCCGAAATCTCATTACTTGCACTGTGGCAGAATGAAGTTACGGTTTTCCAGGCTATTTTTGCGATCTCCGCTGCCCGCGCTCGCTGAAGCGGCTGAATTTCCAGGATCTGGGCCACCTGCTCATAGGTACGATTAAACCTCTGCCCCATCCGGTAGCGCGAACCACGCGAAGGTCTGGGTGCGTCCTCCCCGGGATACACAAGTTCCTTGGTCAATTCTCCCAACGTCAGCCCGCGGGCGGCCTGGGTACGATCCATAAGTGCCGCAAGTTGCTGCCGAGTGTGTGCCAGGGCAACAACAGAGAGTCCTTTTGCGCTGAGCGATGCCGCTAAGGTGGTTATCAGATACGTTTTGCCTACACCGGCAAAACCCTGAACAGCCATAGGTTCTTCGGGCTCAGCCTCAATTGCCCGAATCAGACGGTCATGCTCTACGGAAAGTGAAACAGATCGCTGCTGACCTAAAATGCCCCTCTTGATAAAAACCTGATTGAATTCACTCGAACAGCCAAAGCGCCAGCCGTTTGGCTTTTCCAGGTAACTTTTATTGGCCACACCCGAGACAGACATGAGGAAAAAACCATCGCTATTGCCTGGCGCCAGGTCCACGAAACCCTCAGTGCGCTCTTGAAGGAGGTCCTGGATTTCTGACTTCGTTTCCTCAGACTCAGCAATCAGCCGTAAGCAGTCCGCCAGAAGCCTTTCACTTGCAGGGCCATTAAAGGGCTTTGAGGTGTTGGCCAATTTGAAGAGAGTGAACAATCCAGCGAGCTCAGGGTTGGTCAAACCGGCAATTTTCGTCCTGTCTTTATCGAGCGCGATCAAGGTCTCACGGCTAATGGGAATCGCAAGTTTCGTCATGTTGTCCGGTTCGTAGTTAAAGGCTTTTTCACTGGGTTCTGTAAGCAGTTGGAACAAAGATACTGACACGAGCTGCGCATGGCCAATCAAAGACTTCGCAATAAAGCCGTATATGGTATAATAGTGCATAAAATTAGCATCGATTATGCTTTGACGCTGTCCGTGCTGTACTCAGAAATCGAGGGCTCACAAAATGCAGAACTCTGTTGCAGAGACTGTCTCAGTCCCGGGAGAGTTGATCGATCAACTTTCTCGGGCATACCAGGCTCTGGTGGATAACTGCGAGCAACTGAAAACGCTTTCAGACGATGATCACAGGGCAGATTTCGAAGTTTACGTGCCACCGTTCAGTAGCACTGAAAATGAGCGATACTCTGCACACGCCCGCAAACAGGCGATTGTGGACGCCGTTGGCCTGACCATTGACGACACTCAGAGCCGGCAGTGCGACGCAGGCATTGTATGCGCCTCTGGCGAAACAGTGTCGGTTGTCGAACAGCTCAATGAGACCAAAGCACATTTCAAGGAAACAATCCTGAAGATCCGCAGTCTCGCCTCGGGTAAGGTGGCCGGTTCGCGCGAAACGGTACTTAAGAAAGCGCTTAAAAGTGCGGGCATTCAGACATTGGACTTGCGTGAGTGCTACCGGCAAATTCGGGTGATGCCGCCAGCGCTTGAATCAATTTCGTGGACCTGGGCCACCAGTCACGCACGTATTCAGAAGCTAACCTTCGATGAGGCTGTCGCTATGGCGGAAGGCCTCAGAGATCGCGATGAGGATTTGGCGGAAACCGCTTTGGATATCCTGAGGCGTAAATGTGCCCCGGACGAAATCCTGGTGCGCCGGATTACCCTGCCAAATCAGTTGAGGGCGAATTACTCATACCTCGAAAAAGGGGAGATTCAGCGGAAAAGCTGTCCAATCTCGGGGGTCGTCATTGCTCAACAAAAAATGCTCCCTCGGATGGCGTGGCGGGAGAATCCTGTTTCCCGTAAAGAGGTGCCCATTCGACTCCAGCGGGAATCAAAAATAGAACCAGAACCTGTTATCCAGTCGCTGAGCATCCATAGGTACGTTCGTGGACATGCGTAATCATCCGGCTAATCAGACGAAAGTACGGTGTTTCGGCTCAAAAGCTGGGCTTACGGCCGAAGCGACCGTCTTGCTAAAAGATGGCGAGGAGCCCCTTGCGGCTTTGAATCTTGAGGTCGCCCCTCGTGACGGCGAACGCATCAACTGGAAGAGCAAGATCGTTCTTCAGCTCGGAGAGGATGATCTGCCACTCCTATGCTGCGTGTGCCTGGGTTTTTTGCCCAAAGCGGAATTCAAGCGACCAACAAAGGGCATTGTCGTAGAACGCCAACCCAATCGGTTATTTATTTCTGCGACTCAGGGCTCAGGGAACTGTTATGCCCTGCCCTTGCCAATAGCTCAGACATTCCGCTTTGGAGCCTTGGCAATGGCGCAGCTCAAGAAGCAGTCTGGGGTGGACGATGATAACTTGCTTCTGGCTTCGTTGAGGGGAGCGGCAGCACTATATCAGTGTTAAATACTGACATGCGCAGCGGTTGCAAGGCGGACATTCGGGGCAATTCCACCCCTGACAATCCCCAATACCGAGCCATTCTCGCTGCCATGTTTGACCATTATCTTAGCCTACTCTGATGAAAAAACGGTCCTTAAAAATCCCTTTTGGCTCCCTCGATGGCAGACTCGTCGCTCCAGAAAATGTGGCTCGCGGGCGAGACTGTAATTGCCGGTGTCCAAATTGTGATTGGCCCCTCCGTGCCAATCAAGGGGAACAAACCCGGCCCTATTTTTCTCATGATCGCGGACCCGAGTGTGTCGGCGGCTTCGAAACAGCCGTTCACAAGATGGCCAAGCAAATTATCTTGGATCACTTAACCGTAGTGCTTCCCGCTCACTCCGTGGAGATAACGGTTCCCGTCACTTCTGAGGACGATGTTCTGACAGGCAGCGTCCTTTACCCAGAGCGTCTCGTTCAGCTGGTGTCGGCCGTGTCAGAAAAGCAGGCAGAAGAACCTGGTCGTTGGATACCGGACGTTACCGCAACCCTTAAGAACAATGCCAAGCTCTACATTGAGATCAAGGTTACTCATGGTGTGGAGCAACCTAAAGCCGAGGCATTGGATAACCTCATGGAGATAGACCTGGGCGACTGGGAGATTGATGCCTTGGCGGATACCGAAGTGCTAGAGCGCGCGGTGCTGAGAGTGGCTGCTCGTCGCTGGTACCGCTGTTCACTGTATTCCAATTTAAAAAAAGTTCGACAGAAACAAGCGGAACTGGAGGCCAAGGTATTTGAGGTGCTCGATCGCCGGCGCCGACGTGAAGATAAAGAGCGTGATGCCGCTCGCGAACATCAAAGGCAGCGTGAAGCCGCAAGAGCGAACTATCAGGAAGATCTGAAAAAACTCATCGAGCTCAACACGGTCGCTGGTCAGGAAGCGAGAGAAAAGCTCCTCGCTGCGAATTCGAGCAAGCTTTTACTCGACATTCCACAGCGCTTTCCCAGGGAGTTTGCCAGTGGTCGCTGGCCCAAGTATCTATCGGTACGAGTCGCTGGAGACTGGTTGTTCAACATAGACCGGCGGGTATGGCAAACCTACATTTACGAGCGGGCAATCGCTGACGTTCAGAAGGGGCATCAGGTTTCAGTCAAGCCGCTCACTGACAGTGTTGTTCGTCATTTCGGCGTTGTCGACTGGGCTAAGCGTCTAAGCGATCTCAAGCTTGAAGCCCTGTTTGCAACGAGTAATCGCAAGACCCCGGTTGCCGAAAAAAATGTATGGTTTCTTACCAGCGAGGAGAATGCCCTGATACGAACCCCGTCAAGCATCGTTCGAAGCTATCTTGATGCCCTTGTTGCATTTGGTCTACTGAAACGGTCCGGCCCACATACTTACCAGGTAGAAACCTAGAAGGGGTGCGCAAAAACCGGCCTGCAAAGCAGGCTGTCCGTTGCCCCTCATTAGCGACATCGCCACAGAAAATCTCTGATCCACTTAGATTCCGTTGGTTGAGGTTCTAACCCGTATTTCTTCGTTATTCTGGAAAACCTCGCCACGTACGCACATTGCCCAGAGGGCGGCAACCATTCCATCGGGCCTCTTGCGCCCTTACTGCTTAGTGGAATAGAAAAAATATCCTAAAAAGCATCAAAAACCTATGCCAGAAATCGAAATCTGGTTTTTTTTGAGCATACATGCATATATAGAGGAATTACGAACATACTATTTTACCAATTGGAAATTGCGTGCTGAACAGCGTCTGCATAGAGGCAAATATCAAAGTAGACAACACGGGGACGAAGATAAGTCTTCCGGTGATCGTCACCCAAGATGGTTTGCTGAAAAGTTATTTGGATTATTTGATCGTTCATCGATACAAATCTCGGAGCTGGAAAGACAGGAGCGCGTTTGCGGTTCGACTCCTCATCGATTACACGAATCAGAATAAAGACTGCTTTGAAACTCCTCACCAACTGTTTCAGGAGTTTTCAAACAGCCTCTACACCGGAACGATTGGCGAGGACGGTAGCGATCCGAGTTGGCTGCGGTGGAAACCACGCGAGGATAAGGACGCGAACTTTCTAATCAGCCTGATAACACAATACACAGACTGGCTCTCTGAGCAGTATGAAGAGAAAAAGCTTCAGATAAACCCAACGGTGAAACCGACTCGTTACGAGGAGTGGATGGGCCTCGCAGCCTTCTACCAAAAGAAACGGCGGGCTTTTCTTTCCCACCTTTGGGCTAACAAACCAGCCCCTGCTTATTTCCGGAAGGTTATGCCCAGGAGGGTGTCGCGTTCTAACGGCAATGAGGGTAAGAAAAGCTTTCCTCCTGGACGAATTGACGACCTCTTGTGGAATGGCCTTACGCGATATGGCTTTGAAACGAGCGACGTAGTTTATGAGCGCCTGGACCTGAAGAATGTGCTCATTACCATGCTGATGCATTACGGCGGACTCAGGCTCAGCGAGTGCTTTCACCTTTGGGTAGAAGATGTCGTGCCGTGGGAGGACGGAACCGCACTGGTCAAAATTTTTCATCCCGATAAAGGGCGGCCCCGTCCAAACGGCCCCAGCAGGCGCGAAGAGTTGCTCAACAAGTATGGGATGCAACCGCGATTTGAATATTCGAAATCCCATACGCTGCATGCAGGTTGGAAAGCGCCCAAAGAGGACAATGAAAGTCGCCACTTTCTTCAGGTTTGGTGGTTTCCAAGAAGTGCTGGTGAAACCTTTAACGACCTTTGGCGGCTTTACCTGACCTACCAGCGATACCCCGATGGCGGTAAACATCCGTTTGCATTCACGACGCAATCAGGCGCTCCGCACTCAATCAAAGGCTATAACCAATCGCTTAAAAGAGCCGTTGAAAGAATTGGTTTACCGTTTTCAAAAGAAGCGGGAACGACAGCACACGCCCACCGACACTCGTATGGGCAAGCTCTGGCTGATGCAAACGCTGATTCTCTGATCATTAAAAACGCCCTACACCATAAATCGATAGAAAGTCAGCAGGTCTACACCGAACTCACTGATAAGCAGATGCGTGCGCATTTGAGCAGATTGTCGCCCGAGCACGGCTTAATTTCTCCAATCAAGAAAGGACTCACTCATGGCAACTAAGTACGCCACGCTCGCCGAAGCCTCAGAAGCCGCTCAGCGCTTGGAATTCAAAACGCAGCCGGAATACAAGAAGGGCTACAAACAAGATCCGAAGCTGCCAGCAAATCCCAACCAACTCTATGCCGGAGATTGGGATGATTGGTATAGCTTCCTTGGCACTGAACACCCCGGTGAGAAGTACGCCACTGTCGCCGAGGCGTCCGAGGCCGCTCAACGCTTGGGATTCGAAATAAGAGATGAATACAACAAGGGCTACAAAAAAGACCTGAAGCTGCCAGCAGCTCCCGACAAACACTATGCCGAAGATTGGGCTGATTGGCCCAACTTCCTTCGCAATGAGCGCCCTAGAGAAAAATACGTGACGCTCGCCGAGGCGTCCGAAGCCGCTCAGCGATTGGGCTTCAAAACACGCACCGAATACCATGAGGGCTACCAAAAAGACCCGAAGTTGCCATCGAATCCCCAACGAAGTTATGCCGGAGAGTGGGATGATTGGTATAGCTTTCTTGGCGTTGAGCGCCCCGAGAGGTACGCGGCGCTTGCCGAGGCGTCCGAAGCCGCTCAGCACCTGGGGTTCAAAACGCAGCAGGAATACTATGAGGACTACCAAAAAGACCCGAAGCTGCCATCACAACCCTCTGTTTTCTATGCCGAAGATTGGGATGATTGGTATAGCTTCCTTGGCACTGAACGCCCCAGTGAGAAGCACGCCACTGTCGCCGAGGCGTCCGAAGCCGCTCAACGCTTGGGGTTAAAAACACAGGCGGAATACTATGAGGACTACCAAAAAGACCCGAAGCTGCCAGGTTCTCCCAACGACTTTTATGCCGAAGATTGGAGTAGTTGGTACAACTTCCTTGGCACTGGACGCCCCGATGGGAAGTACGCAACGCTCGCCGAGGCGTCCGAAGCCGCTCAGCGCTTGGGATTCAAAACGTCCACAGAATACTTTAAGGGCTACAAACAAGACCCGAAGCTGCCACGCCATCCCGACGGAATGTATCGCAGAAATTGGGCTGATTGGTACAGTTTTCTTGGCAATGAGCGTCCCAAAGAAAAGTACGCGACGCTCGCCGAGGCGTCCGAAGCAGCCCAGCGCTTGGGATTCAAAACACAGAAGGAATTCTACGAGGGCTACAAACAAGACCCGAAGCTGACAGTAAGTCCCTTCGACTTCTATGCCGAAGATTGGGATGATTGGTACAGCTACCTTGGCATTGAGCGCCCCGTTAAGAGGTACGCGACGCTCGCCGAGGCGTCCGAAGCCGCTCAATGCTTGGGGTTAAAAACAGGTGCGGAATACTTCAGGGGCTACGAAAAAGACCCGAAGTTGCCATCGCAGCCGAATAAAACTTATTCCGAACATTGGATATCTTGGCCTCACTTCCTGGGCAACGAAAACGCCATTAATCGAGAACTGACCAGCAAATACCCCGAGTTTTGGAAAGCCATTCAGTGTTATGTAGAGGCTGGTACAGGCCAATCCAACAAATACTCACATTTGAGAGCACTCCTTAGATTTTACGTGGACAAGCTGGGCTTGGTTGACGACCCGGGAGCCATGCTGTCAAGGGATATCCCGTTTGATGAGCGAGCGTACGAAAACTTCATAAATGTCACCGCAGATACTGTAAAAAAACCACGGCATAACGCCTGTTCCGCTTTTTTCGAGTGGATTTTGGAGACTTATTGCTCTGACGAGGACGA
>NZGD01000191.1 GCA_002690925.1 Rhodopirellula sp.
CCTGAGTACATCAGCGGCAAGCTGTCAGCCTGGGCTGAAAAACGGGAGATCAAGTTGGCGTTTATCCAGCCTGGCAAACCCCAGCAGAACGCCTACATCGAACGCTACAACCGAACAGTCCGTTACGATTGGCTGGCACAGTATCTGTTCGACAGCACCGAAGAAGTCCAGGATTATGCCACCCGCTGGCTCTGGCACTACAATCACGAACGACCCAATATGGGACTCGGAGGAATTACTCCTCAACAGAAATTGGCCACGATGGCCTGAGGTCTACTTTTGAACCCCGTTAAAAATGGGGGGATTACCACTTCATCCAGGACCTTAGGGTCACTTCCTTCAAGTTCTGCTGGGTAGTTAGAGCCCCACCACTGTTGCACCTTCCTCCGGCATTTCTTGTCAGGTTTGTCATGCGTGCGCACCTTTTGGAAGCCGAGACAGTATTTCTGGATCAGTGGATCATCGGCCAGCTCCTGCATGCGCCCGCCGTCGATCTCATTCCACAACCCGCTCGGCGCTTCAACGTGTGCAAAAATGATGAAGAAATCCTTGTTGTACTGCTCTAACTTGTTCAGCGTGGTAAGCAGGTTGTCGTTGGAACGTCCATTTTCCTGTTCGTACTGGTCAGGGGTCTTACCTGTAAAGGCGACATTAAGAAACTGGTTGATGTAATCGTTCCCATCCTTAAGCCAGTCGTCGGAAAAGACGACGAGCGTATGCACGCCGTTAGCACCGTCATTGACCGACAGCTCCACACCGGGAAGCAGTCCAATGCCGCGCTTTCGCGCGGCCTTGCGCAAGGCTTTGAATTCGCCCACATCGAACTTGTTGTGATTGGTAATGACGCCAAGCCCGACACCGGCCGTTTCGAGTCTGTCTATGTACTCGCCGACGAATGCGTTATCGTCACCGTCGTACCTGAACTCCTTATCGGCCTTCGTGTGAAGGTGAAAATCACCTCGCACCCAGACGCTTCCGTGTTCAAACGGATTACTCTTTGACATGTTGTTCTCCGGACTGCGCTGTTGCTTCGAGTTCTCCTCATCAGTAGAGCAAAGAATCGACCTCATGCATCAATCGATGAGTTTCCATCAATGCTGCAATAATGCTTTGATAGTGACGTATGTCATTGAAGGAGAGCTCCATCCCGTTCCTATCTTTCAGCCATTTCTGCGCAGGTTGATAACCTCCTATATGGAATTCCCAAGCTATTAAAGGGACGTTGTCGAAATACTGGCTGTCGTTAATCCAAACCCTCCCTGTCTCACTATTGGTTTGTTCATAACCACGACTTGTCTTCGTCATTTTCCGTGTAACACGGTTATCGCCTTCAACTGGATAGGTCGAATTTGTGTCATCAAGTAGGGCGGAATCTAGCAGGTGAAGATCTCTCAAGCGGCCACCTAAATCTACTAGTGGCCAGAACGTATCTGGGTTTGGATACGGAACTTTCGGATAATCTGTTTTCAGAAATTCATAGAAATTAATTCTATAGGTTGGGCTGTGAAGCACCGCGTAAACGTAATCAAAAACATCAAGCGCTGAGAATGAACTGCTCCTGGAGTACTCACCATCGCCAACAAAGGTTAGGCTGAGCCTGGATTCAAACTCTCTCACATGCTCATCAACTAAGTTAGGGATTCGCCCCGCTCCTTCGCCCGGATACAAATAGAGCGGGGCAATGTTATTAACTTCTTTATTGGAGAGAGAGTGATGCTGAATTAAGCGATCGAACACAAAAACATCCGTAAACGGACGCCTTTGCTCGATATTCCTATTAAAACTGAGACCAAGATTTGGTCCAGCCAGAAAGTGACGCATTACCTCGCTGCGAGGCATACAGTGAAAGCCTTTTGAGCGACCTGTGTAATAGGTAAACCTAAAATCAAAAGGTCGGTAACTAATGGGAACAATACAACTATCTCTGCTGCCAGAATCGTGCAAATCCCTCCGAGCTAAATGAACTTTCCAATCACGAACATCATCTCCAAGATTAAACTCATTCCGAGCGGTTTCGTCGTCAATTGAAAGGAATCTATCTACAGTATTTCTCACCTGGGCTGCCGACATGTGGATGGAAAAATTGTCTCTCGCGGTAGCAATTCCAACTGAGCGTACTCGGAAGAGATCTCTAACTGAAAAACCGTCATTATACTCTGCTTGCGCATCGAGATTCCTTGGAATCATATAGAATTGAGGCGCAACCATTGGTAGCTCTTGAAAAGGAACGCTGGAAAAATTCGTGTTCGAAAGATAATCATATTTAGCGTTCCGGCTCCCGAATAAATCGTGATGAAAAACTCTCCCCAACTCTTTTTCTGACTTCTCCCCGGTCTTGATCAATATATTTATGCTGACACCCTGCTCTATATCAAAGACGTTCTCATCCTTTGATCCATCTGGAGCAACTTCTTTTTTCTTTGCATTGCCGTGGAGATCAATCGTATAAATTTCGTCATAGGTTTTAAGAAGGTTCCAGCGCATCCCGCGGAAAGTAGGGTTGTCAAGAAACCCGTGCGGGTTGATGAAAGCAACAATCCCCTCACCATTTCGTTCGACAAAATGCTGAGCGAATCGCATAAACTTCACATAATCGTCATTAATCCACTTTGAGTTACGCTCTTGAAGCGGAATCTCTCCCCCAGGCTCTTTCTTGTAATCTTCCATCAACTGCATGATCCAGTCTCCCTTATTCCGGCTTTCTCCTGAGTATGGAGGATTCCCGAGGATCACCATGACGGGTGTATCTTTTTTCACCGCATTGGCTTCACGTGATTCATTGCTTAGCCATTGCGCGAAGAGCGAGTGCGTGTCTGGATGGTGTTCCTCCAAGGAATTGGTAAGGAAAACCCTCAAGCGTTGTTGTGGGTTCTTAGGTTTAAAACCGGTTTCTCCAAGTAGCATGTCGAGTTTTAGATGGGCCATTGCGTAACTGGCCATCAAGATCTCAAACCCATTCAGCCTGGGAACCAGATCATTCTCTACATAGCTCGACCATATTCCCTGGTTCTTTGCGAAATACTGTGTGTAGATAGAACGAACCACTTCAGAGATAAAGGTTCCTGTACCTGTGGCCGGATCAAGCAATTGGACCCTATGAATATCTTTCTTATAGCGCCTGTAACCAGTGCTAGTTCGCTTATCACGAACCTGTGACTCTACTTCTATCGAGATTTTCGAGTTATCAGCCAGACCATTCGGCAAATTGAATCGTTGCTTCAGAACCTCATCAACCGCTTGGACAATAAAGCCCACAACCGGCTCCGGTGTGTACCAAACGCCTCGGGATTTTCTGAGCGCTGGATCGTACTTTGCCAAGAACGTCTCGTAAAAATGGACAATTGGATCATTCTGAGCAGTCGTTTTACCAAACCCATCTAGAATCCTGCGCACATCCGAATGGCGAAAAACCTCCGCCAAGTTATCAACTGTTGAGCGGATTCGGTCGTCGATGTTGTAACCGGCAACCGACTGAAAGAGATTTCGGAGCAAGGGGTTACTGTGGGGGATCAGTTGCGCCGCCTCATTACGGTCAAAAGTTTCCAGAGTTGGGTCATGGTAGCGTGCTGCAAACAGCCCATAAGCCAGTGTTTGGGCATATAGGTCCGCGAACTGCTTCGGCTGAAGATCATGAATCAGCATATCCTGAAAAGTTTCAAACTGACTCGTCAGCTCTGTTATTACCTCGTTCTTCAAGTCGCGGAGCAGCGCGCCCTCAAGAATAGTCTCCAACAGCCGAGCTTTACCTGCCATAAGTTCAGCCAGTTTGATCGGAGATTTGACCGTTTGTGCAATGAATGTCGCGAAATGCTCAAGCCACCGCTCCAACAAGGGGAAATTTTCTGGTATCGCCTTAACGCCGTTGGGACCGAGCTCTCCAATACTGATCTCTTGAACCTTTTCGCCGTGCTGAAAAAACTGAAAGGTCAGATAGTCAGTGATAATAAGATTATCAAGCGCCTTTCTGTACCGAGAAAATTGTTCCGCATAAGCCTTGGAATCTAAATCCTTTCCTACATCTTTTGCCTCAATATAACCAAGGGGTAAACCTTTTCGGGTTATAACGAAATCTGGGCTCCCGCAATCAGTGACATTTACGGGCTCATTAGTCACGTCGACGTCCGGCAGTATTTGGCGCAGCAGCTGTTCAAAGTCTGAACGATAAGCGTGCTCGCGTGAGATGTTCGAAGCAACCCGGTTTTTTACTGAGGCGATGTATTCGTCGAGTGTCATTAATAATCCGTTTTTGGTTGGCTTTTCTGAATAATGTCCAGATTTCTTAGTTGAGCAATTAGCTTTGTAATCAAACTGCCTTCTGAAATTCCCACCCTAACTAGAGCTAGGCCAGGCCGTCGCATTGGATTTCTATAGGCACTGTCTGATTGCTTGCCGTTCCAATGGGATTTCCACGAACACGAAGGGATGCCATAAACCGTTCAAGCCAATAAACGTGCTTGCTGGTGTAGCTCTCCCTCTCCTTTTTTATAAGGATATTAGCCCTTTTCGAGTCGGTTAAGTGAAACGTTCAGAGTAGTTCTGGCAACGCCAAAGTGTTCAGCGACCTCTTTTTTGGTGATGTTTGGGTCTAACAGCATGGCTGACGCTTTCTTCACATCGTCATCTGACATGGACGGTTTACGACCACCTTTTCGCCCCCGAGCCCGGGCGGCCTGTAATCCAGCCATTGTCCGTTCCCGAATCAGGTCATGCTCAAATTCAGCAAGCGCCCCAAAAATATGGAATACAAGCCGGCCACCGGAACTGGTGGTGTCAATGGATTCCGTCAGTGACTTGAAGCCAATTTCCCGATCATGGAGATCCTGGACGATCTCAACCAGGTCTTTCAGTGACCGAGCCAGCCGGTCGAGTTTCCATACGACTAGAACATCGTCCTTACGCAGCATACGCAGACACTGTGAAAGCTCAGGTCGCTCTCGACGCATACCGGTAAACTTTTCCTGGAAAACCTGGTCGCACCCGGCTTTCTCCAAAGCATCCACTTGGAGCTCTGCGTTCTGATCCTGAGTGCTGACACGTGCATAACCTATGATCATCAAACGTACCTTATCTGTTCATAGATTCTTGTACGTGATTATTGGACGCGAAACAAGGCAAAAACCCTTGTCTTCGGCAAGCACTCTGAAGCGTCCAGAAAACGACCGTTTTCCAGCTATCACGAAGTGCATGCTGGATTTGGATGTATTCGAGATTTAGAGGAGTTTAGCACCGCTGCAGCGTGGTCCCCGTAACGGCCGGAAAATACAATGCACTCGGCGCCTAGATTTCATTGGCAAAATGCTAGGAGATAAAGGGATTAAATGGGGCCACCTTCGTTGGAGAGACAAGGGAGGGTTGTTGTTTCCGACCATGTTCGGCTCTATACTATTATCATATGGAATTTTGGAGGTTATCAAATGATAACTATTGAGTCCGGCGGAAAAGACAAATCCCGCAGCGAAGCCATGAAGGTGTTTAAGCCTCAGCTTGAAAAGCGGACGCTTACCGATGATGAGCTACGCGCCCAAAAAGAGCTGGTTGTGAAGATCATCTTTAACAGAAATTCTACTTACCGAAAGGGAAATTCGGACATCGTTCATTCCATCATGGAAGGGTTTCCCGCGGCCGCAGTATCTCGGCTCGTTGAGTACCTCAACATCCGTCAGAATGAGATGCTAAAGCTTCTGCATATTACATCGGCAACTTTCAGTCGGCGCAGGAAAGACGGTAAGCTCGAGTCTGTCGAGTCCGATAGGGTCTATCGGTATACGCGTTTGGCTGCATTAGCAACGGATATGTTTCATGGGGATGGAGAGGCAGCCCGGCACTGGCTCAAGAGTCCTGCTTACGCATTCAAAGGTGAAACGCCGCTGGAACATGCTCAAACTGAATACGGTGCTCGTGAGGTGGAGAATCTGATCGGACGGATTCGACATGGAATTCCTTCATGAGTGAGTTGAAATTATTCAGGATATGCGACCCACAATACGCCGAGACGCCTGATCAGATGCTTTCTGGAGAGGGGGCTTTTCGATATGGGGGGCGTTGGAATACTCCTGGGAGTCGAGTTGTCTATTTAGCGGAATCCCTGTCGCTGGCTGCCTATGAGTTGCTCGTGCATGTTCCTGACCAGGTTATTGCTCCCTACAAACGGATCAAGGTTGAGGTGCCGGAGAAGCTAATCATGACTCTGGATGATTCTGTGCTTCCAGATGATTGGCAAGAACCCGGCCACCCTGACTTGGTAGCGATCGGTGATGACTGGATTGCCAGCGAACAGTCTCTGGGCCTGTCAGTACCCAGCGCCCTAATTCCTGGAGAACGAAACGTAATGCTGCTTCGGGATCACCCCGATTTTGACAAAGTGCGGGCGGGCGAGATTGAAGATTTTCGTTATGACACTCGGCTTACGGGACTTATGAAAAAGCGCTTATCATCGGTTGTCGATGATGAAGAAAACGACTGAACTCAGCCATCCAAGTCAGCTTTTACGTGCTCCTGAAGACTGGGGCAGATTCTCAAGAAGTTGAAATGGAAACCGGCGACTTTGAGCCATATACGGATACTGCAACCATCATTATCCCACCATCCCATCTGGCCCTCAGCCATTAAGGACAATCGCCTAGCTCGCTTAGGGTGCATCGCCCACCCGCCGAATTTCCTGGGATCCCCAGATCAGGACACAGGGCTTGCCTGAGCGATCCCACACAGCAATCGCGGGGTCTTCCGATTCTGCGGCAAGCGCCCTCGCCTTTTGTTCAGCATCATGCAATGATGCAAATCCGTGTTGATCGGCCCTATCAGCCGTAAAATAACCACAGTAAAATTCTGATTCTTTCATCTGCTACCTGCCTTGGTATTGCCACCTCAGTTCACTGGGCGGCCTGCACTCCTGCTGTATTGGTCAATCAATTTGCTGTACTGATCGACCGTGTCAGAGTCTAAGCCAATTGCCCCACCCCGCTCTGCAAGCTCCTGAGCTGCAGCAACCAAAGCGCCATCCAGTTTGTCTTCGTAACGGGTGTCTTTTAAATTTACATCAATGGCGGCCTGCAGGACCTTCAGCCCGTCTTGCAGGGTTTGCTGGGAGTTCGAAAGCCAGAAGCCGATCCGATATCGACAAGGTGCGAAACCAATTTCAGCACAGCGGCTAAATGCATCCATCGTGTCTCGGGCCAGCTGTTTGAGTCCACTGGCCTCGATAGTTGGTGCCATAGGAATGGCAACCTCTGGCCCGCGAACCAGATGGTTCAGCAGATTGGTTTCCGCCACGAAGTAATCAGCAGGCCAGTATCCTTTGTCCGACGCCAATTTCATGAGATCGAAGGCGGCTTGCTCCCGGTTGGGAATATCCGCCTCGGCGAAAAGCAAGAGAAGAGCATTGTTAACCAGGACATCGACACTCATGTCTCCGCTGGTCAGCCGGTTGACCCAGTGATTCGGTCCGTAATGAACAATGAAAGGGATACCAACCTCTTCCTGAAAATGCGGCGACGTTGGCGTTGTGTGGTCCATGCCGATTGCCAACAGCAGCGTTTGCAGGCGCTCTTCGCTGGTGTCGAGGTTGTGCCCGAAAATCTTGGAGACCCGATCAAAGGTAACCTCTGGAAACGGCTTTCCAGAGGGGGCGTCAGTGGAGGCCGAGACCGATGCAGCGGTTATCAAGGCACCCACCAGACAGAGAGATCCGACTAACCGGTTCATTCTACGAGCTCCCGGTCCCTCACTTCATCGATCTGCCAGCTGTCGATGTCGGTTGAGTAGCGAAGCTCGATGGTGCGTGCAATTGTCGGAAGGTAATCGACACAGCTATTGGTCACGAGGTAATGCAGTTCAGATTGCCGGGGCTGAGAGCCATAGGTTTTGGCGTTCTGGAACGTGAGGCTCTCACACTTTGCATTCATTCGCTCGAGTTCGAGAACGCGATGCTGCTCAATGTCTGTACCCTGGCCGGTTGTTTGGGCCAATTGGGCGACCAATTCGCTCAGAAAGCGGCGGTATTTTTGGCTGTAGAAGACATTCAAATCTCGATCAGACAAACCGACAGCAGCCTTGTCGTAATAGATTTCAACCAATTCTCTGGCGTTCGCTTCCGTTGCCAAACGCAAAGATTTTCGGTCGTACTCAGGGGGATCGGCGAGCGCCAATGTGCTCAGGGCAGCCGAAAGCAGCAACAGGGTCAGTTTTTTCATCGCTAATCTCCAAAGTAGCCTTTGCGGTCCATTTTGAGCTTCCGCCAGATCGGCAGAATCTTCTGCACCAGCTCATCGCGATTTCTAATAGCTCGAATTCGAATGATCGGTTGATCCGCATCTTTTGTTTCAAGAACCAGTGTGGACAGACCGAACAACCCCATGAGTCCTGCCGGCGGACTCTTGATGTCCGAGACCTCTGACATTTCGCAGAACAATTCCTGGCGGAAGATTGAGGTGATGCCCTTCGCTTCTTTGATCTTGTTGCGGGTGATAACGGTCCGCTCACACTTCACCGTGAGATAGGACATGAGAACGTTCAGGACGCCAACAATGAGAAGCCCGTAGATTGAATACCGGACCACTTGATCGATCAGTGGTGTGTATTGCTCTTTCAGCCCTGCGTTCCATAACACCAGGCCAACGCCGGCCGCCGCGAAAACGAGGCCCCAAAAGATAAAGCCACCAAGATTTACTATCTGCGATGGACTGCCCTCCCAAACAACTTCTTCGTTGTCGTAAGAGACGGGGGTGCTGGCGTCCAAAGGATCCGTTTTCGGATTTGCTTCAGCCTCGATTTTATTGGTCTCGCTCATGATTTCGTCCTATGCAGCTCGAGCATGTTCCAGGCAAGCCAGTGCCGTCGAAATCGAAGCAGTTGCCGGAACGTGGGGCTGGTGTTTGCTGAGTTTGTGGTGGAGGTGGTCTGATGAACCCAGAACGAGGTGAACCACTGGTCTAAGTCCGGCGGAGGCCAAAAGCCAATTGTCTGGCTGATGGTCCACAACGATCAGAACATCTTGCGGGGGTGATTGGGCGATCACGCTTCCCAATATGGTTTCCGGGTCTCTTGCCAGGTCCAGATTGTTCAAAACCAGGACCGGGCATTCTGAGGGAATCTGAATCACGTTCTGCCGCCTGCACTCAATCAGACAAAACGTAGAAAAGTGTTCGAGCAACTGGAATAAACTACGGTCGATGGCCGCGTCGGCAGAATCGAATTCGGTAACTCGCATGACGTTCATTGTTCCCGCCCTCACCTTAAGGCCTGCTCAAACGCACCAAGCAACAGCATGAAGCTGATCGACATGCCCAGTGCGGTTATCGCTCGACTCATGCTGCGATACACCCGCTCTTTTTCCTTATAAAGCCCCGTCACAGAGAGCCCGATTTCTACGCAGGCAAAGAGAATTCCCATTTTGGCGGAGATGAAGAGCAGCAACGGAAACGTCATGCTGACGGGGTCACCCATCTGAATGATGACAAACATTGCAATCGCAGCAGCCACGACGACGAGGATCGGGTATGACCGGGGCGAGCGAAGCCAGCGAGAAAACATCTTTTACAACCCAGACGCGATTTTCGGACGTGACCACACTTTGATGGGCGGGTGATCAGCTTTCCTGTCTGCCAAAACCCCATCAAACATCGCCACCAGCCGAATCACTGAGATCCCCTCTTTTACTGCGAGAGCGATAATTCGGAAATATGCCGCAGTGGCGGATTCGGCCGTTGCCTCAAACTGGTATTTGGTCCGGTTTTCCGTGTACACGTCGGCATTGAAAAATTGCCCATCCCAAAGCCGGCCGCCGAAATTCGCGTGAACGATATTGGTCAAAGGGTCACCCCCTTAGATGAAAAGTGAAGCGAAGAGAACCAGCGCGGCGCCGGTGATGACCACATTGATCTGCCGATCCTGAGACAGAAGCTGGTCACGCTGTTGGCCGTCTATCTTCCCAGACTGAAAGAGCCGGTTAACGACCCATCGTATTAACGGTGTGGTGATGAACATGAAGGCGCCCTCCTGAGCTTCTGGCCAGTTTATTGAGGGCACTCGGCGAATTGGGGATCAAAAGGTCAGCGGAGTGTGACCTTTTAAAATTCGGGTCTCGGGTAGTCCCCGGCAGCCAGAGCCTGCTCAACAAGCGCGACCTGAAATACCAGGTGTGCCGCTGTATTGAGATTCTTCGTGTCATCCAACCACGACTGGAGTGTTCCAGCTTCCTGCTGCTTGAAGACTTCAAAACTGTCAGCGCGCGCAACCGCGGGATTGATGTTGCTGTAGGGCAGGAAACTGGCAAAAGAATGCTGCCGGGCCAGTCTAAGGATCACTCTGCGTGCTCTACCCAGGATCTTGCGATCATTCCGGTACAAAACACCCACCGGTGTGCGCAGAGCCAACCAGATAGCAATATCCGCCAGCAAGAATCGCCCTGACAGTGAGTAGTGTACGAGGATGATTGAGACCGCTGCCAACCCGATTTGATCCGCGATGCCGGCCGCCTCGAATCGAAAGCTCAGTCCAACCAGAAGAAGCACTGACAAGACCCAGATGACCAGTGACGCTCCAGCCGCAATCAGGCGAGCCGGTGTGCTGGACAGACCCTGAAAAGTAACTGTCTTGAGCAGCTCTGATGTAAAACCCATGTCCGTGATGTCCCTGTTTGTGTGTTGCTTTTACTTTCTCACGGAATTTTTCACGGGCAAGGTAGCTAGCAGGAAGAAAAAAACCCGCCGAAGCGGGTTTTGAGGGTCTAATTCGATTTTCGACAGTCTTGTTGATCCGCCAGGCGACAAATCTCTTGCCACTGAAGTCGGCGCTGATAGATCACAAAGCCGGTACCGACTGTGCCTACCAGGGTAAGGACGATTCCAAACATGAGAAAAACTGACATGGCATTGCCCATCATTGTTTACCTCTTGTCATTGGAGCGGAACGCTTACTGACAGTCAAGTTCAAGCGCTGACTTCGCAGCACCAGAAGATCCTGTATCAGCTCATGCCCTGCGAGATCGCGAGCCATCTCCACTTCTAACATGAGAATGATGGCGAGCAACCACATCACTAGAAACATGGCGATTGCGTCAAAACTGGTAAGTTCCAGTCCATCAGCAAAGGTTTGGAACAGGTGTCCGGCCATTAAAGCGGAGGCGGCGTAGGTCATCGTTTTCAGACTGCTCACCAACCTGGTGCTTCGCCGGTAGCGCATTTTCTGAATGATCAGATCCTGCGTCCGTAGTCTGTTGAGTTTCTGGTACAGCAATTTCATACGTATGTTCTCTCCAGGCAAGACCTCGCTCAGAGAAAACAAGCCAGACCCCGGAGAGGGTTGGCTTGCTCTCCGAGGTCGGCAGTTTGTGGTTTAAGCAGTCTGTCGTGGACGGTCCCTCAAGACGTTTCCGATCTGGCCAAAACCAGAGGGGTCACGCATCAACTGGTCCGCCCAGTCCACACCTTTTGAATCCGATTCGAGCATCGGAATTGATGGCAATATCAACTGAACATCCAGGCCCAGAAGACTGAGCTTCTCGGCCAGCGTGTTTGCAGCGACTTCACCCGCTTGGTTACGGTCTTTGTCGACGAAAATCAGAACCTTTTCTACCCATTCGGGCGGCAGAAAGGATTGCATCATGGTCGTCGACAGCGTTGGCCACACTGGGAGCTGCGTCATAAGGGTTACCGCAAGAGCTGTCTCCAGTCCTTCTGCGACACCCATAATGGTTCCTTTCACCGGATTCACGCGAATCTGGCGACCCCGGCTCTCTCTGTTGACCGCAGGGGTAAGTTTTCGCGACTTGTTCTTGCTGTCGGAAAACTCCACCTTTAGCCCACTTTTGGTAATGAACGTCCGATGAATCGAGACTGGTTCACCCGCGTTATTGCGGACCAAACCAAGAATCGCGCCGTACTGGCCCAGCGTTTTACCGTCGGCACCAACGTAGTTGAGCGACGGATGGAACCGCAGGTCATCGGCGAGCATGGCTGCTGTTCTTAGCCTTCTGCGTTCGAAATAGGCTCTCGCCGGATACGAGCGCAGGTCGTTCAGTGGCAGAGCATCCCCCCAGATCTGGTTAAGCCAAAGCCGAAGCTTTGAATCGTCCTGGATCTGAGTTTTGGGCGTCCTGATGGGTTTGGTGTCCACGATCCTTCCGCCCAAAAAGGCTTCAAGTTCGTCGTAGGTCTTGGTGAATGACCAATCGTTCACCCACATCAGCATATCGATGCCTTCAGGGATCACTCGCCAAGCCTGTTTTACGCCGCCACCGGTGGTGTTGGCGTCACGAAACAGCCGGAAGCCATCGGTACCACCGTCAATGGGACAAGGCACGTTTTTGCCAAGCTTATTGACCGCAGTTTCGAGGGCTGGCGCCAGTGCAAGAAAAGCACTGAGCCAACGTCCTTCCATGCGACGTTTCAAAGCAGTTGAGTTTCGTTTTTCCATGGTTCTCCTCCAAGCAGTGAACTTTTCAAGGGACACTGCCGAGCAGTGAGTAAGAAAGGGCCGGAGCCCTTTCAGTCATCAGTGAAGTGTCAGAACGACTCTTTTGTATTGCACCCAGGTATTCCCGAACTGCTGGAAAAACAATTCGGTGGTTTTCCGGGGCTCATAGATCGTCATGAGTCGGATTGGCTTGCCGTTCCGCGTGGTCAGGCCCTGCTCAATCGAGAGTTGAGGTTGTTGAGACATGGTGCGTTTCCTTTTGAGTATTGAGGGAACACACCAGCCCCAAGGGACAAAGTGTGTCCCTCAGAGGGTTGAGGTCTTTTATTAGCCGAGCATCTTCTTGCGGTAATACCGCAACCACTCGACCATTGTTTCCGGATCTACGCCCCACTCCCTGCAGCAAGTTGCAAAGGAAAAGGGCATTTCCCGATTTTCGGACAGGATCCACTCCCAGGCTTCGTCACACGGTTTTCGAACACCACCGTGGTGACGGATGCCAAAGGCGCTTTTCACTGACTCGATAAGAAGCCGTTCACGAATATCCGCGAAGGCTGATTCGGGGATCTCCTGTTGTGGGCCCGAAGGCTCACAGAAGTCCGGTTTCCGATAGGTTTCCATGTGTCCTCCTTGCGAAGAACACACCAACCCAGCGGGAAGATGTGTTCCCGCCTGGGCTGTTGGAAGAATGTGGAGTCAGGGATCGAGATCGAGGACGTTGCCGGCGATGCGAAACAAAGCTGATTGCAGCTCCCTCACATCGTTGATGACTGTCCAATTCCCGAAATACGACTTCACAGCGTTTGAACCTATACCGATGGCATAGGTATCGATCTGGTGTTTCATCAGATCTAGCAGGTAGTTGACTGCGTGACCGTTGTTCGGAGAACCGTCGGTAATCACAATCAGGACCTGACGTGGTTTATGACTGGCACTGAGTTCACGTGCCGCGTAGAGCATTGCTTCAGCCAGAGGCGTGCCACCGCCGGAACTGACCAGGAAGCGCCCAAGATTGGGTCTCACCGGCTGTCCACGATGGATCATCGGACTGACACTCCCCCCACAACCCGGAAACATCGACACTGCGATGTCACATTTTGGGATGGTGGAAATAGCCAGCGCCAACGACACAGTGGCCTGATTGGCAATCTCCTGTCTTTGGCTCATGGAACCACTCGTATCAAGCAGTACATGAACCGAGGTTTCAGGCCTCTTGTGTTCGTCTCGCTGGATGAACACTCGAGTGTCGCCCGCAGCCAAACGGCTTAGACGACGACCATCAACGCGGCGCCCGCGGTCATGCAACCACTGGCGCTGTCGGGTTTCAGCCTGTAGAAGTCCCAGCAATCGGCTGCGAATGCTTGAAGACGTCAAAATGCCCGCCTGCAATTCACTCGTATCACCGCTACCGTTCCTCATGTCCTGGCCCACACCGGTATCAATCTCGAAAGACTTACCGGACTGGTCTTCGCGGGCCTGTGAGCACAAGTCTTCTTTTAGCTGTTGACCGGGATTGGTCGGCATATCCTGCTCCGACATAACCCGTTCATAGGTGCCTCCTGCGCCAGCGTCACTGGAATCGTCCGAAGACGAGTCCGATTCTGCCTGGTCACCAGCTGAGTCCTGATCAGACATAGATTGCTCACCGGAGGCATCCGATGGGCCTTCTGTCTTGTCAGCGGCTTCAGGAGAGGAGTCTCCCTGATTGTCGCCATTCTCAGATGAGGAACTGTCTGAGTTGGAGTTCGGGTCCGGAGAATCCCCCTGGCCGTCGGTTGACGGATCAGGCGGCTGTGACGAATCACTATCCGGGCCGGACTTGCACTCCTGCTCTTCCTCTTTTTCGGCATCCTTTAACGCTTTCAAAATAGCCCGGGCCACCTTTAGAGCGTCATCACTGGTTGTCATGGACAACATGTATTTCGCCAGCAACCCGTCCAAACGGACGAAGAAACCTCTGGGAAACGTCTGCTCCAAGACCTTCAAAGACTCTGGAATCAGCGGTTGGTAGACCTGCCGATCCAGAAACTCCCCATACAACCGGTGGTAGAGGTAACGAAACAGTTGAGATGCCTCGCTTTCTGCCGGGGTCGGTACGGGTGTCCAGCCTCGCTCATGGATATAATTCTCCATGGCTTCCAGCGTGAACTGAGTCCCGGGAAAGGCGTGCTGGATAGCACGCTCAATCCGGATGTCCTCAATCAAGTTGGTCATACTCTTTTCGATCTCAGACCGGCACTTTTTTAAGGTGTCGAAACTGGACTCGCGAATATGAGCTGCTTCGTGAGAGAGATAGCCAAACAGCACATCTTTCATCTCGCTCATGTTGTCTAGCATAGGCAGCACAATGGTTTTGCCATCCGTCATGGCGTCTGAGCCCGAAAGCACGACGCGCACACCAAATTGCTCACCATAGGCAGCTGCCACGATTGGTAATGCCCGCTCGAGAGCGGATTGTCTTTGGTTCATAGTTCCGCTCCTAGAAGTAGGCGCCCATTGCTGATGCAGTGGTTGGAGGGGTTGAGGAAGGTGCAACCTGGGGCTGTGCGTTTCCGCTCTGGAGTCCGGCGATCAGTTTTGTCACCGAGAATTCTCCAGACACGATTCTCTCCAACTTTTTATCGTCAGAACACATCGTGAGGAACGTCAGTACCCTGCCGAACACGGGATGATCCTGGTCGATTCGTTCCGCTGGAATAGAGCTACGCAGCGCACGGAATTCGCCAAGAACCCTGAGAATCCGGCCGTTGCCGAAACTCAGGGTGTCCAGCTTGGTCACCAATGGGTCGAGTTGTTTGCAAAGTGTCTTTCCGCCGATGGCGCGTTTCCGCTCCAGAAGACGATCGGACATCTCACGACAGCTCAGTCCGACTTCGTGCAGGATTTGATCGGCAATTTCTGCCTCATCCGGTTCGAAGCCTTCCAGAGGCTGCATTTTGTAGAGCTTAAATTCGAACTTGAATGCGCTCGCCACGGTTTCACGGTCAGGAACCTGATCCCGCATGATGTGAGCGTACTCTTCGTTCTCCGCGATCCAGTCTTCCTTGTTGCGGTCAAAGTCATTGAGAAATTGCTGCAACGCGGATTCAAAGCCGGCCTTCACGGTTTCGAGTTTGGCAACTACGTCATCAATTGCTTCATCGCGCACAGCGAATCCGCCCATGAAACGTGTTCCTTCAGCCAGACATGCCCTTTCTGCCGATTTGCGCTTACTGAGCAACGGATCGAGAGCTTTGGGAGGAAAGATCTTCTTTCGCCCCAAATCCAGCAGTTTCTGTGGTGGCAACTTGCCGTCTATGCCCAATCGAATATCACTGTCGCGAGAGGCTTTTTTCTCACCGCTCCAGCACCGCATTTTCAGATGGACAAGGGTGGTTCCATGGATGAATTCCATGTGTTATCTCCTTAGCAATTATGAGAAGAGGGTGTACCGCCGGAGGCCGGCGGTGAGTTGTGGTTCAGAGAACCGAGGTCGAGGAAAGACTCAGAAAAAGGCGGCCTTTGTGTTTGACTCAATTACCGTCAAATCAATCGGTGCCTCAATTGCGCCCAGTGCGATGGCGTATTTCCTGAAGTCAGCAGTGGGACAGCTCTGACGCATGTCCGAAAACTCCTTGGACGTACCGTAAAGCTCTGCGAGCTCATCGAAACTGTCCGTTAGGAGAGTGTTGTCGTCGTCCACAATTTCTATGGGTGCAAATGAGAGCGAGGCTGAGGGGCCTTGCTCGGTCAGATGCCGACGAAGAGCAAACAGCAACAGAATTGCCAACGGACCTTCGGAAAGTTCCGCGCCACCGCTATGACTGCCACCTAAAAGGCTTTTGAACACTGGCAGTGATGCCAATGTGGTTGCCTCATCACGGAATTGCTCCGTGAACGTGTTGAGTACAGACGCCAAGAAGCCGGCGATCTGCGTTTCGGGAACCTGAGTCGAGATCCGAAACCAAAACTGGTTTGGAATGCTGTTCTCTGGGTCACCTCTTGCTACCACCATATTGGTGTTGCGATCGATAGTTAGTCCTGAACAGCGCTCATAGCCTTTGCGAATTTTCGCATCGTGGAGGCTTATCCAGTCTGACTTCTCCGTTGGTCTGAACGTCATGACCTTGCCACGTCGCCCATACCAGACATCGTGACCACCATTGGCGTTCGGTTTTGGGTCAACCGCCCAAATCTTATCGGACGTTTCATCCGCATAGTGAAGGACTTTGATATCAAGGTTCATGCTCAAGCTCCCTTGGACCAGGAGGTACCAAAGATGTCCTGTGCGATGCGCTCGATTGCAATCCGTTGCTCCGGTTCCGCTTTAGCCAGGAAAGCTTGGTTCAGCGAATAGGACAGAGCATTTGGTGCATTTCGGAAGGCCAGTGCCAATTTTGCCCAGCGACACAATGTGCGCGTGGACATGGTGATGGTCAGCGGCGTGGCTGTTTCCTCACCCCCGATGAACAGCTTCCGAATCTGATTCGCAACGCGAACCATCTTCTTACGCAGCTCTTCGGGAAGGTCTGGTGCCTTCTTTTCAAGGATCATCAGTTCAACGTCCTCGGTTGGATAGTCCACGTGCACCATCCGGAATCGATCAAGGAAGGCAATATCAAGCTGGTTTACACCCTGATACAGGCCGGTGCTGTCGCCAGAACCAACGCTGTTGCCGTTCACAATGAACCGAAAATTTTGATGAGCGTGAATCACTTCGCCACCGTTTGTCGCAATGACCAACGGGTGTCCTTCGAGGACATCATGCAAAGCGGCAAGCTGACCGGGATCAGCTCGATCGACCTCGTTCAAAATGAACAGGTGACCATCACGCATGGCAACAGAAAGGGGTCCGTAAACGAACTCCATCGTGCCGTTAACCAATTTCCAGGTGCCTACCAGGTCGTCGAACTCCATGCGCGAGTGTGCGGTGAAGCTCTGCGTCGGCCAGTTAAGTCGTGACGCAACTTGGTAAGGCAAGGTCGTCTTCCCTGCCCCGTAGTGGCCAGAGAAGTAGAGCCCATCGTCGTCGGGATCATCCAGAAAGTTCAGGATGTCTCGCAGAGTCTCCCTGCGGAAAACGTAGGAATCGTTTCGCTTGGGAATGTAGGGATTGGTGGAATCGGCGAAACCGGCTGTGATTACTTCAGCTGGAACGTCGAGGTTAAAGGTGTTGCGAATGGGCAGTGCCTTGTCGCGAACGGTCATAGAAAGCTCCTTTTCAGTGAGAGTTCACTTATTCCAGAGCGGCATCACACACCAGAAGGTGATGATGGCCTTCTGGCAAGTGAGATTTTTTGAGAGAGGAATTACAGCCGTGGCTGACGTGTCCGTTTCAAATTCCGGTGTGGACACTTATTTTGTCGTGCAAGCACGATCAAAATGCTCAAGGGATTACCTGGTGTGGTAACCGCCTTCCATAACACCCTGGTTGGTAGGGCCCTAGAGAAGGCAGACACGAAAAATGGAACTGTTCCGAGGATAAAGTCCCCGGAACAGCCATTGCTGGTTTAGAAGTAAGCCGCTTTGACTGGCGTAATCACCTCACTCATGTCGCGGTTGACCAGTTCATCCTCAGAACGAGTGAACCGGACTTCCTCGCGAGAGGGCTTGCGGTAATTCTCCAGCTCGGTGCTCAAATCCAGGTCAGGAAAGTTTTCCTGAAGGTATTTGAGGTAGTCGACCGATCCCGACTTCTCGAAGCGAGTGACCTTAACGCCGCCGACATCAGCATGGCGAAAAGGCCCCATCAGGTTGATCAAGGCCTTTTGGACATCTTTCTGGTCTTTTTCAAGAGCCTTAAGCTTGTCCTTCAGAGACTTGATCTGTTCCTGTTGCATTCGCCAGGCTTCCGCATGAGCTTCCCACTTGAATTTTTCCGTTCCGCTTTCCGGGATGAACCAGTCGCGATCAGGATCCAATTCAGGGGGTTGCCCAGTCTGGACCAGTTGCCAAAAGTGCTTGGCAGCCTCGATGATTTGGTTTTCCCGTTCGGGAGTTAACCGAATCTCGAAATCCTGGTCCGCACCATCTTCCCGGTAGAAAATGAGTCGTCCGATGCTCTGGCCGGCCACAGTCAACTGAGCCTGAACCTGAGCCTCATACAGTTTGAAGGCCGTGGACTCGACTCCGTTTGCCTCAAGGTCATCCCAAACAGTTTTGGAAGGCGCCTTGAATTCGTAGGGTTGGTCCTGTGTGTCCACACCATCAAACGAGGCGCGCAGCACATCCCATTTGGCACACTCACCGCACATCGGAAGCAGGAACTCACCGTAGCGGGATTCGGCCAATTGACGTGCTTTATCCTCGAGGGCGACGCCTCGTTGGATGTTCGGGTTGCCTGAAAGGTCTGGCGGGTTAATCCGTCCGATCTTTTCAGCCCAAAGTTGCCAGGGGGTTTTATAGGGGCTCAGTCCGAGGATCACCGGAATGTCTGTTGCGGTTATCCCCAGGGCTCGCCATTTCAGCCATTCTTCAGAGCGTTGGTTCAGGTCAACTACAGTCATTTTCGGCATTACGAATCTCCATAAGAGGGGTAATGCCGCCCAAGGGTTGCATTACCCCATTGGGTTGAGAGAGTGAGTGTTTAGGCTGTCTGGCTCATGGCCGGAAAGTCTTTGATGTACTGTTCGCAGAGTTCGGCAAACATCCTCGCGTAGCTTTCAGATGGAAAGTCAGCGACCGGGAATTCCGGATATTGAAATTGAACACCGGACCGGAGGTGGCCGATGACCGAATAGAAGTTCGGCCGGCCGTCGTTGCGCTGAGATTCCGAGTGAGACAGATAAACGGCTTTGACTCGGAAAGAGTCGTAGTCGCGGATCTTCTCCAGGCTATCGAAGTAAAACATCGTCATCTTTGGTTGAGTTTGAGCGTTCATGATTATTCCTCTTGAGTAGAGATGAGAGGCATGAACACCCTTGTTGGGGTCCATGCCCCAAGTGGGTTTAGGTTTTATTGATTTACCGCTTCGGACGGGGCGGGTTGGGCTTTTGCCTTGTCCAGTTCGTCCAGAGCGTAGGCCAGCTCAGAGGGATCTTTGATCCTCTCCACCATGACCTCTTTGCACGCTTCAAAGGCGTTTTGGTTTTTTGCCCGGTCCACCAGATTCTTCACGGTGTTGAGCAATTGAGCCGAGAGTTCTTCTCTAGGCGGTGGTGCAGGAAGCGCCGAAGGCGTAACCGGCTTGTGCTGGTTTGCCAGGATCGCCAGGCCTTCTCCGTTCTCCTCGTTGAGGATCCTGAGTGCCTGTGCCATGCGAGGGTTCGAGACCGGCCACCATTTGCTGGCTCGCTTCACGATGCTTTTCAACATCATCTGTTCAGCCCAGTCGACCCAGGGTCCAAAACCTTTTTTGAAGGCTTCAGAAACGTCCCGAATCTTGTCCATGTCAGCTTTCGACATGGCTTCGACGAGAACGCCCCCGGAAGGTAGCTCTGCGATGCAGTAACCACCCCGAATGGAGCCACGATCCGTTGAGAAGGGATCACAGACGTGATCTGGCTTCTCGGCGGGGCCTTTGTAGGAAAACTGGTCTTTCTCGTACACCAGTTCAGCCTTAGCCCAACGAATCGCACCGGTTTCCACGCCAATCGCAATCAATCCCCGATACGAAATATCGAGCATGACCTTGGCGTCTTCATTGCGGCGTAGACGACGAGGGATCAGAAACGCTAAGCCCTGGTTGGGATTGAGCGTCAGTCCGACCGCGGCGACGTTGTACATCGCAAGCCGAAGTGATGAGAGGTTCTTCTTTGCCACATCTAGCAGATAGGAGTTGTTCATCAACTGCTGGGTGGCAAAGATCTGCTCCTGCTTGAAATCCAAACTGGAGCTGTTGAACTTATCTTTTGAGGATTCAATGATCTGATGCCATTGAGCGGGTTGTACTGCCTGAGGTGCCTGATTCATAAAAAGGTCCTTGCGCGTCAAGAATTCCGGGCGATAATTCCCGAAGAGGTGAGAGAGATGCAGACCAACCATTACATCGTCGATGACGAGGGCAATTTCAGGTTCACATCGGTGGGTCTTGAGGAAGAAGGACCGCTGCTGGCCAGAGCCGGCATTGATCCCACATCTATCAAGACGTATGAGGCATATATCCAGGCCAGGAAGACCGCAGGGCCTTACTTTATGGATTACCTTAGAGACGAAACTGACCGCATGCTGGAAGGTAAGCCGGACACCGTAGAGTGGCAGGCCATCAGATCCATAGCGTTTGGGTCAGACGAAGAGCAGAAAGCTCTGATTGAGAAGATGAAGCGGAAACGGTCGTTTAAGGCTGTTTAGCTTCTTTGCGGGCGTTGATTTCCTCAATGATGCGGCTGCGAAGCCACTTCAAAGATTTGATCTGTTCCCGATCGGTGAGAAGCACCAGCATTTCCTGAGAATTGCGAAGGTGCGCTTGAAGTTGTTCGTTACTTGCCGTTTCCAGCCAGTAGTAAACCTCTTTCCTTGAGAACCCCATAATGTCGTCTCCATGGAGAAGATGGGGCTCTCCCGTCAGGGGTAGAAGCCCCATTCGGGTTAAAGGTTAAAAAGCCGGTTACTAGAACGGGTAGTCATCGTCAAAGCCATAGGCTTCAACTGGCGGCTGTTCCAGATGCCCAGGCTGACTCTGTGAAGCATGAGCCTGCTGTTGGGGCTGTGGCGTGGGAGCGGACTGCTGCGAACCATTTTTGGAAAAGTACTTCGGCAGCTTGCGCGGGAAATCATTAACCACGATTTCTGTGGTGTAACGATCTTCGCCGCTCTGGGTTTGCCATTTCCTGGTTCTCAACTCGCCCTCAAGGAACAAGAGATCACCAGGTTCAACGTTCATGCCGATGTGCTCAGCAGTCTTGTTGAAACTGACGCAACGGTGCCATTCAGTGTTCTCTTTCCATTCGCCAGTTTCCCTGTCCTTGAGAGATTTGGTTGTAGCGATTGAATAAGAAACCACCTGCATGCCGTTTGGGGTGGAGCGAACATCTTTTTGACCAAGACGGCCAATGAGCTGAGTTTTGTTGAGCATGACTATTTCCCTTTCAGCTTAGGTTGAGAGTATTCAATCTCAACAGGCGCACGCTTGCCGGATTGAAGGAAGTGCTGATTTCTCATGTGTTGAAGTTCTGCAGGAGAATCGATGATTGACCGAATGGTCATTTGCTCTGGTTCAGGCTTGTAGAATCGATGGAAAACCCAGCGAATCGCGAAGACCATTCCTCGAAGCAAAGCTTTGGTATACAGCGTCAAACGACGTTCACACGCTGCGAGAAAACGGTCTCCAGTTTCGAAACCGAGGTCGACCAGGAAAAGAAGAATCCTGCCACCGAACATCAGGACCAGGATTGCAGATAGACCCAAAACGAGTTCCATCAAGCACTCCTTTTCTCAGGTGAGAAGACGTACCCGCACTTGGTGTCATAGACCCAAGTCAGATCCTGTCTCAAAGAGGCGTTAAAGTGCGGCAGTAGCAGCACATTGCCTGCCTCAGAAGTGGCAACAACAAAACGCCCTTTGTCCGCTCTTTCTATTGCCTGTTGGATGACTTCATCAACGTGGTTGACGAATTGAGAGAGATGCCTGTTGGCATCGTGTTCACTTCGATTCATTTGAGTGATTCCTTTGGAGTGTTAAGCCAATTGCCGTAGCAACCGCGTCCGTCTCATGGCTAGGTGAGGACGCTGATCAAGTGCCGAGTTCAGTTGAACTGCAGCAACAAGATTCGAGGAATCACAGGAAAAGCATTCAAGTCTGGATCCAATACGGGTCCAGGCCGCAATGCTCGTGAGGGGGTTGGGAAGGAAAGACAGACGCACGAAACCAAACAGTTGAGTATCAACTGAGGATCATGCGGTCTGTCGGGGATGTGTTCGTAGAAACGAACAGGGTTAAGGCCTTGGGCCTAGTGGTTTTTCTCTTCGCGTTCGACTTCAGCAATCAATAGCTGCTCGTTCTTCGAGTCAATGTGGGCCGCTATCAAAACGCTGCTTACTACGACAGCTGCAAAGCACGTCATAAAAATAAGCATGGAAGGCTCCATAGTTAACGTCTCCTTGTGAATGTTGGTGGATTTTTATCCGCTATTCAAGTCCTTCAGACCTGTTGGGCGGGTGATCCAGTCGCATTCGGATTCGCTCTACGGATTGCTTGTAGTGAGCAATTTTGCCAGCGCAGATGATATTCAGGCTCACAATAACTGTTGTGAGAACGAGATAGATTGCCAGCCGAAGGAGGTCGCCGTTAATCAGCAACTCCCAAAGAGCAACAGATGTTGGTGCCATTGAACTCGCGTTGACACTTAACATTGCTGCCCTCCATCGTGCATGAAGTTCAGAATTTCGAATGAAAAGTTTTTCTTTTGCAGTAAACATAATTTTCTCCGGTCTAGTGTTAAGCCAAATCGCCGTAGCGATCGCATCCGTTTCGTGGCTAGATTGAGGATGCTTATCAGGTGCCGTTGTTCAGGGAACAAGCAGCAACAAGATCCGGAGAAACCAAAAGGCGGTCTGCCCTGCCCTGAGAAACTCACAGGCACGGCAAAACACCCTCAGGAAAGGGGTGGGACTATCAAAGAGGTCTGTTTAATCTGCTTTTGGGTAAAGGTGCGCGGAAATGCGCGATCTGGAGAGATGGGTCCCGACGAGGCGGTGTGCCGAATGACCCGGTGAGGCACTATTTGAAAATTACACCAGCCTTGGGCGAGGTACAAGGCAAAATATTGTCTCGACGCTCACAATTCTTGCATTTCTGCGAAACGCAGGCTGAGGTCGCAAAGCGGACCTTCAGGTTGGGGAATAACTTTGCGAGCATGCTCGGCTGCGGAATGGATGCGAAGCCGCAATGCAGTTGTGTGAGGAGAATAAAGTTGGTAACAGATCAGACCTATAGACAGCATGAAATAGCCTTGTGAACAAGAGCCTGAAAAATAGAGTTGGTAACTTTTGGCACAAACCGCTATTGGACTACCGAAGACTCTTCCAGTTCTTACTAATAAAGTTGGTAACTTATGCTCACGTTCGATCTTTCGCCTTGCTGTACACATCGCCGCGTTCCCGCCGCCCCACGGCTACGACGGTCACTAAAATATCACCGTCCTCAACCTGGTAGACTAAACGATATCCAACACTCTTTAATTTGATTTTGTAGCAACCTTGTAGCCCCGACAGGGCGTCAGCTAGAACGTGAGGTTCTTCGAGGCGTTTCGCTAACTTCTTCTTAAACTGATCTCGAATTGCCGGAGCGAGCTTCTTCCATTCCTTGAGAGCTGATGGTTTGAATGCAAGCGAATACTTAAAGCTCATTCAGATCGACTCGAATACTTGGCTCTACAAGTCTCTCTTTCACGATTGCCACCATCTCTTGGTCGTCTAGTCGGTCAAGCATGGCTTCGTAGATTTCAGCCGGAACGCAGTAGAACGCCGGTTTGTTGCGGTTTAGAACAACGATCGGAAACCCCTCTCCTGAATCCACGGCCGCCATCGGATTTTTTTTGAGTTCTGAAATGCTCGCGGTCACTTCAGAATAAATTTGATTGGTCACAACGCCCTCCAAAGACCTGTTAACAGGTCATACTTTAAGGGTGATCGGGCTCATGCGCAAGGCAAAGACCTTTTAATAGATCGCATAAAGCAATTTTTCGGTTACCAACTCTATTATCTTGTTACCAACTTTATTCTGATCCCACAGCAGTGGACGTCCCCGTGACTGGCATTGTTATGAAGACGGTTCAATTTGGACCCTTCCTAGCGCCAATACCTCAATATTATGATCTCCACCAAGAAACACCTAATGGCAAAGGGGCTTTTCCTCCAGCATCTTTGCTAGCTCTGCCTGGAACTCTTGGCGCCACGGAGACTCTTCCCAAGTGTATGAGAACAACTGTTGCCGATCACGCTTGACGTGAAACCGCGCATTCCGATCAAAGCTCTCATCGCAAATCTTGAGTGCTACGACGCTCTCAAAGCAGACGCGCCAACGTTTCTCACCCTCTACAAGAAACAGACAGTTCCCCGAGGTGCGCGCCCATCGATATCCAGACCTTGGGGAAGAGATGCAACAAAAAAGGTGTTTCCCAAGCTAAAAGCTTGCCCATCGCATTACCAAAAAAAGCGAGCAGCAAGGGTGTGACGTCGGGAGCATCCCTTGCCTTCACTTGTCATGCATTATGCCTCCATGTTGCCAGGAAGGTTAGCCTCCAACACTTCTATGATCTCGTGAAGTTTCTCCGTTTGGTAGTAAATAAAGACTTTACCAAATGAGCCTCCGTTTGCTACCACGGCTTTTACGCCGTTTGCACTATAGATATCGATTGATTTTAGGTACTTCAGGGGAAAGGATTTTTTTCGCCCCCAATAATTGCGTCCGCTTATAATTCCTTCTCTTATTGTTATATGTGCACATCTCAACCAAAAGGCAATGAAAAATGTGAAAATGGCGAAGAAAGCCCAACAGCCAAAGATTAGCCCCAATACTTCTAGAAACGATACGTTTCCAAATGTTTCGTTGAGATCAAATCCAGAAGTAAGGTACCGAAAGGCGAATGTGCCTACAGTTGAGAAAATGAGCAGCAACGCCATGCGCTTTGTCACCGATTTCCAAAATTCTTTCCATCGAACTTCGTATCTCATATCTCTTCTAAATTTGCATAACGCTGAGCGAAGCGGCCGCCCGACAGGGACGCCTTACGCGGCTTGTTATCACTGCCTCAGTCATTCTCAATAAATTGAGGCAAATCGTCGGTAATCTCGAACCACGGAGCTTTGCAGCCCACGAAAACATGGCGGTCTGCACGTACACCTGGATCGGTGTCGAGAGTACCCAATGGCAGCGCATAGACTTCCGGTTTTGAATCGAACTTTGTATGAATGCTTGAACCGCAGTTTGCGCAAAAAACCTTGAACTCTCCCGGCGAGGACTCGTAGGTTTTGAGCAGCTCTTGGCCCTTGACAGTCCGCCAGTCATCGACCCGTACCTTTGCACAGGTTCGGAAAGCCGCCGCATGAAGCTTGCGGCACATGGAGCAATGGCAGTTGTAAACATCGCTAAGGTCGCCCGCTACTTCATATTGGACGCCGCCGCAAAGGCAGCTTCCAGATTGAATCATTGACTCACCTCCCTGTGTGATAATCGGGATAGGGAGGCATCTCACGATGCCCCTCCTCCCACATCACCGGGCATACGGATCACGTACCACGGCGATTCAGTGACTTAATTCAACCCGTTACCGCACTGCCAATTCCGGCAGTCCATAGCTCCGGAACAACCGGGCCGGTAGGGCTTCCCGCAGTGCCGGCGAATGACTCAGCCGCCACGGGCCGTGGGCCGATTTGGCGGTGTTCCAGGCCAATCTGACCGAGACACCCCGCTTTCTCAGCTCACGATACCCCCTTCGGCCCCATTGCTTCCACACGTAACTTCTCATTCTCCGCCGTATCCACTTGTCCAGGTCCCGCAGCGGGCTCAGTACTTCGGCTGCGTCGAAGTACGCTTTCCAACCAAGCAGGGTCTCTTTCAGATCTGCGATCACCCGGGCCAGTGAGTGGCCCCGTGTTCGGCGGCTCAGTAGCCGGATCTGGGTTTTCAGCTTGGTGATGGCTTTGTCAGCCACTTTCAATCGCTGCCCTTTCCGGCTGAGGGTGAAGCCCAGGAAGCTGCGCTTCCAGGGCCGGTCTACCGCGCTCTTTCGTGTATTCACTGTGAGCCTCAG
>NZGD01000192.1 GCA_002690925.1 Rhodopirellula sp.
ATGCGATTACATGGGCAGGTTCATGGCGGTGATGGAGCGCTACCAGCTCCACCACCGCGAGCCCCATTGGCGGGACTGGCAAACGAAAAGGCAGCGCTGCTATACCCAGTTCCAGTAGAAGCAGCCTGACGTTCCGGAGCGGGATGCCTAGCGTTTGTCGCCTGGTCCGATGAGGTCAGACAACTGCTTGCGAAGGGAATCAACATTTTCTTCGCCGCTTTCCTTGAGCTCATCCAGTTTCTTGCGGCCATCCGAGATTTTATCTTCAACCGAACGCAACGTATCCGAGGCGCTCTGCTGGATATCCGCGCTGGCCTTCTCGTTTTCGGCTTCCGCTTCTTTGGCTTTGGCCTTGGCTTTCAGGGAATCGGCTTGTTTTTCCCATTCCTCAAGTTGCGCTTCTGCTTTTTTGATCAGTTCGTCTTTCAATGACATAAATGCTCTCCCTGACGGAGTCGATGAATTCCTTACAGTTACGTACTTGGGAGAGCAAACTGGAAAAACAACCCACACCGCCGGTAACCAACAGATTCAGCGGGCCTAATTTCGGAAAACCACGAGACGTTCGCATCTGCCCCCTGATTCGAATCGGTCAGGATACGGTTCAGGTAGCAGCATAAGCCACAATCTCGACCAACATTTCTTCCCGAGCAAACCCCGAGACGATGATAGCCGCCCGATTGGGGTAGGGCGCACTCACATACTCGGCATAAACCTGATTAACGGCGGCCAGATGGGCCCGGTCGGTCACGTAAATAAGTGCCTGGGTCAGGCTGGGCATACCGCCGCCGGCGCACTCAAGAGTGTGTTTGAGGTTCTCCAAGGTTTGCCGGGCCTGAGCTTCGATACCACCTGCCACCACCTGACCGCTGGCGTCGATTGGAATCTGGGCGGTAAAGAGAATGCCGTTCGCGCTTACCGCCCATTCAAGGGGCGCTTTTGATCGCGGGAGCTGGGTAGCTATGGCGGTAATCTTACTGGTTGCAGTCATGGTTGCTTCTCTGTTCAGTCGTTATCACTGGTACCTGCACCGGCACCGCTGCGGGAAGCATCGGTTGCCTCAACCAGCAGTCGGTCGGCCAGGGATTTCAGGTTGTGCCAAAGCTCGTCATCGACATCCATGCCTTCCACCAGCGCCCGGTCTCTCTGTCGTTCAAGGTCCTCCTCGGTCTGGCGCATCAGATTGGTCAGCTCGTATTCCGACCGCAGGCTCGGCAGTAAATCAACATGGTTCGCCATGATCAGCGTAATGCCATCGTTCTTCTCCGTGTCATCCGGCGTATTCTCGAGGCTGTAAAGACAGATCTCGGGCACCGGGTGACCAGCCTTGAATCCGACCACCAGCTCTGTGAGTGGGTCATGGGCATTGCGCCAGAATGCCGTGACATTCATGCCCCGGCGCGCAAGTCGCGAAAGATAGCCGATGATCAGGATTCGATTGTGACAGTGGCGAATCTTGGTAACCGACAGCCCTCGCCCCCGGGCTCGCGCATACCCCAGCTCCACAGCAAGGCTCGCGTTACCGAGAATACTGTGGTTGTGGGCATCAAGAACGCTGAAGTCTTCATCCTGGTAAACCAGGGTTGGCGATTCGTTATGATCCTCAGCCAGAAGAAACCTGAGCCCCTTTTTCAGCGCTTCGACCCCGCCCAGGCCGTGAGCCTCCATCCAGGCGACCATTTCAGCCGCGTCAATGGCATCACCCTCGGCAAAACCGATTCCGATAAACGCTTTCCTGCCAATGCCCTGCAGTTCGTTGAAGGAGACTTTCATGACAGGTCCAGCTCCGGTTCCACGGGAAAGCTCCAGTCGTCGAGTTCAGCAAGTCTCGCCTTGTCGGTGCCATGATCACTGAAGAGTTCGCAGAACAGGGGCGCCCCCTGGAACAGCGTTACCCTCACCCAACGGTCGGATTTGGGGTCAAACCGGCTGGCGCCGAAGAACGACAGTTTGGTTCGCAGCAGATGCATGGGCTTCATGTCCCGGTGCCAGAGGTTGGCCTGGATCTCACCGTAGGGTGTGGCGGCCATGGTCTGGATCCGGCGCACGCATTCCTTCTGTCGGGGATGGGCCATCAGGAACTCGACTACGGAACCTCGGGGGCTCCGGTCAAGAAACGCATCCAGCAATTGATGAGTACGATGAATCCGGGGCCCTATGGCAAGTGGCATTTCTTTGGCCGCCCCTGGTTCACAGGCGCGCACCCCGAGCCTCGGTTCTTCTTTCTCGACAGAGCGGTACCAGAACCAGTACTGGTGGTCCGGGTTTTTAGGGTCATAGTCCAGCGCCCAGGCAAACCGGGCTTCAATTTCCTGCTTCAGCGTTGCTGCCCGCATTTCCGGCTGCAGTTCCAGTATTTCCTCACAGCCGAGCTCATCCTCAACTGCATCGATCAGATCCGGATACAGCTCAATCAGCAGAGTATTGATCAGTTCCTGGGCCTCCAGTGAACACTGCTTGTCTGCCCAGGCCAGCAGATCGCTCCACAAGGTAGGAGTGGCCGGGGTTCTTTCCAGCCACTCGATAACCGAATCAATAGAGACAACGGTCGCCTCATTGCGCCGGGTCTGCTCGGCATCTTCAGTTACGGTCTCCCAGAAGTGCCTGTGTGCCCGATGCAACAGCGCCAGAAGTTCACGACGACTGGCCTCATTGGGCAGCTGTTCACGGGCATAGGCCAATGCCCTCTCACGGCAGTAAACCCATTGCTGAATCAGTTGGGGGTGATTGATCAGAAACGGTGCCATACCAAGCCCGGTGGAGTTACCGATCCCCAGATAACGCTGCAGGGCCGGGTGCAGGGCAACCGCCCGCTCCGGTGAGCGATTCCTGGCAAGATGCTCAACCTGTTGCACCGAAAAGTGGCGCAAGAGGTAAACCGCAAACATTTGCGCCGAGAAGGGCCGGTTAAAATCCGGATTGTTCTGCAAGCGTGCGTAATCCGCGATACCGAACTTGCCGTTACCGTAGACAGCGGTTGTGCGGTACAGGTAACCGACCCGTGTCAGCCAGGCCGGGTCGGGCTGCTGACCCGAGGCCAGCGCATCGACAAAGTGGCCAAAGTTCCTGAGGCTCTTGTTGGCACGCGACAGCACCAGCAATCGAGGATGTTGACGGCCCGCCTCCTGCAACGGCACGTTGGCCGCCATCTGCTCAAGAAGGCTGTCTTCCACTTCGCCTTCCAGCAGCGCAAAGGTGACATCCCAGGCCTCCGCGATCACACGGTCGGACCGGAGTTCCGGATCCAGATGCTGCGAGAACACCACACCATGATAGGTGTGGTTCGGGGTGTTCAGACGGTAGATCACAACCCCGTGACCATCGGCATCCAGGTCAAAACGAACCGTGGTAACTGTCCAGTCCTCCCGTGCCATCTGGCGAACCAGGCTGCGGCAAAAACTCAGACGACTGGCATGCAGACTCCCGAGCCGGACCAGGTTCATCACCTGGTCCGACGGGCGGAGCTGAAGTTCAGGCTTTGCATCTAACGGGGTTGCCATGTTTCAGACTCCTGAGCTCTCGGAGGAACCCGTTGTGGCACCGACCAGCGCCACTTCACCCTTGGGAGGAACAATGCCCTGCTCACGAGCCATGGCGTAGGCAGATTTGGGGCCGATATACAGCGATGGCAGCAGGATCAGTGACACCGGGATGGCCGTAATGACAATGAACTGCTGCAGCGCACTGATCTGCCCTGCTCCCATGTAAAGCAGTACTGCCGCCATCAGCGCCATGGCAACGCCCCAGAAGGCACGCACGATTGGCTCGGGCTCATCATGACCCGCACTTACCACGGCGATCGCGTAGCTCATGGAATCGCCGGTAGTAGCGACAAAGATAGTCGTCAGCAGCAGAATCGCCAGCGCCATCATGGCCCCGCCCGGCAGGGCTTCGGCAATGGTGAGTGTGGCAACATCGAACTGGAAGTTGTTGAGGGCCTCGGTCAGATCGATCGCGCCGGTGATCTGGTAGAAAATCCCGGAACCACCCAGCAGCGTGAACCAGATGGTGGTCGCGACCGGCGCCATGACACCAACCGCAAGAATCATTTGCCGGATGGTGCGTCCCCGGGAGATCCGCGCAACAAAAATGGCCATCAACGGTCCATAACCCAGGAACCAGGCAAAGAAGAACACCGTCCACCACTGCATCCACCAGCCTTCAGCGGTGCCCGCCGTCACGGTAGCCATGGCGAAAAAGGAAGTGATGTATTCGCCAAAGCCCTGAGTGTAAGCATTGGTCAGAAACAGCGTCGGACCAAAGATGAAGATAACGGCGGCAATGGCCAGGGCAAGAAACACGTTGAAACGGCTCAGCAGCTGAATTCCCCGGTGAATACCGGTCATCGCCGAGGTCACATACACACCGGCGAGGACCGCGAGAATGACCAGCTGGGTGCCATAGCCTTCGGAAAACCCGAACAGCTCATGCAGGCCAAAACTGACCTGGGTGGCAAGAAACCCGATCGGGCCGACGGTGCCAGCAACCACCGCAATTACGCAGGCAGCGTCAACGCAGCCGCCGAACCAGCCCTTCATTACCCGATCCCCGAACACCGGATACAACAGGGTTCGCGGTTGCAGAGGCTGCCCCTTTACGTAATGGGCGTGGGCCAGGACGATGGCAGACAGGGTTCCGAGGATTGCCCAGGCCAGAAAGCCCCAGTGCATGAAAGACTGGGCCAGCGCCGGCGCTACGGCCTCGGCCGTACCCGCTTCGGTGTTGAATACCGGAGGCGTGACAACGAAGTGGTAGACCGGCTCCCCCGCCGCGAAGAAGACGCCACCGCCGGCAAGCAGGGTGCACATGATGATGGACAGCCATTTAAACGTACTGAGCTCCGGCGTATCGCGGTTGCCAACCTTGGCGCTGCCTGCCGGCGAGATTGCCACACCCATCCCGATCAGAAAGGTGAGTAGCAACAGAAGCTGGAAATAGGAGCCCAGGGACTTGGCAGTCCAGGCGAAGCCGTCGCTGATCAGCCCGGCTGTCCACTGAATGTCGTACAGTGAAAGACCCAGAAAGAGCAGTATGAAGCCTACACTCAGGCCTAATACGATTGGATCGCCGAAGCGCTTGATGCCCGTTTCCGGGATAGCTATGGAGCTGGCTGAGTTTGTCATTGCGATTACCTGTTGTTGTTTTTGGAACAGTGTGTAATCAGAACGCGGTGTTTACGGCAGGCCGCGTGCCTTCGGTTAATTGTCTGAGCCAGTTTCGGCCCATGATTTTGTCAATTTCCTCGTGGTTGAACCCCTTTTGACGGAGGCCCTCCACAATTGTCGGAAAGTGACGGTTGTCGCTGAACCAGGCCAGCGGAGAAGGCCAGCCCGCATTCGACTGGCTGCCCTCGCCGTAGTCCATGGCCTTGGTCCAGCGCCCATTTCGCATCCACGTCAGCACCGATTCCGGCTGGGCCTGGCAAAGATCCGTACCCATGCCGATGTGATCGATCCCCATCAGCTCGGCGGTATCGGCCACCATGCCGCAGAATTCGTCCAGCGTGCAGTCAGGCCCGTTCCTGAGGTGGAACGGATACACTGAAAAACCCAGAATGCCGCCGCTTTCGGCGATGGCACGCAACACCGTATCGGACTTGTTGCGCTTGGCAGGGTGAAAGCTGGCCGGATTGGCGTGGGAGATAATGACCGGCCGCTCTGACAGCTCAATCGCTTCCAGCGTGGAGCGCTCCGCGCTGTGAGACATATCGATCAGCATCCCCACCCGGTTCATCTCCCGGATCGCCTGCCGGCCAAACCGGGTAATGCCGCTGTCTTCTGCTTCGTAGCAGCCACAGGCCAGAAGACTCTGGTTGTTGTAGGTAAGCTGCATGATCAGCAAGCCCAACCGGCGCATGATGGCCACCAGGTCGATATCGTCCTCAATCGGCGAACAGTTCTGGGCCCCGAAGAAAATACCGACCCGGTTTGTTTCCCTGGCCAGTTCGATATCGCTGGCCTCAAAAACCGGCATGATCAGGTCGGAGTGCTCCTCGAAGCGACGCTGCCACTCGCCGAAACGCAGAAGGGTTTCCCGGCAATTTTCGTGGTATACGAGCGTGGCGTGCACTGCATCAACGCCGCCCTCCCGCATTTGTTCAAAAATGGCTCTCGACCAGTTGGAATACTGCAGGCCATCAATGGTTAGCACAGACTTTGACATGGCTGCAGACCTCAGGCCTTGGTGTAACAGGTTTTGATCACCGTATAGAACTCCCGCGCATACTGGCCCTGTTCGCGGGGCCCGAAGCTGGAGTCCTTTCTGCCACCGAACGGCACGTGATAATCGGTGCCAGCAGTCGCCAGGTTCACCATTACACAACCGGTCTCGGCCCGGGCCTTGAAGTCAGAGGCACGTTGCAGGGAGCGGGTAATCAGGCCGGCGGTGAGGCCGTAATTGGTATCGTTCAGAGTCGCCAATGCCGCGTCGTAATCCGGAACCCGAATGACACAGGCAACGGGACCGAACACTTCATCGCGGTTGATGCTCATGTTGTTGGTGGTGTTGGTGAACAGCACCGGCTGCATGTAATAACCGTCTGCATCCACGTTGACGTGGTCGCCACCGAAGGCCATGGTCGCGCCCTCTTCCAGCGCCACGCTGACCCAGCGTTGATTGGCTTCCAGCTGGCTCTTGCTGGCTATCGGGCCGATAGCGGTGCCGTCGGACAGAGCCGGGCCAACTTTTGCGCCGGCCAGCTTCGCCGTCAGCTTCTGCACGAACTGGTCGTGCACAGCATCCACAACAATCAGCCTGGAAGACGCCGTGCACTTCTGCCCGGACCCGGAGTAGGCGCCGGCAAAGGCCGCTTCCACCGCCAGATCCAGATCGGCATCGTCGAGCACGATCAGCGCATTCTTCGAACCCATCTCCAGTTGGCATTTCACCAGGTTGGCGGCAGTAGCCGACGCTACCCGCTGACCGACCTCAAGGGATCCGGTAAACGTAATTGCCTGCACATGGGGGCTGGTGATCAAGGCTTCGCCGGCTTCGCGTCCACTGCCGGTCACCAGATTGAAGGTGCCGGCTGGCAGATTCTGGCGGCTGATGATTTCTGTCAGCGCCCAGGCGCTGGCAGGCACCAGATTCGCGGGCTTGAACACCACGGCATTACCGAAGGCCAGGGCGGGTGCGATCTTCCAGACCGCAGTGGCCATGGGGAAGTTCCAGGGGCTGATAACGCCAACCACACCGAGCGGCTCACGACGGGTTTCGATTTCAACGCCGGGTCGCACCGAAGCGACCCGATCGTCGATCTGCCTGAGCACTTCCGCTGCGTAGTACTGGAAGAACTGTCCGGAGCGATAGACCTCACCCTTGCCTTCTGCCAGGGGTTTGCCCTCTTCTCTGGACAAAAGCTCGCCGAGTTCATCCTTGCGGGCGATCAGCTCATTGCCAATCGCCATCAAAACGCTGTAGCGGGCCTCAAGACCGGTTTCTGCCCAGATTTTCTGGCCAGCCTGTGCCGCATTGATGGCTTGCTTTACCTGCTCTGCGCTGGCCTGGTCATAGTGGCCGATAGTGTCGCTCAGGTCTGAGGGGTTCTGGTTGGGCTGGGCAGCATGGGCGCCCGCAACCCACTCTCCGCCGATGTAGAGTGCGTGTGAATTTGGCATGGGTTCCTCCTTATATGATCCCCCAAGCCTAGACGCTCCAGATAAATAAGGATAATCAAAAATATCGTGTTTTTAGTAAGTTTTTCTTATAGTTTAGTGGGGCGCGCAAATTGAAGCAGGTACGGCATGTCGATTGAACTCAAGATTCAGCCTTTACGTTACGTATTGGCGGTGCGGGAAGAGGGCAGCTTTCACGGCGCAGCACTGAAACTCCACCGGAGCCAGCCGGCGCTATCTATGGCCATTCGTGATCTGGAAGAAAAGCTGGGGCAGGCGCTGTTCGAGAAAACTCATAAAGGGCAGCTCACTCCGTTCGGCGAGTATTGCCTGCCAAGATTCCGGGAACTGATCAACCAGCACGACCGGCTGGCAAGTGAACTTCAACAGATGGCCAAGGGGCACCAGGGGCGGGTGACGCTGGCCACGGTACCCTCGGTTGCCAGCCGGCTGATGCCCGAATTTCTCGCAGCTTTCGTCGCCCAGTACCCCGAGATCAACATCAATCTTCATGATGAAAACGCGGAGTTTGTCTGTCGTCTGGTGGCCAATGGTGAGGTGGATCTGGGGATCAGCAGCATGTGGGTTCCGGACGAAAGCCTGGCATTCAACCCGCTGTTCGAAGACAACGTAGGCGTTGTCATGCGCAAGGACCATCCTCTGGCCAGTCGCAGCAGCCTGCAATGGCAGGAACTGACGGAAGAGCGTTTTATTGCCAACGGCACCTCCCGGCTTCTGAAGCACACGGCGGCTGCCAGTCTGGTCGACAACAACGACTTCTTTATCTCCAACATGATCTCCCTGCTCGCCATGCTGGAAGCCGGCAGCGGCATCACCACACTCCCTCGCCTCGCCTTCCCTGTAGCCAACGACAAGCTGTGCTTTGTTCCCCTGAGTGACCCAAAACTGGTGCGCCAGATTGGCATCATCAAGCAGGCCTCTCGCTCTCTGTCGCCCTCTGCCCAGGCTCTGGAAAAAATGATTCATGCCCAGCTGGCGGGCATGGCCATATCATGAACCCTCACCGCATCAGCAATACCCGACGAACCGGCATTCACTGGGACTGATCGGAATCATCCGATTCCGAACTGCC
>NZGD01000193.1 GCA_002690925.1 Rhodopirellula sp.
GGAAACTTAGTCGCAAGGGGAAATTGGACCAAGATTTGCCCTTTCGCGAACCAAAAACCTTTGCCATATTTCCCAAATGCTTCGATGAATGGGAGTTTTACGGCTTTGCGAGGGATTTCCAGAACAATCTGGGGTCGCTCAAACGCAAGGTGTCATCCGCTCGTTTCATCGTCCATTGCACGCAGAACGGCAGGAAAAAAATTCTGTCATCTCTGTTTGCGACATTTTGCAATCGTCCCGTTCAGCAGCGTCCACACGACTGTTGGCACAACACGAGGCTCAGTTGAGGGACGGGTGCAGGGTAATCGATGCACTTGACAAACGCCGAGCGGTCAACGCTCACGTAAACCGTTTCGATCGAAAGTCGCTTTGGTCGCGACCTCGACGCCAGCGGGCTGAGAGAGCTGCTTTGAGAGTTCTGCACACACCGGATCGTCGGAAAGCTGGGTAACCAAGCTGACGAGCGCCTCGAACAACATCGTACGTAAGAATAGCCATCCACAACCCCCCGGCGTGAACCGCGCCCAAACAAAACTGAGCTCTCCTTCAGCCTCGATTGATTTTTCAATGTGGCACCGACTGATCGTCGTGTCAAAATCGAAGCCCGAAGCGATAGCCCTGTTCAGGTGAAAGTTATGAGTCTGGATAAACTGAGAAACATTGGGATTAGCGCGCACATCGATTCAGGGAAAACAACCTTGAGCGAGCGTGTCCTTTACTACACCGGACGGATTCACAAGATCGAAGAGGTTCGTGGTGACGGTGACGGTGCCACCATGGACCACATGGAGCTTGAGCGTGAACGCGGAATCACGATCACCAGTGCCGCCACAAGCGTTACGTACAAGGATCATCCGATCAACTTGATCGATACACCGGGTCACGTTGACTTCACGGTCGAGGTTGAACGCAGTTTGCGTGTTCTCGACGGTGCGGTACTGGTGCTGTGCAGCGTCGGTGGTGTGCAGAGCCAGTCCATCACGGTGGACCGGCAAATGAAACGTTACCAAGTGCCTCGTCTGGCGTTCATTAACAAAATGGACCGTACCGGTGCGAACCCCTATCGAGTGGTTGAGCAGTTGCGTGACAAACTCGGTGCTGATGCGTTTTTGATGCAGATCCCGATTGGTGCAGAGGATAATTTTCAAGGTGTTGTCGACCTGATTGAAATGGTCGGTCTTACCCACGCTGGTGACGAAGGTGAAGAAGTGGTCGAAGGGCCAATTCCAGCCGAGCTTCAAGAAGAAGCCGAAGAAAAGCGTGTGAAAATGCTTGAAGCGCTGTCAATGTACAGCGATGAGATGATGGAAATGTTGCTTAGTGAAGAAGAGATTCCCAAGGACTTGATCTACACTGTCACTCGCGATGCCGTGCTTGGTGGTGCGACCCCCGTTTACATGGGGACCGCATTCAAGAACAGAGGCGTTCAGCCAATGCTTGATGCAGTCATCCGGTACCTGCCAAGCCCTCTTGATCGCGACATTTTCGGTCGGAATCCGAAGAACGAAGAAGAGAAAATCGAGCTCAAGCCTGATCCAGATGCCAGCTTCGTTGGCATGGCGTTCAAAATTGTTGACGATCCGTTCGGGCAATTGACGTTCATGAGAATTTATCAGGGAACCATCGAAAAAGGTGGTACCTACGTTAACCAGCGTACCGGGCGTAAAGAACGTTTCAGTCGTATCGTTCGAATGCACAGTGACAAGCGGGAAGAAGTTGAATCCGCTTCTGCTGGTGACATCATCGCTGTCATGGGAATCGACTCAGCCAGTGGTGATACCTACGGTGTCGAACGCGATGCATGCACGTTGGAAACGATGTTTGTGCCTGATCCGGTTATCAAAATTGCGGTTTCCCCAAAGAGTCGCAGCGACGGAGACAAAATGGGCAAAGCCCTGCAGCGTTTCCGCAAAGAGGATCCGACGTTCCGAGTTTTCACTGATGAGGAAACCAATGAGATCCTGATCAGCGGAATGGGTGAGCTTCATCTTGAGGTCTACATCGAGCGAATCCGTCGTGAGTACGGTGTGGAAATCGAAGTGGGGGCTCCCAAGGTTAGCTACCGCGAAAGTCCGACCAAAGAGATCAGCTACGACTACAAGCACAAGAAACAGTCGGGTGGTTCGGGTCAGTTTGCTCATATCAAAGGAACGCTCTCACCGATTGAGTCGGACAGCGAAGACAGCTTCGAGTTCGAGGAGAAAATCGTTGGTGGACGTATCCCGAAGCAGTACATTCCAGCCGTCGAGAAAGGATTCCGCGACAGTCTTGGAAAAGGCCCCATCGCAGAATACCCCGTGGTGGGGACTCGTATCACTCTGGACGATGGAAGTTTCCACGAGGTTGACTCCTCGGAGAAGGCTTTCTACACCGCGGCTCAAGGTTGTTTCCGAGAGTACTTCAAGAAAGCTGGCCCGAAATTGCTCGAGCCAATCATGAATATCGAAATCGAATGCCCGGAGGATTTCCAGGGTACGGTGGTCGGTGACGTGATCCGCCGTCGTGGAATCATGACCAGTAACGATATCATCGAACAGGTCAGTGTGATCAAAGCTGAAGTGCCTCTCGCTGAAACATTCGGTTATGCGACTGACCTTCGCAGTTTGACTCAGGGGCAGGGAACCTTCACGATGGAACTTGCTCTCTACCGACAGGTGCCGTCGAATATTCAGGAAGAAATCATCGAAGAAAAGAAGAAGCAGCAACTGGTGGGTGCCAAGTAGCCCCAAGATTGATTCTTCATCCAGAATTCGCAAGAACAGAACGGCAGCGTGGAAACACGCTGCCGTTTTTCTTTTGCTCCTAAGTCTTGCTCGCTCCCATCACTTCCCTTGCCTGTAGCTTCGCGATATCACTTTTCATGAACTCACGGTTTGTCGGCCTCGTTGGACATCGGTTGAATCACACGCTTGCCAGTTGATTGCCACGCAAGTCACGATTCATCACAATGGACATGATCGTCAGTGTTGGTGACGGCGTTGTTTTGAGGCCCGTGCACCGTCAAGAACGTGATGTTGTGATTTGGCGTGGCGGAATGTTTTCCATTTGACTTGACCCCTGTTCCGAAAGTTTTGCCTGATGTTTCGTGTGCCTGCTCTTCCGTTGTTGGTGGCCGTCTGTTTTGCAAACATCCTTTCCCTTTCGACGCGTGCGGACGAACGGCCAAACTTCATCATCTTTGTTGCGGACGACATGGCTTGGGATGACTGTGGAGCTTATGGCAACTCTGTCATTCGTACACCGAATATGGATCGTCTTGCTGCCGAGGGAATGCGGTTTGATCGGGCTTATTTGACCTGTTCCTCCTGTAGTCCCAGTCGTTGTTCGATGCTGACTGGAAGATATCCACACGCGACAGGTGCTGGAGAGTTGCATTTACCTTTGCCGAAACAGCAAGCGATGTTCTCTAAGCCACTCATGGACGCCGGTTACTGGACGGCAGTGGTGGGCAAGTGGCACCTTGGTCAGGCGGTCACGGACCAAGTTGATTATCGCAGGGGATCCAATCCTGCGGCGATGGGAAATGCATGGGTCAAGGCATTGAAGGATCGACCTGCAGGACAGCCGTTTTTTCTATGGGCGGCTCACAGTGATCCGCACCGTGGATACAGGCCGGGTGCAGTGAATCCACCCCACGACCCCGCCAAAGTCATTGTGCCGCCTTTCTTTCCAGACGCTTCACGCGTCCGCGAAGATCTTGCGTTGTATTACGACGAGGTCAGTCGGTTTGATGAACACATTGGAATGGTGTTGCAGGAACTCAAACAGCAGGGACTCGAACAGAACACCTTCGTTCTTGTGATCAGCGATAATGGGCGACCTTTCCCGCACTGCAAGACTCGAATTCATGTGCCCGGAGTCCGCACTCCATTTATCGTGCGTTGGCCGCAGCGGGTCGCAGAGGGGCAGGTCGCCGGAAATGTTGTCAGTACTGTGGATATTGCACCGACAATTCTAGAATTGGCAGGACTCACTCCGCTGTCGAGCTTTCAAGGCAAAAGTTTTGTCCGGATGTTATCGGATCCGAACGTGCAGACTCGAAAGTATGCGTTTGCAGAACACAATTGGCACGATTACCGTGCTTATGAGCGTGCGGTTCACAGTCGAAACTTTTGTTACGTCCGTAATTGGCTGCCCGGTGTGGCCGGCACGCCGCCTGCTGATGCCGTGAATAGTCCGACTTACAAAGTGATGCTGGAGATGCATGCCGTCGGTACGCTGACGCCTTCGCAGCAGGGTTGTATTGAGACGCCGCGGGCAGAAGAGTTTCTCTTCGACGTGGCAAAAGATCCGAACTGCCTCGTGAACTTGGCAACGCTTCCCGACTTCGCCGCTCAAATGCAGTTGATGCGTGCTCAATTGAAGCAGTGGCAGAAAGAAACGGAGGACCAATTCCCGGGAGAAGACGCTTTGACACCGGATGGCTTTGATCGAAGTAACGGTAAGCGTCTGATCAACGCCTCACATCCCAGCTTTGTGAAGTAGCCCTCTGTTAAATCCGGCATCGTCTCAGATGCCAGATCTCTGTGATCTCTGTGATCTCTGTGATTTGTGTGATCTCTGCGTGATAGTACTGGCTGTTGGTCACATCACTCTGGTTTGAGTGGGCGTCACTAGTCACACCATTGGTCAGGAATCAAAGATGGCCTGCATCTGATTGCTGAATTGTCCATTGGATAGCACCGTTTCGATGCCTGCCGTCTTGGCTGCATGCAGTTTATTCACATCAACGTGAGGCCCGTAGGCAATCAGTTTTGCATCGGGGCACTTCTCACGACAAAGCTCAACGAGTTTGTTTGTGAGTCCGCTGCGCGTTGACAAATCGAGGACAACGTAGGCAATGCTATCGGTGTCTTCGGTTGGTAGTTGTCCACCCATGCGAAACTGGCGGCCGGCTGCTGTGGCGGCCACTTTCACTCGCGAGCAAAACAGCAGATCGCCCGACAGCATCATGACGCTGCCGGGCGTTGATTCGCAATCGTTGCTCATGCCTGCCTTTTTTCTATTTCGCTTTTCATGAAATGAAGACCTTCCGTGGCCAAGGTGATTTCGTCTTTGTACATTCGCCGCCAAATTTTAGTTGCAGCTGCAATTTCTGGAAGTGCTAAGCCGAATGCTTCAATGACGAGCCAGCCGTCATAGCCACTCTTCACGATCGCGTCGAAGTTTTCGTCCCAACGTACCGCACCTTCGCCAGGTGTGCTGCGATCATTTTCACTGATGTGAATATGGAACAGCTTGTCTCCACCGGCGTTGACCGCATCGGTGACGGACTTCTCTTCGATGTTGGAATGGAACGTGTCGTACATCATCCCGCATGCTGGGTGGTCAACTTCCTGAACGAAGCGAGCAGAGTCACCATGTGTGTTGAGGAAGTAGCATTCGAAACGATTCAAAGCTTCGACACCGAGCTTCACGCCCACCTGTCCCGCATGTTCGGCAACTTGCCGCATGCTATCGACGCCCCATTTCCATTCATCTTCGGTGGGACCTGCACCGCTGAAGTAACCCAATGCTGAGTGGTAAGGGCCAACCAGCGTTTCCACCCCTGCGGCTGCACAGCAGTCAAGGGTCTGTTTCGTAAGTTCAACGCCTTTTGCTCGAACGCTGGCATCTGGTGAGATGGGATTGTCTTCTTCTCCGCGAATCGTCACGGCTGTGCGAGACAAACCCATGGAATCAAGGCTCTCGCCCAATGACTTGTAGTCCAATTCCAAATTGAACATTGGTAACTCGACTCCGTCGTAACCAGCCGTTTTCAGTTGCTCGCAAGTTGGCAACATCTCGCTGGTAACTTCGCCGGACCAAAGCAGCAGGTTCATTCCGTATTTCATCGCAGGCAGAATCTCTTTTTAAAGACAGGGTTTTTTAAAGACAGGGTTTTTTAAAGACAGGGTTTTTTAAAGACAGGGTTTTTATATGGCAGGAATAGGTGGGAAGTGATTCGTATCTCCAGGCGGTGTCAGCAACTGGCGACGCCGTGATTCTACCAAGTCCTGAGCCTCAGGTAGCCACCCGGCGACGGTGTTTGGAAGATCCGGTAAGCCGACCCGATTCATGACCTGGTTGAGACGCATCAGCATTTTTTCGTGATCCAGATAGTCGTAAAGAAACTGGATTTCGGCAAATCGGTCGATGACGGCAGCCAGTTTTGTTGTCGGTTTGCCAGTAATCACGTTGACGCAGCGTTCGATGGTTGACGGAGGAGCTTGCCGTATTGCGGCGTAGTAATCCTCGGCATAAGCGCGGTCGTCTCGAATCCAAAGTCCATCCAACAACATTTCAATCAGAATATGTCCCACAAAGGAGGGGCGAAAACCAGCGTCGCCGGGCAATTGATCGCGAAGCTGGATTGCCAATTCCATGTTGGTTTCGACGAATGCGCGTGTCCCATGGAACCAGCGATCGTCCGAAATGTGCAGCAGGATACCCTTGGCAACGTCGCTCAGGTCTGAGTCGGCGCTGTGGACATGCTGCTCAGCCAATTTTCCACGTGCCCTGATTTTACGATCGACTACCGTCAGCCAGTCTGGGATGCCTGTTGATACGGCCAGCAGTGGACTGTCGAAGCTCGAGCTTGTCAGGTACGGAATCGCATGGGACAGAAAATTCATGTCGTCAGCCTATCGAGCAGGCTTTCCAACGGCTAGCGGTAAAGCCGACGAACGGAAAGCCACTGTTATGATGCGGATGATTGGTCTGCAAATTGCCGCTGCCTGCTGAGCAAGGTGTGCTGAAGGCAGAAATAACAGAGAGTCAAGTTATGCCGTTTATTCAACCATAAGTTCAGCTGAATGCTCGCCGAGTCCGTTGTCGCCACGCCTTCGTTGGCAGACGGCGGGCATGCATTGGATTACACTGTCAAACAGTGCCGAATCGGCGCAGTTGTGTACCCTCTGCCTTTTATCTCTCAACGACCTTTTCTGATGCCAATTCAAATCAAGTGCAAGTGCGGTAAGACGCTCGGTATTCCCGATGGAATGCAAGGGAAATCGGTCAAATGCCCAGGATGTCAACAAGTGCTCAGAGTTCCAGCCGGTGGAGCGTCTAAGCCCGTAGCAACCCCGAAGCCTGCTGCAGCACCCGCGGATGATTCCATGGCGGGTCTCTTTGACGAGGAAGGGTTCAGTGCTGCCGTCGAAGCTGTCTGTCCGTCTTGCCGGGCAGAAATGCCAGGAAACGCTGTGCTGTGCACCAAATGTGGCTATCACAAAGAAGCCGGAGCAACGTTGGAGGCACACAAGACAGCTGGCGTGGACATCGACCATGGGACCCTGGCTCTCGATAAAGCTGCGGTCGATATGGAACGAGCTGCTGACCTGCAAAAGAAAATGCTGCGCGGAGCGGGTTTGCCCTGGTGGGGGCTCGCGTTGGCGCTGTTCATGCTTGGCAGCGGATTGCTGATTGCTGTGCTAGCTGTCAATGCCTCACGCCGAGTGGATGAGGAGATCAGCTTCAATCCGATGCACCTCTTTCTGGTGCTTTCCGGAGCAGCCTTCTTTGCTATCTCGGCAGGTGCGTATTTCATGATCATCCTGCACGCTTTCAAAGATTCCTTGCAAAATGGTCTGATCTCTTTGTTCGTCCCCGTGTTTGGCGTCGTGTATTATGCCATCACGCACTGGAGTGAGACTTGGCGTTTCTTTATCACCTCGACGGTACTGGCTGGCATTGGTACCGGATTAATAATAGCCGCGATGGCGCAACTGAATTAGAGGTCACCCGAGAAGTGCGTTGCGATTGCTCTGGAAATATGAGACAAGCAACCGGAAGCCGGCTGCGCTCGTATCATTGGTGACATGGAACATACGACCTTTCACACAAGCGTCTGATTTTCCTGGACAGGGCCCCTGTTCACGCAGTGGGGGCAATTTCGCTTGCTAGCGTCGTGATGCCGGAGTCTGTGCACTGACGGGCATCACGTTGGTTCGTGAGGGTTTCCGCTGCATGTCAACTGACAAAGATGGCGTTTTGCCGCTGGTTGCGATCTGAGTTTCGGATTGCTGGAATCCAGGAATGTTGATCGCGGGTTTGGTTGGCAGGTTCTGTGAGTCGCGTGGATTCACGCGGCGGCGTATCGTCGTCGTCGTCAGTCCGGTCTTGCGTGTTCCGCCCGTGTTTGAAGCCTGCATGTAACGCTGGTATTGAGGTGACAGACGTGCGAGGCTGTCTTCTTCCGTCTCCGCCGGCTTGGTCCCCGGTAACATCATCGTTGCCGGGATGCCCTGAATTGGCTTGCCAGACGTTGACTTGAATGAAGTTACTAACGAAATCCGCTTTTCCTCCCCACCGATCGCATCCCATGGAATCCAGATGCTGTAGGAAGCACCAAGATCGCCTTGGCTGAAGTGTCGGGTGAACTGCTCGGGTGTAAACTCGAACCTCTTTGCACCGGACAATTCGTTATCCGTAGAATCGTCGAAACCATGCACAACCAACGTGCCTTCAACGGGCACAGCCTTAGACGTATCATCATAGAAGAAGACCCGACCTCCGAAACCTCGTGTGGGTGTTCGGCCGGTCTGAATGATGGTGTCTGGAGTCCAGGTGACAGCCAGTTTGACTGGATTCGGATAGGGCTCGGGCGTTCTGTCTTTCTTTCCAACGAATGGAATGCTGTCGAGAAACGAACCTTTCTGCGAAGCTGGACTTTTTGAGAACAGATTGTTGCTCGGTCCTGAGACGCAGCCCAAACCTGCGGACGCGATGGTTGAGGCGGCAACGGCACTGAAAAAGCGTCGGCTAACTTGCATGTCGTGATCCATCTAAAAAGAGGATTGAGTTGGAAGGTAGTTTTGGAGGTCACATGTTGTGGTTGCCACTGGCATGCGATGCTATTTGCAATCCCTGCTTATGAGTGATCTGGGGTCAAGCGAACCCAGACCACACCTGATGAGCCATTGTTAGGCCGCTTACTGCCGCCCGAGACGTGTGGGCTGAGCTCGCGGTTTCGTCGCAGCAGGTGAGAAACCTGTCTGCCTTGCAGTTGAACCGCCAGTTTGCTGATCAACCCATGTGGCCTGAGAAGACGGTGGGATCGCGAAGCCTCTCTGTTGAGCCTTGGTGTTGACTGCACCTGGCACAGTTGCCTGTGAAGCCGTCTGCTGTGAAGCGGGGGAAGAAGTGCTCTGCTGATTGGCCCATATCTGGGGGCTCATTGACTGGGGAATTCTCGCCGCGTTTCCCGTGTATGCTTGCTGTCCGCCACCCGACCCAAGTGCTGGTCGAGTCGCTGGTCCCCGTCCTGATCCCGGATTCTGCTGAAGATTCGTGCTCTGGGAGGGGTAGTTGGCAACGCGTGATTGGGGCAGGAAGCTGCCTTGTTGGGAACGGGCTGCAGCGTGTTGGAAGGACGCTGCCGGTGCAAAACCATTACGTTGACTAAAGTTGATGTCATCCGTGGGAGATTGCATGACGGGAGCATTTCTGTTGACACGTTTTCCCGAGGGGATCATGCCGTTGGGTGGGATCACAACTGAAGGTGCAAGGTGCGTACCATCGATCATCTCTGGATTGACGGCCTGAGGGTTTTGAGCAGGCAGCTCTTCTGTTGCCGATGCACGCTCGAGAATGGGCGCGATTGGCATCGGACCTTCGACGGTGGGTTGAAGGTCAGGATAGATTGTCTGTCCAACGGCAGGTCCCCACAAACCGTAGCCTCCGCTGAGTCCTACATCACCATGAGCTTCAACCACATCTGCCAAGCACCAACTCATTCGACTCGACTCGGTCGCTTTAACATAGTCAAGGTCTTCCTCACCGGTAACGAGCATGGGCGTCATGATGACGAGTAATTCGCTGCGTTCTTCCACTTCTGCATCATACTTGAAGAAGTTGCCAATCAGAGGGATGTCAGCAATGAATGGCACCCGTTTTGAACGCTGTTGTCTGATCTTCTGAATCAAACCACCAAAAATCACTGTTTGTCCGCTGTAGGCTGCGACTGTCGACTGAGCAGTTGTTGTGAGAATGTTTTGAACCGAGATGACATTGTCGTTGTCATCTGTTCCGATCGGTGTTCCTGGACTGTTTTCATCGACCTTTGAACGCGTCGCGTCAATGGTCATCGTTATCAATCCATCGGAACCGATTCGGGGGACCACCCGCATGATCAATCCCACATTGACGTCTTCAGTTTCTGTCTGGGATGTGTTCTGGTTGAATACCAAACCAGTAACACGTGCAACAAGCTCCCCAACTTCGACTCTGCCCTCAGTGTTGTCCATGGTCATGATTTGAGGACGACTGAGAATCTGAAGTCGTTCGGCGTCCTGTAACGTTCGAAGCAGAATGCTGATTGAGTCACTGGCGGCACTGAGAACAAAACCGCCGTAACCCAGTGAACTGCTGCTACTGCCAACTCCGAAGCTGGTGATGCCTTGTGCCGCCAAGGCTCCGGCACTATTGAGATTATTGTTGGGCAAGCCAGCGTTGTTGAAGTTAAAGCCAGGGTTTGAGTTGTTCAATGGAGTTGCGGCGACGCCACGATCGAACAGGAGTGAATCCTGCAGGCCAACTTCACCACCGACTTCAAACGCATCCCCAAGCTTAACCTCAGCCAACATGACTTTGATCAAAATCATGGGGCGGCGCCGGTCGAGTTTGTCGATGATGCGACGGATATCGGGGTAGAGTCGAGGAGAAACGCTGAGTAACAAGCTGTTGCTGTCAACTTCAGGAACTACAATCAAATCGCGATCAGGAAGATCGAAGGGGCCTAATCCCTGTTGGAACTGCTGAATTGAGTTCACACCCTGCGTTCGCTGTTGCACAAAGTTCTGGATTGCATCTGCTACCTGTTGTGCAAGTTGGTGCCGAAGCCAGATGACTTCGGTGATGCGTTCCGCAAAACCCTCGCTGTCGAGTCGCAATAGAATACTCTCCACGACGTCAAGGTCTTCCGCGCCACCACTCGCGACGATGCTGTTGGTTCGCAGGTCGGCACTGAACCGAAGAGGTACCAGTGAGCTTTCTCCAGCCGTCGAAGCGGGTAGATTCCCGGCTCCGATGCTGGTGCCGTTTGTCCCGGCATCATCACCGAACAGGTTCTGTAACTCTGTTACCAGTTGGGCGGCATCACCATTTTGGATCGTGAAAACTTTGACCAGCGAAGCAATGCCAGGCGCCTTGTCAAGCTGTCGAACCAGTTCAGCGATCAACGCCATGCTTGCTGCGGGTGCCCGCACCACGACTGAGTTTGAATTGGTGTCGGCTGTGACCACAGCACCCGCCAGAATGCCCGAGTCGATGATCTCTTTTTTGTCAGCATCAATGGCAACAATCGATAGTGCCGTCGAAGGAGGGGTGATGTTGTCGTTTCCGCCTTCGCCTTCGCCGTTGATGGCTTCCTGAAGCACGGGAGCCAAATCCTCAGCGACCGCATTGTTCAATGGGAAAATCTTGATTTGACTTTGCGCTGTGATTTGCTCAGCATCCAGATCATTAATCAATCGGGTGACCTCGACCATGTCCCGTGGCGAAGCACTGATGATCAGCGAGTTGGTTCGATAGTCCGCGAGAACGCGAACACGAGGACCAATTGCAGGTCGTAAATCGTCACCACTTCCTGGGCGATCAGTGAAGAAGTCACGGATCGTTGTTTCGGCGTCGACTGCGGATGCGTTCTGAAGCCGGAAAACTCGAAGTCGGCTTGTCTCGGCCACGGGCTGGTCGATCTTGTCGATCAACTCCTTCAATCCGTTGATTGCCTCGGTTCGGCCAATCAACAGCAACGCATTCGGTGAATCAAGTGAGGTGATGCTGACCTCCCCTTGACGGGCAGACAGAACATCTTCGTAGAGTTGCTGCAGCAATTCGGCCACGGCATTAGCATCGGCGTGCTTCAGATCAACCACGTCAATATCTGGCTTGGTGACTTTGCTCTGCTCTTCGATCTGCTTGATCACGTCCATCACACGCTCGACATCACGTTTAGCACCCCGAATGATAATGGTGCCAAGCTCAGGTACAAACTGGATCTGTGTGTCACCAATCACGCCAGCTCCGCCATCCTCACCGGGGGCGTCTCCCTGCTGAGGCGCCGCGGGCTGTGCTGCTTGTCCAGCAGCGTCCTGTTGAAATACTGCATTTCGGAAAGGTGAATCCGCTGGGAGATTTTGGACTCCATTAAAACCTTTCTCGCCACCTTCGAGACGACGTAATAATCTCAACGCCCGCTGAATCGGCTCAGGCTCAGCATTCTCGATGCGGAGAAGTTCCATTACTTCCCCTTGGGAGCGAGCTTTGCGATCCAAAGATGAGATCATTTGCTGCCAACCGGCAATGGATGGCTCGGGGGCAACAACGGTCACTGAGTTGCTACGTCGATCCACCTCGACGGTGGTACCCTGAAGCGGTGTAGCGGTCAGTTGGAATGCTGCTCGTTCGCCATTTCGGGTTGTCGTCACTGGGGTGCTGCCACCGGTCATCGCCTGCAGACTGTCCTCAAACTCACGCCAGGTGATGTTGGACAAAGCGACACGCACGGGGCCCGTCGTTTTCGCGGATGCCATGCGGATTTGCGAGGTAAGCAAATTCTTGACGCTGGTCGCGATGGCGGCTTGCGTTGCTTGCGGTGCCATGACCACAAGTTGTTCGTTTGGTACGTCGGGTGCGATCTGAACGCCAGGGACATCCCGGTATTGCAGACTTAGAGTCGTCGCGATGCCCCGTGCCTGAGCTGCTGGTACTTTCAGCGTCTGTAGGCTTGGCGTAATGCTGTCCTGAGCGGAAGCATCGATCGGGGTCGCGCAGACAAATGCAGCAACAAGCAAACTATTAACAATTAAGTGTCGCATCAGCGAGCACCCTCTCTTACACGGGAAGTCGTTAGTGACGTGAGTGGGCTCCCTGTGAACGCTCCCCACTCAATTAGGAACATCGGACCAGTGGGTTCAATTGCTACACAGAAAAAAATCGTTAGATACAGAACAGGCCTTTCAAATGGCATTTGCAAGCAATTCCAACTTTCAAAAAATGAATGACCTTTCAGTCACTTGACAAAATTTGTTAAAGACACGAGACGATTAGTACGACAACCTTTCCGATTTTGTCTTTCAGGTATCAGGTCATGCGCAGGCTATCTTCCGCCACGCTCGTTTTCGCTGTTGCTTCTATGTCTCTCTTGGGGTGCAGGCAAACTGCTGGACCAACATCAGGTGGCTCGATGTCGTCCGGAAGCATGTCTCCTGCAATGCAGTCACCATCGTTCAACCCTTTTGGTGGCTCCACTCGTGTTTCGCCGCCGCCACCGAATGCTTCAGCTATCCAAAATCCATACATTGGAGGACCTCCCGGTCAGGCGAATGCGGTTCAAGGAACCGCTGGCGGTTTCGTTTCGGCGGCTCCCGCCGTTGGAAGTCCTGTCGCTTCTGGACAGGTGGTTGGCTCCGGAGTGCAGCCAACTAGATTTGTTGGTAGTGGTACTCATTCAACAGCGCAAGCAGGGTTCGCCACCACGAATGACACCTTGGGGCCTGCAGGTGGCGGTGTTGCACCCGCCAGTTACGGAACAACCGCGCCAGCCCATGTCAATCCTTTCCGCGCCGGAGGGATGCAAGTGAATGACCTCACGCGTGCACCCGCTCCTCCTGGCTATCAAACTCCTGTCGGTTATCAGGCACCAGTTCCGAATCATCCCGCGACGCTCATGACAGCGCCCGGACAACCGGGCACGGCACCGGTTCAACCCACATTCGCCCCGGTATCAGCTCCCATCTCGCCAGCGAATGCTCCTATCACTCCAGCGAATGGTGGAGCCGCGATGGGAATTGTGCCAGCTAGTACGATGGCACCAATTCAGCAGATGCCAATTCAGCAGATGCCAGTCCAGCAAACGCAGTACCAGCAACCGCAGGCATGGCAGGGTACAACGGTTGCCTCTGCCCCGGATACTGAAATCGCGAGTCGAATGGTTCCTGTCAACATGACGCCAGCGAACTCGCCGGCTCCGATTGCCCCGCTGGTTACTTCGCCCGCTCCTACTCCGAACGGCGGCACTTCAGGCAATTCTGAATTAATGTGGCGTCGGCCAGGTAGCTAAGTGGTTGACCGCGTCGAGGAGTCGGGCTTGCCGAAGGAGTCTGGTTGCATTTGAATCAGTTTCAGACGGTATTTTCTGCCATGACTTCACGTTTGTGCTTCAACCTCAGTGTGTCAGGATTCTTGAGTTGCTAGGCTTGTTGGTAAGACGCGCGCCGTTGTGTTTGTTTGCTGCTCGTCTCACTTAGCCATGACAGTAATCGGCCGTGGGAGGTAGGACACGATGACAGCACCGATGCCGGCAGTTCTTCAGACTTTGGCTGACCTGATCGAGATCAACAGCGTGAATCCCAACTATAAGTCGGGAGTGCCTGAGGCAGATGTGGTCGATTATGTCGAGACTTTTTTTCAGCAACGCTCCATAAAGACCTGGCGTCAGTCGGTGGAGCCGCATCGCGAAAATCTGATCGCATTGGTTCCTGGCCGGGATCGTCAGCGGAAGATGATTTTCGAGGCTCATATGGATACGGTTTCCGTTGATGGCATGACGATACCCCCGTTCAAGCCTGTTGTGAAAGATGGACGGATGTTCGGCAGAGGTGCCTGCGACACCAAGAGCGGACTAGCAGGCATGATGCATGCCTTGGCGGATGTTGCGGAGTCCTCCGCTTCCCCACCCTGTGACCTGTGGTTTGTAGCCACGGTCGATGAAGAGTTCGCTTATCGGGGTGTGACAGCATTCTGTCGCGAGCTTGCTGTCGAAACTTGTGTCGTCGCTGTCGTCGCAGAGCCCACGGAATTACAGCCGGTAGTCGCAAGCAAGGGGCTGATTCGCTGGGTCATTGAAACAACCGGAAAAGCAGCTCATTCAGCGAAGCCGCATCTTGGTGTCAATGCGATTACAAGTATGGTTCACGTGCTACAGGCTCTTGAGCATGATAACCTTCAGTTGTCCACTCGATCGCATCCTTTACTGGGAAATGCGACCTGCAATGTCGGTGTCATTCGTGGTGGAGTTCAAGTCAATTTGGTGCCAGCTTCTTGTCGAGTGGAAGTCGATCGCCGCCTGTTACCAGGCGAAACCAGCGAGCTTGTCTTTCAGCATTATCAGGCAGTGGTGGATCAAGTCATGCTGGACTATCCGCAGGTTCACGCTGTCATGCACCCACCAATGCTGACGGATCTACCTCTGGAAACACCTGTCGAGTGCCCGCCTGTTCAGGCAATGGTGCAAGTGCTGGCTGAGTTGGGTTGTCACCGGCCCCCCGCCGGAATGCCATTCGGCAGTGATGCAAGTAAGTTTGGAGCGTTGGGTATACCAAGTTTGATTTTCGGACCTGGCAGTATCGATCAAGCACACACGGCGAGTGAGTTTGTCGATTGTCAGCAGGTCCTGACCTCCCAGGAGGTTTATCGCAGGTACATGCTGTCAGAGTACGTACTGGAGGCGCGGGCTGGTGATTGAGGAACCGCCTTTGGTGCGACTGCCGTCATCAGGATCTCCTTTTGATGACGAATTGATGGGAGAGTTTTTCGCAATGCTGATGCGGCCTTTCCTAGGGCGACAGGAAATTACTTTGCCTGATTATGAAAAATACGAAGCATTTTCCGCACTCACTCTACTTTGCGTTCCTGCTGGGGGCCAGCAGCGATAAAATAGAGAAGCGGCATGCTTGGTACTGAACGCTTCATCGATCGCGACCCCTTTTCCCGGGTGACTCTTTTTTCCGGGTGACTCGAAGTTGCGAGAAATTTTGCCAGTGTGCTTCGGTCAGTCACGGTCGTTTGGGTGAACGTGAATTGAAATTAGAGAAATGTCTTGTTTCGGATATCGCTGTGGTTTTTGTTTTTTCTCGTTCTGTTTTCAAGCTTCTTGTTTCCTGCCTGATCATTCAGTTGGCGGGATGTGACTCGCAAGAGCAGGTTCAGATTTCTGGCGATGGTTCGACCACGACAGAAGATCAGCAACCAGAGCAGCCGGCTGTAGCCAAGTTAGATGAACGGCAACAACTCATGGCTGCCCAAAGTCTTCTTCAGCGAGGAGATGCGGATGGCGCGTGGGAAATGGTGAATCAGGTCTTGTTGGTGAAACCTGATAGCTTGGACGCGTTACGACTTGCGGTCGGAATCAAACAGCAAAAAGGCGAATTGCGAGAAGCCGCAGTACTAGCCGCACAAGTGGCTGAGGCTGATCCAGCTAACGCCGCACAAATGCTGTTACTTGCTTTTGAGTGTCATCTGAGGTGCAAGGAGTTTGGGTTGGCGGAGGCAGACTTGAAGCGAGCGGAGGAACTTGTCCCAAGGAGTCCTCAGGTTCATCGTGTGCTGGCACAGTTCTTGAATGCACAGGGGCGTCGAATTGAAGCCAGTGGGCACGTGAAGCAACTCATTCGTATGAAGAACGTAGAACATCAGGAAGTTCTAAGTTTGGTTGATTTACGTGGTCCGTTTCCTCTGTCATCGTTTGACGTTTTCACCCGTGATGCACCACTGTCTTTATTCGGTCTCGGTGATCTCCGATATCAATATTCGACGTCCAAGTCTGAGCCCACGGAACTACTCAATCGCGCAAAGGAAATCACCACTCAATTTCCTGAATCCGCTGCCGCAATGGCATTTCGATTGCGCATGCTCGCTGATCTTGATCGGATCGAGGAGCTGAGAGTGTTGCTGGCCGACTTGCCAGATGGCATTCGGAAATATGACGAATTCTGGTTTGCTGTTGGCACGTTGCTTTCGAGTGATAGTGAGGATCGTCTGGCGATCGGAGCATTTTGCCAAGCCTTGATTTGTAACCCCACGGATCGGGAATCGCTGCGGTCAATGATCGCGTGTAGCACAAGACTCGGAGAATCAGATACTGCATTACTTTTGGGCAAACGATTAGCGGAGCTTGATAAGGTTTTTCGTATTGCCAAGGACGCTGATGCCGAGCAGGCGCGATGGATTTCCCAGACGTTGCAGGATCAAGTGCGTCCATGGGAAGCTGCTGCATGGTTGATGCATGCAGCTCGAATCGATGGCACGCTTCGGCAGTTGGTTCCCGAATTGAATCTTCGTCAACAAGCTATCTTGCAGTGGGAGCAGGGGGCAAGTTCCAGTCAGGTGCAAGCAGCGAGGGTTGAGAAAATTCTTGGATTCTCATTGGGAAAGTGGCCCGCACCCAAGATGTCAGCGTTGGCGAAGAATCGTCGTGTTGAACCTGATATTCAACGTAGAGCGAATTTTGGATTTACGGACATCGCGGTCAAAGCTGGTCTCGATACCACGTTCGTCAGTGGATTTCCACTCGATGGAAGCCCTTATGCGATCCACGAAGTTAATGGAGGTGGGTTGGCAGCGTTCGATTATGATCTTGATGGAAGGTGTGATATCTACGTCGTTCAATCAGGTGGAGACCCACGTGTGCCAGATGACGCGACCGCAAATCAGTTGTACCGACTGCTGCCAAACCGGCAATTTCAGGAAGTGACTGTTTCGACTCTCACTGGCGACCGCAAGTTTGGTCAGGGCGTGTGCGCCGGTGATCTTAATCAGGATGGGTTTCCCGATCTGCTGGTCGCCAATATTGGTGCCAATGCTATTTATTTGAATCAAGGTGATGGTACGTTTAAGGAGGCAAGCGAACTGCTTGGGAGCAATCTGTTTCAGTGGACATCCAGTTTGGGGTTGGCCGACTTGAATGGAGACCATTTGCCCGATTTGGTCGAGATCAATTACATCGACGATACCAATGCTTTCGACTTGCGTTGCACTGACAATTATCTTGATTGTCAGCCACAGGAGTTTCGCAAAAGTCAGGATCGAGTTTTACTGGCCAATGACGAAGGGATTTTGATTGCCAGTAAATCATTTGCGGATTCAAGCCCCACCGCCAAACTGGGCTTTGGCTTGGTGATGGCGAATTTTGATCGCAAGCATGGTAATGACTTTTTTATTTCCAACGATGGTGATTTCAATCACTACTGGCAAAGTCAGCTTGCTGACAGTGCTGTATCTGATTCATTTGGGTTAGTGGAATCGGGTAACTTGCAGGGTTGTAGTGTTGGCCGTGCTGGCAAAAGCCAGGCTTGCATGGGAATCGCGTCAGGTGATTTTGATCGCAACGGTACACTCGATTTGCATGTAACGAACTTTGAGAACGAACCGGTCAATCTGTTTCTTCAATCACCGGAAGGGATTTTTATTGATGAGGTGAATCGCAAAGGTTTGGGACAGACCTCATTTGGTGTGCTTGGGTTTGGGACGCAGGCTGTTGATTTTGACAACGACGGATGGTTGGATCTTGCAGTACTCAACGGCCATGTCTATGACGGCCGCGTTGATGATATCCCGTTCCGGATGCTTCCTCAGCTATTTGAAGGAAGTCGTGACGGATTTTTGTTGCACTCCGACTCGAAGGCTGGTGATTATTGGAGTGAAAAAAAACTGGGGCGGACACTTGCAATGCTTGACTGGAATCAGGATGGACGCATCGACTTGCTAGCCAACCATCTGGATCACCCCATCGCGCTGCTGCAAAATGACTCTCCCGGTGGGAAATGGATCCAGATTGAATTGGTCGGAACGACTAGTGAGCGAGAGGCTATCGGGGCTGAAGTTCAAGTGGTTGCTGGAGAAGAACGCTGGACAGGATGGCAGATCGGAGGTGATGGGTTGATGTGCAGCAACGAACCTGTCGTGCACTTCGGCATTGGTAACGTGACAAAACCAGTCCGCGTTGTGATTCAATGGCCGAGTGGTTTGCGGACGGAACTCTCCGATCTGTCCGTCAATCGACGCTATCTGGTTGTTGAAGGTGAAGATACCGCATTTGCACGTTGATCCAAGAGGCAGAGCATTACGTGATCCGGTGACAAAATTTCTTTCCCGAGCAACTATGCACATTGTCTGCGCAGTTTTTCAGCGGAGGGCGCCCACTTATGGTTGACGAGCATAGGCCTCTGAAATGCCTTCGATCATCAAGTAGCGTTGATTGACTTCCAAGTCATGAAATGTTTGCTTTGTTCCTGATGGCCAATGCACATCGACGCGGTCGATTGATTTTGCGTTGGCAACGCCGAAGTCTAGTACTGCCTCGTTGCTGCATAGGAAACCGTCTCCACCTGCTTGCCAGCGTGTCCATGACTGTTGCCCTTTGGTGACGGTGACTTTAGCGCCGGTTGCATCCCGTTCGCTGTCGGTTCCTTGGAGTTCAAACTGCAGACTGTTACCGGCTCTTGTATTATTGGTGAGTAGGGCAACGGGACCATCAAGGTGATTGGTGACAAGGTCGGGGCGGGCGTCACCATTCCAGTCGAGGACTGCCATCGTGCGGCCTAGGCGATTCTGCGTCCAGTAGCGATCGCCCGGGTCGATTGAAACTCTGGTTGACGAGCCATCCGAGAGTGCTTGGAAGAGCTGGGGTTTCATCTCGTAGGGTTCCCGGCTTCCGGGTTTGTCAACGACGTGGCCATTGAGAACTGCGAGATCAAGCCACCCATTGTGATCAAAATCCGCAGCTTGGGTCCCCCATCCAACTGTTTTCTGACTTGCTGAGAAGGTCCCGAAATCAAGACCAGCTGGCACGAACAGCCCTGTCGTTCTTTGTAGATAAACGTCGGAAGCTTCGTTCCAGTAATTCGTAACGTGCAAGTCGATTTTGCCGTTGTGGTCGAAGTCTCCGTGCGCAATTCCCATACAACCACGCGGGCGGCCAATTGGATCAGAATCACATCCAAATAGCTTTGCATTTTCTCGCAGTTGTCGCACGTTGACGTCTGAACTGGCGCTTCCGGTCCAGAAATGATTGGGGCGTGTATCGTTGGCAATGTAGAGCTCGTTGCCAGGCTTGTCATCAAAATCTGTCAGCACTGCAGCAAATCCGAAACTGGGTTGGTTGGCAATGTCCAAGCAGCCAGCGAATGAGCTCAGGTCGCCATTGGGCTCAATTTGCCAAATGTTGTCGACAGCGGGTTGGAAGACTCGCGGGCTGCAATGAGTCGAGTCGGGGGTGCAGGCGGTTGTTAATGCTTGAGGATCATTGATGTAGTTGACCGCCACAATCTCGGGAAGATGATCACCTCCCAAATCACCGCACGCGATGCTGGTTGTCCAACCTCCTGTCTGGTCAACTAATGGGATTGGATTGTTTGTGAAGGTGCCATCGCCATTGTTGGTGTAGACCATGTTTGGGCCGATGTTGGCGACAACGAGATCTGGGAAACCATCTTGATTGATGTCGGCCACAGCGATGCCTTGTCCGTAGCCCATGTCAGCAGTCTGCGATTGTGAACTGACGCTTTGGAATTGTTCACCATTCAGGTTGGCAAACAGTTCATTGGGTTTTGATCCTGCAGCGTCAAAAGCAGGACCGCCGCCTTGAGTGAAGTACAGGTCCATCCAGCCATCGAGGTTGTAATCAATGACACCAATGCCTCCACCCGTCAGTTGGTAAATGAAAACGGCATTGTCTTCACGATTTTGATCACCGTTGTCATAGGTGAAGTTCAAACCCACTTTCTCAGCAACGTCCGCAAGTTCGATTGGGACTTCCAACCCTGTACTTATTTTTGGCTTATTGGTTTCGCTTTCCATCACTGTGGCAATTTCTGCGATGGTTGGCAGCGGCCATGACTCGAGCTCAAGGTTGCAGGTCAGGACTTTTGGACCAGCGGAGCTGTCATGTTCTTGCAGTGCCTGACGCGTTTGCGCAATCTGCTGCTTTTCTGATTCAATTGTTGCATAGTACTTCGAAGCTGTTTCTCTCCATGCAATGGACTCCCATGGACGTCCCAGTTCCAGCAGGAGATCCGCTATGCGATTCATTTCCTGTTTGGTTCCGCGTTTTAAACCAAACTGGCGAGCAAGTTGTGATGTCTCTGTGAGTTTCTGTACCCGGGATGCGGCCAGGTCTGCTTCGTCTTTTTTTCCCGTAAAACGCAGCGAACGTTCCAGAGCTTGATAGGCATAACGATCGGTGGGATCTCGCAAAACCGCTTCGCCAAGACAACGCACGGCTTCCTGGTGGCGGTCATGACGCTGCATCCATATCCCGGTGACGTACCAATATTCAGGCTCCTCTTCAATATCTGCCGGTAGATTGTCGAACCATGATTGCAATGCTTCTTCATTTTGCAAATCAATGTGTAAACGACCCAGAAAGGCGGCGATCGCCGTGGATTCAGGAAATGTTGTTCGCAGTTGTTCTGTCATTGCAACTGCTTCACCCATATCACCCTCGCTGCGCGATACCTTCGCCTGTGCCAGCAGCGCTGGCGTTGTTCCAGCGGTTCGAGGTGGTTTGGGGATCGTCGTGTCGATGAATGGATTGCCATAAGTGATCATGGCGAATAGTTCTTTTTCCCTGCTTTTTCCCAGCTTGGCCAATGCAAGAAGGTGGGGAGCTGCTTCGATGCGGCGGCCTTGATTGTTAAGAATGATGGCGAGTTGGCGACGTGCTTTCACGAGATCTGTGTCGGTACCCAAAAGCTCTTTCAGCTTTTGCTCAGCGGTTGAGTAGTCACCCGAATCAATGGACCATCCCGCTGCTAGCCATAGCATCTCAATCTTCAGTGCTGGATCGGTGTTGTCGAGTGAATCCAGTATCTTCACTGCCGCAGATCCATTTCCTTGGGCTGCTTCGGTTTTAGCTGATAAAATCAGGGCATTCTGGTTGTTGGGGTCAGCAATCAGAATTCGACTCAATTCCTCGCTGGCTGCGATGAAGTTTTCGTCCTCCAGGAATGCCAAGGCAGTGTCCAGTCGCTGTTGTGTTGTTTGTGAGGCGGAGGCTTGTTGGCTTGATCGAAGTTGTTGTTGCCGCAACATTTGTTGGGCGGTAGGACCGGTTTCTCCTTCATTGCAACCAGCCAGTGCGAAGGCGAGACAGACGAAGGCGAGACAGGCGGCAGAAATCCTGTTGGGTTTGCCTGTCCAGCTTGATGTTTTCTTGTTGTTTCGAGGGAGACGTTTCATGCCTTGCCTATTCACTGTCTGGCTCCACTTCTTGCGCTGCCGACGGAGTATTTGGGTTACTACCGATGACGGATGAGGGCGTTGTTTCAGAATGCTGCGAGCTTGGTTGAGCACGGTCTTCAAGTGCGAACGCCTCACCTGAGCCTTCGATCAGAAGGTAGTCCGCACCACATTGCAGTCCGCTAAATTGTTCTTCTTGGCCTGATGCCCACCGCACGTGGATGTCGCCTGTCGCAGTCAGTTTGCCAGTTCCGATGACAACTTTGCGTTCGCTACTGCACATGTAGCCATCGCCCCCAGTGAGTTGTGTAGTGACTTCCTGGTCACCTAAATCCAAGGTGACCGAGGTGCCAATGCCATCCCGCTGCCCGGTCGTCGATTTGAGATAGAAGGCGATTTCATTCCCTGCCTGTTGGGTTCGATTGACTAGCAGCGACAGTGGTTCGTAGAGGTGCGAAATGGCGACATCGACAAGTCCGTCACGATTGGCATCCAGCGTGACCAGGGCACGGCCTAAATGATCTTTTTTGAAGTATTCGCCAATCGAATCCGCATCGATTTGTTGCCACTTTCCAGCGGTGTCGAGTTCGAGCAGTTGCGCCGGCATTTTGTAGGGGATACCTTCGGCGTCCACATCATCGACGTGACCGTTGGTGATCAATAACTCAACGACTCCGTTGTTGTCCAAGTCGATCCATTCTGTGCCGAAGCCGAGTAGATCCATTGATGGTTCTGCGAGCCCTCGCTGAACGGTTCGGTCTACCCACAGTCCCGGTGCTGCCTGTTCGTAAAATGTATTGTGATCACCGGCAAAGTGTGTAAGGAAAAAGTCGATGTCCCCGTCTCGATCCGGATCTCCGACCGCCATTCCCATGGATGCTTGAGACAGGGAACGTCCGCTCAGACCCAGACCTCGAATCGCCCCCAAATCTGTCATGCGAAAATCGCCGGCCGTGTTTTCGCCTGACCAGAACTGATTTACCGTCATGTCATTGGCAACATAAAGATCAAGCCCGGGACGCTCGTCGAACATGCCGGCAACGATACCAAGTCCACGTCCAGCAGATGTTCGTCCCGCCCATTTGGATGTGATGTCGCTGAAGTTGCCGCTGTCGGAACCTCGCCAAAAATGGTCAGCATCTGCCTCGAAATCCAATGGGGGACACGTGGCAAGCCCGCGAGAATTGCGGCACGCTTGTTGGTAGGGTTTGTTTCCACCGCAATACGTCACCTCATACAAATCAGTCAGTCCATCACCATTGATGTCGGCGAGCAGTCCGCAGGTGGTCCATGACTCACCGTGAAGGCCGACACTGTCAGAGACATCTGAGAATGTTCCATCACCGTTGTTACGGTAAAGGCGATTGCGACCGATGTTCGCGTCGAAAAGGTCAGGAAAGCCATCGGAGTTGTAATCACCTACGGCAATCCCTTGCCCAAAGCCGGAATCAGCATATCCAGCCCGTGCGGTGACCTCTGCAAATTGTCCCTCCAAGTTTCGCAAAAGACGATTTGGTGAAGAGTTGTTCTGCTTCGGTTGCCCATTGAGGACCGCCAATGCCAGGTCAGGCCAACCGTCGAGGTCGAAGTCGATGACTCCCATGCCACCGCCCACACTCTGGTAAATCCAATGGCCTGTTTCATCACCGGTGGACGCAAGTTCGCAGACGTGATCTAAGCCCCGTGCAGATGCTTCATCCTTGAAATGGATCTCTCCCTTTGCAAAGCCTCTTGAGGCGAATTTCTTAACAGAGCTTGCTCCCCAACTCACTGGTGGTAGGTCACTCAGATCCAAGCCATTCGCGAGCTTGAATTCGGGTGATTGCCAGGGGCTTTGTGCCGTCATCGTGGAGCGAACTTTCAGGTAGCGTTCACGGGTATCGTTTACCTTGTCTTCTGAAAGTGAAATCGCCAGTCTGGCCCAACCTTCGGCTTCCCATGACCTGCCCATGGATAGCATCGCATCCGAAACAGAAAACGCTGCGGATTGTGATGAACCACCTCGTTCAAGATGCGTTTTGACGCAGTCGCTCAGTAAGGTAGCCCGGTTGATCTGTGCTGCGACTTCATTTGCTTCTTTGTCCCTGTTTAACTGTTTGAGTGCAAATAGAAGGTTTGGGAGTGCTTCCGGATAGCCAGATGAATCAAGACGCACAGCCTCCCAAAAAGCTCTCGCAGCTTCATCGTACTTTTGCTCGTGTTCAGCCCAGCATCCGGCCACCATCCAGTAATCGGCGAAATCACGGGCGTTCTCAGGAACAGACCGGTGCCATTCGGGTAATGAAGCGAATTCCCCTTGTTGAACTAACGCCAGTCCGTACAGCATTTGGCCGGGCAAAAAATCGGGGTGTTTTTGCACCACGGGTTGCAGTCTCGCTTTTACTTTCGCCCACGCAAGTTGGTTCGCTTCTGCCTTCGCTAAACCGAATTGTGGCCTCAGATCGTCAGGATTTTTAGCCAAAAGTCTCTTGCACATTTCAATGTCAGGTTCGACACGACGAGGGTCCGCTAGTACCTGAAGAGTTTCCGGGTCGGCACCACCGCGTCGTGCGAACTGACGAAGAGCATCGACACCTTGCTCGGCGACCCCAAGCATCGCAGCCAGTCCAGCCATCTCCGGGCCAGCTTCCGGGTGACCGGGATACTTGGCAGCACGTTTCTTCAGGACGTCCAAGCAATCGAATGCACGCGAGGATGCCATGAGACGCATCGCGTATTTTGACAGAAAAGGTTCGGTCGGCGATTCGGACCGCCGCAGCACCTCTTCATAACTCTCGTTGGCGAGCCGATCATCGCCGGTGCTGGCAGCGATGTCGCCCAGCATTTCCATGCCCCGTAAGTCATCAGGGGACACTAGTAAGTGTTCGCGGATGGCCTTGTCGGCAGCCGGGAAATCCTGCCGGCGGTAGGCAGCGACCGATTTTAGAAACAAATCCTCGGCTCTTGTGGCGTTTGTTTCTCGCTGATCGGCTTTTTTGTCTACTGACTCGGTCAGCGAATTGCCGGAATCTTTGCAGCCGCCCCCAATATTGAGCGTGAAAACCAGAATTATCGCTACCGGCAACTTAGTCCGTAAAATTAGGATGGGCGTGCTTGCTGGGGTCAATGCTCAGTATCCGAACGGGCATGGTGGATGAAACTTGGAATCGTCTTGGGCGAGATATTGACGCCGGCAACGCCGTAAACGAACATTAACGCTCCGCGTAACAACGCAATGCGCTTCTCAGCAGTACTATTTCGACCTTACTTCAACATTGTAGGCAATAACATGACCCGTCAAATTTCGTTTTTGTTCTCATCCGCGTTTCTTATTTCCATGCTCACTTTCGCCGGCTGTGGCGGATCTGGTGGTGATGCTGAATTCGTTCCTCCGACGGATGAAATTACTGCGGAAGAGTTGCAGGAAGACGAAGATTACGAGAAGCAAATGCAGCAAGATCAAGAACGCATGCAGAGCGAAGGCTCCAGGTAGTTCTGTTCATGCTCAAACCTGAGGTTTTGATCTCAGCGCAAACCACCCCCCTGAGGGGTGGTTTTTTATGGCGTTTTAACACCCACCGTTCAGCAGCATTGATGGCCTAATCTTGACGCTTTACGGGTGATTTGTCGGGGATTTCTGTTGCATTCATAGCTGTGCGTCTATACATTCTGTTAGGGGTCCAGAGCGGTGCGATTGTTTCCCGTACGGGAGGTCGATCTTTTTGGATCTCCAACTTTTCATCAATTTTGTCTTAGTTTCCGGAGTTTTCTATGTACTCGAATCGTGCTCGGCGACAGGGTTTCACCCTCGTTGAGTTGTTGGTGGTTATCGCAATCATCGGCGTACTGGTGGGGCTTTTGCTTCCAGCAGTGCAGGCTGCCCGCGAGGCGGCAAGGCGTATGAGCTGCAGTAACAATTTCAAGCAAATTGGACTTGGCTTGCACAACTACCACTCGGCTTACAAAAACCTGCCAATGAATGCCGGTGGAACGACCTTCCCAGGTTCCAACGGCAATCAGAGCAACCGTCTGTGGTTGAGCTGGATGGTTGGTACGCTTCCATTCGTGGAGCAACAAGCATTGTGGGAGCAAATTTCAAACCCGCTTGCGTTGAACCGTACAGGTGGAACGCGTAACCCGCCGTACCCAGCGATGGGACCGAACCCATGGAGCCAGAACTACCAGCCTTGGTTGACTCAGGTTCCTACCTTCCGTTGCCCAAGTGACCCGACGCAACCAGTTAACTATCGCGTCGCGTTCACCAATTACTCGGCTTGTGCAGGCGATGCATTCTTCGAGCAGGCACACGGTGGTATCAATGACAATGGGCAAGCTTCCGGTAGTGGTGGCTGGGGTGAAGAGAGCACTGAGCGTTGGGCACGTGGTGTCTTCCGCGCACGTCACTTCACTAAGTTCCGTGACATCACTGACGGTCTTGCCAACACCATCATGTGTGGCGAGAACGTCGTTGGAGCACGTGACTTGCGTGCTTCCGCAACCATCATGGCAGCTGACAACCAGTCTTGGGATCGTCCACCGTCTTGGTGGAAGCAGTATTTGGATCCTGAGCGTCCTGGTTACATCAATACCAATACTGCCACTGGTGGACTGAATCGTTGTGGTGGCAAGCCTTGCTATGACGGTAACGCAAACCATCAACGCGGTCGTCGTTGGTCTGATGGTCGTCCAGAGTTCAGTACTTTCCAAACCATTACTCCCCCCAACAGCTACAACATTCAGCGTTGGCACGGGCGTAGTGGTGCCTACTGTGCAGCAAGTTACCACCAAGGTGGTGCGCATATCCTGATGGCAGATGGTGCTGTGGTCTTCATCACTGACTCGATTGAGTCCGGGGACCAAGATCACGTCGCCTATGGCCGTGACAACGGCGATGGACGCGGCTGGGACGGTGGAGCTGGCCGCGAAAGTCCATACGGACTTTGGGGAGCCTTGGGCACCAAGAACGCCAAGGAAACCATCGAAGAGCAGTTGAATCAGTAATCGATTCCTGATTTTCATTGCCTGAATTGCAAGCGAAACGGGTGTGGCTAGATTAGCCACACCCGTTTTTTTGTGTTTTCAGCAAACCAATTGGCTGAATGTTACGTCGTCACAGAGGGATAGAAGGCAGTTAAGGTAGGTGCCTCATCGTGCCGTGTGCCCAAGACGCTGTCCTGTCACGTTACTTCGGGAGACTTCCTGGACTTGACCAAGTGGATTCGTGTGGGTCGATTGGTGCGTTCTGCGCAGACAACCGATTTCGGAACACGGTTGGACATTGCCAGTACAATGCTTTCCCTGGGGGAACCTGATCGGCTGGGTCCGCCGCAGGAGTGCCTCTTCATAAATCCAAATGCATGTGCAAGCAACGCAACTGTTTTCGTTTCATGAATCGCCGGCTCTATTGGTGCCTTTGCGGTTTTATCGCATGTCTCAACATCGGGTGTGATTCTGGCTCCAGATCAGGCTCAGGCACGGATGAGCCGTCAGTATCGGCGGAAGGCGGCGTTTCCGAAGAGGCTCTGGATCGCGATGCAGGTGTTCCCGAAGACTTTCAGGAACCTGAATTTGACCGCGAAAGAACCCTTCAGTCAGCGGATCGTTTGATGCGTGCTGAGCAAACACAGCAGGCGATCGCTGAGTTGCAACGTATTTTGCTTTTAGATCCATTCGATGCTGAGGTACTATTTCGCATGGCAAATGCCCAAGCGAGTCTTGGGGAACTGGCGATTGCGGTGGAATTGTTGGGGGCCATACCAGAGGATCATCCGCAGGCAGGTCTTGCAGCTTTGGGGCAAGCTGCTGACTGGTCCATGCAATTGCAGCGTTTTGATGATGCCGAACGACTTTACAGGCAAGTGTTGGCTCGGGCCCCTGAGGCGGCTGTGGTTCATCGTCAGCTGGCCTTTCTTTATAACCGGCAAGGAAGGCGACATGAGGCTTTTGTTCACCTTCAACAGCTTTGCCGCTTGGGGAATGTCCAGCAGGATGAATTACACGCCATGATGGTATTGGGGCACGCGATTTTTGATGATCCAAACACCACCATGCCACGGAAAAAAGCGTACTACCCGATCGGCCCAGCTGCGGAAGCGAGGATGTTGTACACCGCCAGCCGTTACCAAGAAGCATTGGCAGTGCTTGATCCAGCTGCTCGCGCGGGCGAGGTGACACCCTCGATTCTCGCGTTTTTTGGTTTGCTTGCTATCGAGTCGCAGGACGAACAGCGTTTTCAGTGGTGGTTGGCGCGGGCTGACGCATCGGTGCAGCAATACGCTGAGTATTGGGCTGCGATTGGTACTCATTTGTTGAACCAACGCAGGTTTTCGGAGGCGATTCGGGCCTTTGCTGAAGCACTCAATCGCGATCCCACTGATATCGCATCGATGCGACGTATCAATCAGTCGTTGACAGCGATGGGGCAGCAGGAAGCAGCGGAAAAGTGGATTGATCGTTACGTTGTTCAGCGCGAGGTGACACTTGCCAGTAATGCAATCGGTGAGTCAGATTCCGCTTCGCTGGAGTCTTATCAAACGGTTGCTGATGGACTCGACAAGTTGAATCGCCCCTTAGAGGCCATCACGTGGCGACTGTTTGAGGCCTTTCAGAGGAAGGCGACCCGCGAAGAAGTCGAATCGCTTAATCAGCAGAGAATGGAAATTGCTGCCGCTGGTCAAGCATTCCCAGATGAAGCCGAACGGATGTGCGGTATTTCTCGTGAGCAATATCCACTTCCTGAACTTGAGATTCCCGAATTGTCTTCAGTAGCTTTGCCAACGATTGAAGAGACGACCGACGAGACCTTTGCCACCCCAATATTTGAGAACGTTGCAGCCAAAGTTGGGATCGATCACAGCTATCAGATCGCCAGCGGACCACAGTTGTACCGCTTCGCACTTTACCAATCGCTGGGTGGTGGTGCGGCGGCACTTGATTACGATCTCGATGGTGCAATTGATTTGTACCTGGCGCAAGGAAATGGCGAGCCACCCAGTCTTGTGGGTACGCTTTCCAATCTGCTCTATCGAAATGTCGCGGGACAGTTTGAGCAAACGACAGCAGCATCAGGCACAGCCGAAAAGCGGTATTCGATCGGCGTTGCTGCCGGAGATTGGAATCAAGATGGCTTCGATGACATCGTGGTAGCCAATATCGGTAATAAAGTCTTGTTGCTCAATAATGGTGACGGAACGTTTCGGCGACAGGAATTTGATTCTGACCCAGCCTTGGATGTATTGACCAGCTCGGTTGCGTTAGGAGATGTGACAGGTGATGCGTTACCCGATATCGTGTCCCTGCACTATGTTGAGGACAATACCATGCTGAAACGGCCGGAATTGGGCGAGGATGGGAATGTGTTGACGGTGTCCCCCGCTTCGTTTGTACCTGGTGTTGATCGCATTGCTGTGAATGACGGTAAGGGGGGATTTGAGAGTGAGAAAGTGAGTGGTTCAGCTCAGGCTCCCAGCACTGGATTGGGGGTCGTTATTGCTGATTGGGATGGACAACCGGGTAACGAAATCTTCGTCGGGAATGATGTCAGGCCGAACCATCTCTGGTCGCGTGTCTCCGAGGAGGTGGAAAAGGCTGAAGGTCCCTCGTATGCTTCGAGTATTGGTGACAGGTGGCAGGATGTGGCGGCGTTGACAGGGTGCGCACACGGCTCCGGGGGTGTATCGACGGCATCCATGGGGATCGCTGTTGCTGATTTTGACGGCAACGGGAAACGGGATATACACATCACAAATTTTTATCAGGAGCCTGTCAGTTTATTTATGAACCGCGGAGGTTCTTTTGAGGATCGCTGCGTGCAATATCGATTGCATCGTGACAGTTCCGCGGTCTTGGGATTCGGTTGTCAATCCATAGACTACAACAACGATAGTCGTCCCGATGTCGCCGTTACCAATGGGAATATTGAAAAAGCGCCGGGCGAACCACTGCAACAGTCGCCTCAGCTGTTTGTTAATCTTGGATCGAAATTTTTATTGACCCAAGTGCAGGATGCGTCCGGCTACTGGCAGGGTGCCTATCTTGGACGTGGCATGACGAGACTGGATTTTAATCATGACGGAAAACAGGATGTTTTGATAACGCATCTCGACTCGCCTTCGGCTTTGATGATGAACCAAACCGAAACGCCGAATCATTGGATGGCCGTTCAGTTGGTTGGTACCTCATCGGAGCGTAATGCCATTGGTGCTCAAGTCGATATTCACGTCGGAGACACGGTGCTCAGTAATTGGCTTGTGGGTGGCGATGGTTATCTTTCCCGAAATCAGCCCACCGTTAATTTTGGGTTGGGAGTCGCCGACAAAGTAAGCAAAATAGTGGTCACTTGGCCTTCGGGAGTTCAGCAGACGTACGCTGATCCTGAAGTTGATTGTTATTTGCTGCTCGTAGAAAATGACTCGGAGGCATACCCCCAAAGCTCAGTCGATGGGAATTGATGAAGACAGCAAATTCATGATGGTAAGGTGCATCAGTTAGGACCGTGTTGGACGTCATCTACTCGGGTTGTGATGACTGCCACAAACGCTGCATTCGTTGTTCATGTTGTAATGCAAGTTGTTCATATTTCTTTGCCTCGTCGACTTTTCCCTGCGAGCCAATGATCGCAGCAAGCACGCGGTACGCCTCGAGATAACTGGGGGCTAGCTCAACTGCTGTCTTCAAGGCATTGATGGCACGGTCGGTCTGCCCAGAGTTTTGCTCAGAGATCCCAAGTTGAAAATAGTCATAGGCTTCGGATTGGTACTTTGTGACTTCGCGATACAGTTTTGCTGCTTCCGAAAACTTGCGACTCTGGTAGGCCAATTGTGCAAGTAATCGCAGTGCTTCGACTTTTGCACGCGTTGGTTTCTCTTCCTCATTGACGACCTCGGTAGCGAGGTCGCGGGCGATTGTCGATTGGCCCTGAGAGCGGGCTAACAACGCCAGGATTGTGTTGGCGTCGGGATCTGCCTTGCCGCTGTTTTTTAATTGAATCAACACCCTCGCCGCATCAAGTCCATAATCCTTGAAATTCGGATTGTCTGGTTCTTCCTGTCCCACTTGAAACTTGGCGAGTGCCTCGCAACGTGCACGCTCCAGTGGCGTCAAGCTGCTGATGTCTAAAATTGGACTAAGCCCTGTGGCTACCTGCGGAACATCACCTTCCGATTTGTGGATTCCGATGCGATGGTGGTGAAATGCTGTGTGTGGTATCTCTGTATCAAGTTTGGGCATGTGGCATTTGGCGCAGTCATTCTGCGCCGTGCTGATTCGTTTGGGCAGTGGTTCTCCACACGCCTGATTGTCGTGGCAGTCGAGACAGATCGATCGGTAGTGAGCTGCCATGTTTTCAGGTGACGGTGTGTCGTGAGGGTTGTGGCATGTGATGCACGTCAACGTCTCAGCTTGCTGATAGCACTTGCTTTGGTGTAGCTGTTCGACGTGGCCTACTATTTTCATTTTGTCGTCACCGAGGCGAAATTGATAATCCAACCGAATGTCAGTCAGAGGCGTGCCCGGGCGGAAGTCCCACTCGTCTTTTCCAGCCCGCAGAGCTTTTCCTGCCGATTGCAAATGACACTGCTGGCAGATTGCCTCCGAAAGCTCTCGAGTCAGATTTCCCGGGTTAACGATCGTGTTGTCCGGAATCCTCCCGTCAGGATCGTTGTGCAAAACTGCAGATGAATTCGTGTTCCCGTATTTCCTGGCGTGTAACTCGCCCGGTCCGTGGCAACGTTCGCAGCCGACCGTATCTTCCATGATCGTGAAGTCGTTTGGGTTGCCCTCTTTTTGATCGATGCTGCCCACATGGCAAAAGAAACATTCCGAACTCAGTTTTCGTGAAAAGCCGGGGTGGTTCGCGCGATCGTAACCTGGTGACATGCCCCATCTCTCAGATTCGACGTACCAAGACAGCGGCGATTGTCCGAAGAACTCGCCATTTTTGTACACGTAACTCTTGCCATGGCTACCAGATCCCATCGTGTACAAAATGGGGTGTTCTGTGGTTGTCAGTGCTTCGCCACCGGGGCCCCGAATGATCTCGCGATGGAACAATTGGTCGTCACGCAGGAAAACTTCATAATCGTTTCCAGACAACTCATGCCGAAAAGATCCATTCGTCGTTTCTTTTCCGGGATTTACACGCTCCATGGTTTGGCTGTGACTGGTTGCCAAGTAACTTTTGTGTTGATCGGCGTGGCAGGAAATACAGGCTTTCGAACCGATGTACTTGACGGACGGGTCAGCGTTGAGGGGGGGAGAGGCGTGCAGTTGCGAGGAACTCAAAACATGGAATGCAATGCAGTACAGCAAAATCTGCGATGCTAGGTGGCGGTTGCTGAATCGGGTCGCGAGGTAGTGATTCACTGGATTATCTTGATGATGCCTGCGGGACTTTTCTATGGAAGACGAGCCGTCTGCTCACAGTTTACCGTCAGCTATCAATGTGCACGCAACAATTTCCATATTGAATTGTGGTTTGCTGACGCATGAGGCTTGAAAAGCTTGAGTTGTCGTAAGGCGAGGGAATCGGAAGATCTGCTTTTGGAGCTTTGCTTGATGTATCGCGCCACAAAAAAGCTTCATCGCTTGTTCTCACTGAGAATGTTCAAAAGACTCTGCGTATTCAGGTGAGACGGGTAACTGCCCTGCGAAGACTCGATCCAGGGTGATTCAGAGCCCTGCTGAATTAGCCGTGAAGGTTGCAGAAGTGCAACGGATTACCACCGGAAATGTCGTGATTACCTCGCTTCCGGGCATAATCGTCGCCTTCACGGTGGGGTTGGCTACGATAAGATGGGTAGAAGGGATGTTTCGCTTCGGAAATAGCGGGCTATGTGTGCTGGCTATGGGTAGCGATTATGGTGTGCTGATAGCTGTGTGGTGACTCCAGTGCCGCTATCACGACTGTTCGCTTCTGTGTCCTAACCGATGTCTGGTGATTGGTGTGAATTGAGTGAAAGATCGTAGTCTCGTTTTACCGTTGGTCGTTTTGCTGGCAGTTTTGTTAACGCTTTCGGGCGGCTGCAGCCGTAATGATTCTGCTGCCGTACCGCCTGCCGAGAAGGTAACGACTCCACCACAGGACCCCGTGTCCGCGGTGCGGTTTTTGTTGCAGCGTGGCAATGTGGTGGCAGCTGCCCAGCAGGCTGATGCTGCTTTGTTGAGGGATCCAGGCGACCCTGGCCTATTGTCGATTGCCGGTGATGTTGCTGTTGCACGAAGAGATGCAACACGAGCTGTCGAGTTATACGAACTGGCTCTTGCTGCGACAGAAAATCCAGATGCTGAAGTTCTGCTGAAGCTTGGGCAGGAGTATGTGAATGTGGGTCGACCATTCGAATCGATCCGAGTCCTGAAAGTTGCTGTAGAAGCCTTTCCGGATGTTGTTGATTACCGGATGAAGCTGGTTGGCATGCAGATGGCGGTTGGTCTGGAATTCGAAAGTCGGCAGCAACTGCAGTGGTTAGTGCAGCGTGGGCATGGTGGACTGAATTTGCTAATTGTGCTCTCAGACCTTTCACGTCCTCAGACAGTTGAGTCGACCTGCAAATATGCTTTGAAAACCTACCCGGCTGACCAGAGACCCAACTACTCATTGGCGAGGCTTCCAGCTTATCACTCGGAGTGGAAGAAGGTTGCGTCACTGCTGGCACCCGTTGTTAAGCAGCATCCTGATTTTGTTCCTGCACAGGCTTTGTATGGCCGTGCCCTTTTTGAATTGCAATCGACGTCTGAACTTACGCAGTGGTTCGCAGACCTACCCTCCGGTATCGATGGACAACCACAGTATTGGTTGACAATGGGTGGGGTTGCTGAACAGTACGGGAACCTTCCGATGGCGGCGAGGGCGTATTGGAAGGCAACACTACTTGATGAGAACAGCGGCGAGGCCTTGCTGAAGTTATCTGTCTGTTTAGCTCAGTTGGAACAGCCTGATAACGCTCGGCGTCTGGCAGAACGGGCTGCTGGAATCACGGCACTGCGTGACGAAGTTGATTCTCTTCTGTCCTGGAAAAATAATTCGCAGTCCGATGCGGTTAGTATTGCCCGTGGCTTGGAGGCTCTTGGGCGACGCTGGGAAGCGACTGCATGGTTGCAGGCGGCGTTTCGTATGAGTCAGAACCCACAGCAAGATCTCGCCAGCATTTACAAGGCGTTGCGGGCCAAGTTGACCGGTGCGACACCTTGGCAAATTCCCGAGTTCGCTGTTGCAAAACAGATTGATCTCTCGAGTTATCCCCGGCCAATCTGGTTGGATTTAAACCCGACGAGTCCCGAGGTATCCGATCGTGCTACTAGCCGGACAATGAAGTTTTCGAATCAGGCAACCGAGCGGCATCTAGTTCATACTTGTAGATTGGGTAAGTCGGCAGACGAGGGAGGTGGTTTGACGATCTACCAATCGGGGGCAGGTGGTGTTGGGGTCTTGGATTTTGATCTCAATGGTTGGCCTGATCTTTGTCTGACGTCAATCGACGGAAGTCCTATGAAGAATGACTCCAGTCCGAATCGTATTTTCAGGAATCTTGATGGTGTGTTTTCTGAAGTTGCCGAGTCTGCAGTTGTCGGGGGACGCGGGTTTTCCCAGGGAATTGCTGTTGGAGATTATAACGCAGATGGTTTCCCTGACCTGTTTGTTGCAAATATCGGTCGGAATCAACTCTTGAGAAACAATGGCGACGGAACCTTCAGTGATACTACCCAGCAGATGGATCTCACTGATGGAGAATGGACGAGTTCCGCTGCGTTTGCGGATATTGATGGTGATGGTCTGACTGACCTATTTCAACTTGGCTATTGCGAAACCGAGAAAGCGTTGCAGCAATTGTGTGTCGATGCTGAATTGAAAGAACCGAGGTCCTGCGCACCGCTAGCATTCGCGGCTCAGAAAGATCGCGTGTGGCGGGGGACTGCTGATGGTGGCTATGAGGATGTGACGTCGGAGTGGTTGAGTCGTCATGAGTCCGGACGGGGTTTGGGGATCGTCGTGGGGGCACTTGATGATCGACCAGGTGTCGATATTTATGTTGCCAATGACATGACAGCGAACCACTATTGGTCAATGAGTGAGAGTGACCAAGATCACTCCATTGGAGCTGACACTGAAGCAGCTGACAGTGAAGCAGCTGACAGTGAAGCAGCTGACAGTGACACCCTTAAACGGGCAAACGGACTCGGGCAATCCAGGAACCGTTCTGAATTCAAGCTTTCTGAGCAAGCAAGTGTACGTGGACTCGCGGTGAACGGACGATCCTTGTCTCAAGCATCGATGGGCATCGCGGCCGGTGACGCGGATCAGGATGGTGACCTCGACTTCCTGCTCACTCATTTTTCGGGTGATTACAACACTTTCTATGAGCAGGTCGCTTCTGGCATGTGGGCAGATCGATCGAAACGCGTCGGTATGATTGAGCCCACGCAAACCATGCTGGGTTACGGGACGCAGTGGATTGATGCCGACAATGATGGGATTCCTGAACTTGTGGTTGCCAATGGAGACATTGATGATTTCACCCACCGAAGTCGCTTGTACCAGCAGCCGGCACAGCTGTTTCAGCGCCAGGAAAGTGGCACTTGGGATCAGGCGAGCGGAGATTCACTGGGAGATTACTTTGAGGATGACCATTTAGGCCGCGCGGTTGCCAAGTTGGATGCCAACCGGGATCAGAAGGAAGATCTTGTCATCACTCACTTATTTGAACCAATCGCTCTGTTGGTCAACGAAACCAAGACAAAGAACCTGCAATGTCGATTCTTTTTAGTGGGTACTAAGTCTGGTCGTGACGCGATCGGATCGCGGGTCACGTTGCAGTGCGAGGGTGGAAATCGTGTGGGGCACCTGCTGGCCGGTGACGGGTTTCAATGCTCCAACGAACGTTGTGTAAGCTTTGGCCTAGGGGCGAAGTCGGAACCCTGCAAAGTCGTTGTGGACTGGCCCGATGGAACTCGTGAATCATTTGGTAAGCATGAATTGTCTGGCGATTATCTTGTGATCCAAGGAAGTGGAAAGATTTTCGCACACTAACCACTTTTAGGGTGGTTGCAACATTGAGTTGATTTGCCGATTGCAGGTTTCACCTGAACGCAGATAGATCGTTTACCATGGTTGGGCTATTGTCCATTGGAGGATCCTATGCAATCGAATGACTCATTGAATCGTCGCAGTTTTCTTGGGACGACTGGTGCCCTTGCGACTTGTGCTGTCAATCAGGCCGTGCAGCAACCATTAGGTGCTCAGGAGCCACCGGTCAAATTGTCGGATAAGGCGAGCGAAAGTGCTGGATCAAAAGCATCGATCGCTGCAATTACCGAGAGGTTGAATCCCAAGATTACCAGTTTGCGTCAGGCAACGCTAAGGATCCTCCAGCCAACGCCTTCGGAGCTTGAAAAGGGTTTGCGTTTACATGCGGAGTCGGTTGTGTTCGACTCGTACGGATTTTCACCTCGAGCGGCGGTTGACGGTGCGGCACTCGCCAAGCTCGTTGAGAGTGGTGCTTCGTCAATCGAATTGGATGATGTTCGCGAAGATATGATGATGACTCGTGTGGCAACTGATCCTGTTCAGCAACAGGAGTATCGGGATGCTTGGCGAGCATCGGGGGTTACCTGCATCTTTCAGAACGCGGGCGAGGAGGGTCAGGACCCGCTGCGATTGCTGAAAAGACTCGCGCGTTTTACTTACGTCACAGACTTGATGCGAGGTTTTGTTTCCAAAGCTGCCTCTCCACAGGATGTTCTGAATGCAAAACAGGAAGGTCGGCATTGTCTCTACATGACAGGTAACGGCGTGCCGTTAACCCAACAGTGGGTTTCTGTGCCAGATGAGTTGCGGTACGTGCGGATCTTTTATCAACTCGGTATTCGCATGATGCACTTGACTTATCAGAGACGAAACATGATTGGCGATGGTTGTGGAGAAAAAACTGATGCCGGTTTAAGCGATTTTGGTGAGGCAGCCATTGCCGAGATGAACCGGGTTGGCGTCATCCCTGACTGTGCTCATAGCGGTTGGCAAACAAGCTTGGAAGCGGCTCGCGTTTCAACCAAGCCGGTGGTTGCAAGCCATTCTGTTTGCGGGGGGATCTATCCCCACATTCGCAGTAAGCCGGATGAGGTAATCAGAGCCATTGCTGATTCTGGTGGCTACATTGGAATATGCTGCATCCCGAGGTTCCTGCGGGGGGATGGGGATGTCAGCGCGTTGTTGGATCACGTCGATTATGTGATCCGGAAATTTGGTCCTGATCATGTTGCGATTGGTACAGACGTGGCCTACCAGTCGCAAGATGCTGGTCGAGAAAGAGCCAAGGTGCCCGGTCGGGGCAAGCGGCGGACGGAGTTCCGATCGTTATGGCCGAAGGATGATTATCAAACCAGCCAGCAGGCGAATGACAGTCTTGCCTGGACTAATTGGCCACTGTTCACGGTGGGTTTGGTGCAGCGTGGTCATGATGATGACGTGATTCGCAAAGTCATCGGCGGTAATGTCATGCGTGTCGCCCGAAGCACTTTGGTATAGCCGCTCGCTTGGTCGTTTCAGCCTGATGCACTCGGCTTTACAACTGAGTTGTTGCCTTGCGCGGGCGACCGCCGCAATCAAGCGGCCTGCAATTCCCGATTGTACTGAGCGAAATTAACCCAGTCAGTCACCTCCTCGAGGTCGGGCAGGTTTCCACCCCGGAGGATTCGTTTTCCTTCCTTGCTGCGAGCAATGGGGTCAATGATTTGGAATAGCTCTTCCGCATCCCAACCAGCAAGGTCCTCGGGTGTGACGATGTCGGCTGCTACCAGCAGTTGTGCGTCATGCCCTCGTAGCATTGGAATGCAGCAAACCAGCGTCGTTTGTTGTTGCCATTGTAACACCGTGTCTGCGTCTACGCGTCGGTGATCCAGTTGCTCAGCAATTTGTTCAGGATCTCCGCTTAGTAAGTCCTGGATGGTGTAGACGCCTATTGCCTGTAGGCGTTCTTCCATGCGTTCACCGATTGAAGGTGCATCCACAACTGGAGCATCTTGCTGAAGATAGAAACGTAACTCGCGAATTTCGGTTTCTATTTCAGTTGTTGCATCCGGGGATCGCCCATCCTCAGCGGTATGCTGGTCGAACTGTACAACACCGGCTCGGTTTGTTTCAGCCGGGTGGTTCACCAGTGAATGTTTGCGTCTTTGTCGGCGGGTGTGTTCGCCGCGGTGATTTCGTTTTAAAGACGGTGTGACGTCTGTAGTGTGTTTGGTGGCAGACTGTGGATTGTCACCCGCCGCAGAGGTTGCTTGCTTGGTTTTGCTGCTTGCAAGCTGATTGCTGGCTTGGTCAGCTTGTGAGCTTAATCCTTGGCTATTTGCAGTCGCGATCCAACTCGTGATGCGGGCAAGTTCATGACTGCTTCCACTAAGCAGGACTTGTTGCCCTCTTTCAGTTGCCAGAAAGGCTTCCACTTTGTGCAGCAGAGTGACAGGGGGAGTAGCTGCAAGGGTGGCTGGGGTCGTGATACCACAAGCGACCAGGATTCTCGCATCGAATCCTCGCAGGTTTGGGACGCGGCAAACGAGTCGGCATTCTGCTTGCCAGCGCCGTATCGTGTTGGCTTCTACATCTGCCAAACCCAGTGCATCTGCTAATCGACAGGGGTCCTGTTGCATCAGGTGGACAATATGACTGACCTGTAGTCCCCGCAGTCGTGCAGCGGCAACGGCATCGATAGACGGACCCTGGTCAATGGGACTGTCTACAGAAAGAAAGAAGGGTGAGGCAGGAGTCGCGGTGGCAACATTGGGGTTGTTCGACATCCGGGGATCTTCTTTGGAAGTTGAGAGGCGTTGGTCGTTAGCCATTGAAGTATTTCCAAACGTAAAGCGGTGTGTTTGGGGAGATTCAATGGTGCTGTAAGTATCGGCGTAGTAAAAACCATCACGATGCAACGTTCCGTCCGCAGTCCGGTCGGTTGACTCATTTGCAACTGCTCCAAACGGTTGCTTGGTGGCGGTGACGCTGTTTCGTTGGGCGTCCTGCCACGCCATGTCAAAACGTTGGTTTGCGTTAACGTTGGGCATGTGGTTGCTTTTTTTCATGAGTGTTATTTCCTCGGGGACATCCTGAAGACCATAAGTATGAGGGTGAGGACCAACGTAGTTTTCGGCTGCGTAAGTTGATTTCCACAGTGGTCTGTGGGGATGTACGATTCGTTCGGAATGTATCTGCTCGATGCGTGAACCGACTCTTCGAAGTTGGGCAGTCAAGTGCTCACTGCTAGTGAGGACAAGCAGTTGGCGACCGTCACTGGCGTAATCATGAAGTGCCGCGGTAAATGCATGGTTTGCACTGTGGCGAGCCAGGGGTGTACCCGAATCACCATGGTCAATGCATCGGTCATGCAACTTTTGTTCTACTTCACCGAGGGTCTCAATGATCAGTGGAACATGACAGCCCGAGCGGGCGAGTGAGTCACCTGCCGCCATTCGAAGTGCGAGAACGGCGCACGCCTTGTCAAAATCGGGGTACGCCGAGACGTCTTTGCCGTCGATCTCGATCACGCCCTTTTCAGCACCGACGCGGTCTGTAGGTGGCGACGCAATCTTGTCTTTTGACCATGAAATGTGTCGCAGTCGGCCACCTGACAAACGAATTAACCAATGGCTGGCGCGGTGCGCAAGGGGTGACGAAACAATTGTTTTTTGGGCAGGAGAACCAAGTTCACGCAGTCGTTGCGTTCGACGGGTTCGCAGACCTTGTGCACGTGCCAGAGAGCTGATGCGAGTTTCAACTTCTTCCAATTCCTTGGCCAGTAATTCCCGGTTGCTACAGGCTGATTCCGGATCTGTACTTTCTCTATCTTCGTTAAGCCATGCAAGTCTGGTTTTCGATGTGCCGCGTAAGTTCAGCCCACTTTTTCGTATGCTGCGGCGAACCTCGGCCGCTTCGTTCAAGCAGGTATCCAAACTTAATGTGACGCTTTCCAGTTCGGCTATTCGGTCTTTGCGTTCGCGGTTCCCCGTCTCCCATTGACGATCTCTGGAATCTGACCATTCTTGTTCAGCCAAAACGCCCTGTGCATGAGTTTGACGAAGTACCTCGTCGCGATGACGCTTCAATTGCTTGATGGCGGATAGCAGCCATTGTTCACAGCGGCGCGCTAGTGATAGTTCGTGCATCGGCGGATGGGATGCTGGTGTCTGTTGACGTTGGTTGTAGCCCTGTATCTGTCGCAGGATATCGCGGATGGTTCGCAACGTGGAGCTTACAGTCGTGGCCGTGCCCGGGATACTCTGGTCCTGTTCATACCAGGACCGGCTGACACGGTCTGGCCCAGCATATCGATCGACGAGCCAGTCGATTTGGCGTGTTGCGAGCAGGATGTGCTGATTGATCGAATTGCGACCGCGGATAGAACGAGTGTTTTCACCCGTTGCAATTCCCTGCTGCGAAGAATGGGGTTTTTCAAGCGTGTGCAAGAAACGATTCAAACGCATTCGTCGAAGCGATCGTTCATCAATGGGTGAAGAACCCGAAGTCGTGTCGATTCTGCCTGTGAGCATGCAGTGCTGCAGGGCAGCAACTTCCATCTGCGCACGCTGCCAATGAATTACTTGTGCATCAATGTCTTCAAGTTGACGCTGCTTTTGTGTTCGGTCATTGCTTGTCGTGTTGTTCCCCTGACTACTTGCACTACTCGCACGGGCTTGCCATGGCCGCTTGCTCTGGTCACTCAAGTAGTTTCGGAGCTGATGTCTTTTTGATCGAAGAGTGCGGGCGTGTTCGTTCAGTTCTCGCAGACGCGATTGCAAGTGTGACTGCCAGTTTTGTTCTGATTCGCAATCCCGTACTGCACTCTGGGGGGATCCGGTTGGATCCGAAATATTCGAGGGATTTCTGTTGGTTCGTGTACTGGCGGTCTGACCAGTTTCGAACGCATCCTGTGATTGACTGCCGGGGTTCTGGTCATCGTTGAGGCACTGAGTGAGCCATGATCGTCGCGAAAGTAATGAAACGTATTCGGGTTCTTCGAGGGGACCTGCGATCGCTTGCAGGCTTGCAAGTTCGGCTTCGATTTCCGCCAGATCGGCTCGGACTTGTTTTCCAGTGCATGGAAGATCAGGCCTGTCTGCGTAAGGCGGTGAGAGTGCAGGGTTGCCGAGATGTTTGTGCGAGGATTGAGAAGAAGCATCGAAATGGCAAGACGCGTGATCCTCAAATGCTGCTGTGGTCTCAGCGGAAACTTCCGCGGGATGACTGAAGTGATTGCCAACTTTGGGGCCAGCTGTCGCTTTCGCGTCATTTTCAAGTTCGCAGGAGGTTTGGTTGTCCAGACCGCTACGCACACATGCGGAAACGACCCGCGCGACATCTGTCAGTGCCGAGTCGGTAATGATGCAGTCTGCAATTTCCTCGGGTATGTTGAATGCCTGGATTGCGAGTTCGGCATCATTGTTTTCGCTGATGTTTTGTAACCAGCCCGTTGGTTCCAAACCAAAGTTGACCGGATTTGCACCACGTGGTTCAAATTGGATCGTCTGCCGACCGTGAGCGGTTCCGTCTTGTTCGCGGTAGTAGTGAACAAGTCCCTGGTGACCTGCGAATACTACCCGACCGGTAGAAGAACTCAGCATGCCAAGCGGATATTGGCGTTCAATCAGAGCATCCCTGACAAATCGGGCTAAAGCAGTCTTGCCGCTTCCTTCCGGTGCGTTGACGACATTGATCTGTTCCGAGAATGGTCCCAGTTCGACTCGCTTCAACGGTCCGTGGGTGTCAATGTCGATGCGATCCAGCAACATACCGTGGCTCCTCCGTGGCCATTCAGGTACTCAGCACGCGTTTGCGTCTTGGTGAGTTCCTGCAATGTGATATCTACGACTTCCTTGTCGATCTGAGCTTCCCTTGCCAAGGTGGCGTGGTGGGCTAGGTGAGCGCTGCCAGCAAATGGACGCGCCGGATCCAACCTTAGCGAATAGTTCTGTTTCACGGAAATAGCGAAATCAAATCTCGGCGGTGCATAAATCGCTAGCAAATGTATCGAGTGGTGAACTTGTGTGAAAATGGTCTTGGCTGTGTTGGTTGGCCTTTGTTAAAGAGAAAACGCGTCCGTTCCCCATTCACGTGATGGACGCTCAACGTGCTGGTTTGACTCAACTTCGATGTGCCGCTCGACAGAGCGTGTTCCAGAATTGTGTCGTGTTGTGGCACGTGATGTTAGCTCCAGACCTTTTTGGAATTCAGGATGTCGATTAAGACTCAATCACGCTTCTGGTCACGACCAATCACAACCGCTTTGACGGTGGCCGTAGTAATCACTGCTTGTTGCGGGGTCATGGGCTGTCAAGATGGTCCGATGTACGCCATGAAAAGTGTCAATCCCTATTACCGGTGGCACGAGTGGCAGTCAGACGAAGCATTCGGCACAACGGAGCATGAGCGTCGGCAGCAGTTGGCCCAATTGGCAGAAAATATTGGCGGTTACGATGGTGCTGTGCAAACCAAGTGGTTGAGTGCGTTGAATCACGTCATGGACACTGACGAGAGTACTGAAATGCGGCGTTTGGCTGTCATGGCAGCAGGAAATGTTGATGGCCAATCCGCTTTGCAGATTTTGGAAAAAGGAATGGACGACGATAGCGTCAAAGTACGAATGCAAGCCTGTCGTGCTCTTGGCAATCACAGGACTGATGAAAATGTTTTGTTGTTAGCGAGTGCTCTCGGCTCCGAAACCAGCACGGATGTTAAGCATGCAGCGATGCGTGCGTTGCAGGATCAACCCAGCCCCAAGGCTGTAGAAGCTCTTCGTTTGGCACTTTCTGATCGCGATCCATCGACGCAGAATTTGGCCATTGTGTCTTTACGGGGTGCTACCGGTAAAGATTATGGCGATGATCCGGAAATTTGGATTGCAGCGTTGGACGGGCAGCCCGTAGAAGAACGTCCAGCTCGATTTGCCGATCGCCTGCGAGAGTTGTTCTAGGCATTTTGTGCCGGCATGTCCCCGATCAGGTCGCAAATTTGTCTTCCAAGAGAGATGAAATTTTGGCTGATGCTGGTCTGCTGCGCTATCACTTTCAGGTGAGAAAATTTTTGCAGGTCGATAGGAAATGCCGCTTTGGGGCAGGTTTTGAAGCCCGACACGCATGATGTGAGCGCCACCCCCTTCCGCCCGCCTGCAACCTGAAGGAAACTAGTCGTTTTATGATTGGTAGGCGAAATACAAGGGCGTTATCTCGCGATGAAATATGTAATTGTGATTCCAGATGGTTGTGCCGATGAACCGATCGACGCGCTTGACGGAAAGACACCATTAGAGACGGCCCTGATGCCGGCAACAGATGCGCTCGCCAAAGCTGGATCCTTGGCTTTGGCCAATAACACGCCTCTACATCTGCCGGCTGGTAGCGAGGTGGCAAACCTGTGTCTGCTTGGCTATGACCCCGATGTCTACTTTACGGGGCGTGCTCCTCTGGAGGCCGCGGCGCAGGGAATCACGCTTGGTCCCCATGACTGGGCAGTGAGATGCAATCTGGTCACGGTGGAAGATCAAGTGATGGTTGACTTCACTGCTGATCACATCACCACGGATGAAGCAAAGCAGTTGCTGGCGTCCGCGCAAGCAGCTTTGCTTGAGGATGTGCCTGGCGGTGGGCGTTTTGAATTTGTACCCGGTGTGAGTTATCGGAATCTGTTGATCTATCGAGGTGAGAAAGAAACATCCCCGCCCTTCTCTCGTGATACACGAACACGGGCACCGCATGATTTAACCGATCTTGCTGTCACGGATGAGTTCCCCCGTGGACCCGGCAGTGATTTATTGGTGCGACTGATGAGTGGGTCGGCAGAATTGTTTGCCAGCCATCCAGTCAACAAGGCGCGTGTTGCTGCGGGCAAGAAGCCAGCAACGAATCTTTGGTTATGGGGACTGGGTGGGGCGCCCAACTTGCCATCATTCAAGGAACGTTATGGCGTCAATGGTGTCATGATCACGGCCGTGGATTTGTTGCGTGGAATTGCAGCGTTGGCAGGTTGGCCACGCATTGAGGTGGAAGGCGCTACGGGATATCTCGATACCGATTACGCCGCCAAGGGACGCGCCGCGGTGCAGGCACTAAATGACTACGATGTCGTGTGCGTCCACATTGAGGCGCCTGATGAAGCATCTCATGAGGGGCGGCACGATGAAAAAATTAAGGCGTTGGAGCAGATTGATCAGCACATTGTTGCACCGTTGGTAAACGCACTTGAGGAACAGGGTGACTATCGTATTCTCATCACGCCGGATCATCCGACACCGTGTGGTACCAAAAAACACAGTCATGGCATGGTTCCACTGGTAATTGCTGGTGCTGGCGTGCAAGCTGATGAACAAAGTCGATACGATGAAATAGCCGCAGAGGCGAGCGGCCGCAGATTTGATCAAGGCTGGGATCTGATGCAGGAGTTTATCCGAACCAGCTGAATTTTATTGACGGGTGCATCGACACGATGCCGGTGGCACCAGATGCTATCTCGATAGCTGTCAAGTGTGGACGGAGTTGCTGTTGAGAATGCCAAAGAAAGTCATGGGCTCCCGTGGAAGACTCGACCATCCTTTGGCAAAGAGCACCTGAGCGTTTTTACTTTACCGATTTACCACTGGATTACAGTAGCTTAAGTCTCATGTCTTTGATCGTTCAAAAGTTTGGTGGCACAAGTGTCGCGGACGTCGAAAAGATTCAGGCCGCAGCCCGAAAAGCGATTCGCGCTCAAAGGCAGGGGCACCAAGTCGTTATGGTTGTTAGCGCAATGGGAAAGAACACCGATGCGTTGCTTGGACTAGCTGGTGAAATCTGTGACCAACCGCCTGCGCGTGAAATGGACATGTTACTCAGTACGGGTGAACAGGTCAGTGTTGCTCTGGTTGCCATGGCCATTCACTCTCTTGGGGCCAAGGCAGTCAGTTTGACCGGCGGTCAGATTGGGATGAAGACTGACAACAGTTTCAGTAAAGCACGTATTCAGTCGATCTCGACGGAACGGATTCAAGGGCTGTTAAGTGACGGCAATATTGTTGTTGCTGCAGGGTTTCAGGGGATTGATGATGATTTGAATATCACGACATTGGGACGTGGTGGCAGTGATACCACGGCTGTCGCTCTGGCTGCCGTATTGGGAGCGGATGCCTGCGAGATCTACACGGATGTGGATGGGGTTTACACCACTGATCCTCGCTTGCTGCCAGAAGCAAGGCGAGTCGATGTGATTAGCTACGACGAAATGTTGGAATTGGCCAGCCTTGGTGCAGGGGTCATGCACAGTCGATCCATCGAGTTTGCTAAAAAATTCGGTGTGCCCATCCATGTGCGCAGTAGCTTTTCGGATACCGAAGGCACGATGATTGTGGCGGAATCCGAGTCTCAAACGCAGCCGGTCAGCGGAGCTGCCATGACTCCGGACGAGGCCAGGGTGACCGTGATTGGTGTCCCCGACGTCCCTGGCAAAAGTCAGCAAATCTTCTCGGCTATCGCGGCCTGCAAAATCGCGGTTGATATGGTGGTTCAAAATGTAGGCAAGAAAGGACGGGCAAATGTCTCATTTACCGTGCCGAGCGGGGAACTCGAAGCGACCCTCGACGCCGTTCAGTCTGTGATGGATGCGGTTGGTGCGGATTCGATAACGCATGACAATCAGGTCTCCAAGGTGTCTGTGGTTGGTTCGAATATGGCCACGCAAACCAGCGTCGCTTCCCGCATGTTCCGAGCATTAGCGAACGCGGGGGTCAATATTCATATGATCACGACAAGTGAAATTAAAATCTCAACGCTGGTTCCCAAGTCACAGGCGGCACTTGCTCTGCGAGCAGTGCATGAAGCGTTTGACTTGCACAAACGTCCGCAGGATGCGCAGTCGTGGAGCGAAATCAAGAAAGATCGTGATGAGAAAGCCGATGTAGACACACTGGTCAGTCGCCTGAGAGATGACGCGTTGGAGGCACTTACTTTGACTGGAATCTCTATCACTGAAAAACAGGCTCGTGTCACGTTGCATGGTGTTCCGGATGAACCAGGAATTGCAGCTGATATGTTTGAGACGATCGGTGCGGCAGGTATCTTCATTGATATGATCGTGCAGGGATATGACGGTGGTGGTGGTTCCACAAGTGTCAGTTTTACTGTCGATGACACTGCATTGCAGGCGAGTCTTGAAGTTGCCCAGACCATTCTCGAAAAACACGGCATGCGTGATGTTCAAGGTGGCAAGGACATTGCAAAAGTCACGGTCAGTGGTATTGGATTACGAAGTCATACTCACGTGGCAACGATGTTGTTTCAGCAGCTATCCGAGGATGCGATTAATGTTGAAATGATCAATACCAGTGAGTTGCAAGTCAATGCAGTGATTGACGCCAAACGCGCTGTCGATGCTGCGGAAGACTTGAAACGGGCATTTGCAGATTCCTTGCTTTGAATTTGCCCATTTGGCTAGTGATTTTTGGTTAAGATGTGGAAGTCAAATTCCATACTCGACCGTGAGTTACTGATGCCTATCCTGATTCGCCGAGCTACTCTTGTTTTGATGCTCGGTATCGTTGCCGGTCTGCTATTTACCGATTCGTTGCGTGCCGCTGATACTGCTGGTGACCGAAAGTCCGATCCGGCAACGCTTAGCCGACCATTCAATGTGCTGTTCATTATCTCGGACGATTTGACCGCCAACGCGCTGTCCTGTTACGGCAATACCGTTTGCAAGACTCCAAATATTGATGCCTTGGCTGCACGTGGTACTCGGTTTACTCGTGCTTATTGTCAGGGGACTTATTGTGGCCCGAGTCGCGCCTCGTTTATGTCCGGCTACTACCCACACGCTACGGGCGTGCTTGGCTACAAGAATCCGCGTCAAGAAATTGGTGATCGTGCCATGTGGTCCGAGCATTTTAAAAACAATGGTTACTATGCCGCCAGAGTCAGCAAAATTTTTCATATGGGTGTGCCCGGTGGCGTGCTCAAAGGTGGTGATGGTCGCGATCATGATCACGGGAATGGCGCCGATGATGCTCGCTCATGGACCGAGAGATTCAATAGTCTGGGACCTGAGTGGAAAGCCCCGGGTGAGGGTGAAACTCTTGAAAGTAATCCAAATGGAAAACGTCCTGTTGTGGGGGGGAATACTTTTGTCGTTGTTGAGGCGGATGGAGATGATTTGGTGCATTCTGATGGCATGACATCACAAAAAGCTGTGGAATTGCTGGGGCAAAAGCGGGAAAAACCGTTTTGGTTGGGTGTTGGATTTGTACGACCTCATGTGCCATTCGTGTCACCTCGAAAGTACTACGAGCCGTTTCTGCCCTACTCGTCGATGACGCTACCAGAAAAACGTTCGGGTGATTGGGATGATATTCCGAAGGCGGGTATCAACTACAAGACAAGCGTCAATATGAAGATGGACATTCGACGTCAAAAGAAAGCTGTCGGCGGGTATTATGCCTCGGTGGCATTCATGGATGCTCAAGTTGGAAAAGTGCTTGACAAACTTGAGCAGGAGGGACTCAGGGACAACACCATTGTGATCTTCACCAGCGATCACGGCTACCACTTGGGGGAGCATGATTTTTGGGCCAAGGTTTCCCTGCGTGATGAGTCGGCTGGCGTGCCTTTGATCATTTCCGTGCCAGGTAAAAAACCAGCGGTTTGCGATAGCTTGGTCGAATTGCTCGATCTCTATCCCACCGTCTCAAAATTGTGTGGCTTAGCAGTGGAAAAAAGATTGCAAGGCAAGGATATTTCAGCCATGTTGGATAACCCGAACGTTGAGGTTCGTGATGCTGCGTTTAGCGTTGCACCGATGCGAAAAGGCTTCCTGTTGCGGGAAGATCGTTGGGCTTTCATTCAGTATGGTGAAGATGCATCGAGTGGGATGGAGTTGTTTGATACCGTGGCTGATCCACTGCAGTTTGATAACCTTGCTGAGTCAAGTGAGCATCAAAACGTAGTCAGCAGGATGCAGGCCAAGCTTGCTGCCAAACTTGCCGAAGTGCGGGCAAATGATTTGTGAAAATCAATTATAGATTCGATTTTTTAGCATTCTTCACTGGGATCCTGATTAGCTCGCCATGTTGAGGATCAACGATTCATCTTGGTGTTCCTGGTTTGCGCTGCATAGCATTTGATTCAGCAGTGGGAGCCTTAGTGATGCATCAACGTTGCCTTCGCGGATGTTGGTGCCTGGCACTTTTGATTTACGTGGGGTCATGCGCCGGGAAGGACTCTGCTAAAGTGTTATCGTGAATGTGGTCAGCTGAGTTCCGGTTCCTTAAGCAGAGCGATTCATGACGAATCAAGTTACGATTGAAGACACGTTCGCTGAAGCCTTTCCCATGCGCGGCACGCGGCTGGTCATCACCGCGGCAGATGCAGATTTGGCTGGCATTGCCGCGGGGGAATTTTGCGGGAATGCGTCCAGTGTGATTGGATGTGATGCGGAGGCTGGGATTGAGGGGCCAGTAGCAAGCGAAGACACGTTAGACGGTCGCCCCGGTATGTCTGTGTTAGTGTTTGCTTTTGATCGTGAATCGCTTGAAAAGGCGGTCACTGCTCGTGTTGGTCAGAACGTACTGACTTGTCCTACGACAGCCTGTTTCGCAGGCATGCGGAGTGAGTTGAAAAAAGATCGGATCAAGGTTGGCGCGCAACTGCGTTTCTTTGGCGATGGTTACCAGTTCTCAAAAAAGCTGGAGGATCGACGATTTTGGCGTATTCCAGTCATGGACGGTGAGTTTCTATGTGAAGATGTCGTCGGCACCGTCAAAGGCATCGGTGGAGGAAATCTGCTTATCTGCGGTCGGTCTCAAGGCGAGGCGTTGATTGCTGCACGATCAGCTGTTGCAGCAATTCAATTGCTGCCGGATGTGATCATGCCGTTCCCTTCAGGGATTGTTCGTAGTGGTTCCAAGGTAGGATCAAAATATAAGCCTCTAAAGGCAAGTACCAGCGAGAAATGGTGTCCCTCTTTGCGAGGGCAAACCGAATCTGCACTTCTGAGAGACGAGCAGGCTGTTTACGAAATTGTTATTGATGGCTTGTCAGAGCGGGCAGTCGCATCAGCGATGGCCTCTGGACTCAAGGCAGCTGCCAAGTCCCCGGGCGTCACGCGAATATCCGCAGGAAACTACGGAGGGAAGCTGGGGCCCCATCATTTCCATCTGCACCGGCTGGAGTCAGGATCTCAGCCAGCGAGCTGATTCTTGCGGTGGAATCGTTGATTTGGCACCCCGGGTGCCTCGCGGATGAATGGTTCTGTGCGGCGTACGTGCAAAAAACCGCGGCTTTTCTACAAGACTCGTTTGTGTGGGGTGATCATGATGTAAGAGGTTGGTTTTCGGCGACCTTGACAGTAAGGTCAAGGATCGAGTCAGGCCCGACGCACGCATGCTGCATTGGCCAAATGAGTCTGGCCGAATGAGTCTGGCCGAATCGAGCTCGATTAGCATTGCAGCAAAATTGAGCACTTACTTAAACTCGTGGGCCCGTCCTACTACCGAAAACGAGTCTGGAATGTCTGCGAAACGTTATCTGTTGAACCCCATGCGTACGGCTAAACAGGGCGTTCATGTGAATGTGGGAAAAGACGGGGACGAATATATTGAAATCACGACCACTTTATCGATTCATGCCGACGACATGGCTGACATTGGTGTATCTGACGGTGATCGTGTGTTGGTCAAAACTGAGTTTGGCGAGGCCGAGTTTGGATGTCAGACAGCCAAAGTTCCGGCGGGAATGATTTTTGTCCCCTATGGTCCACCAACATGTCAGTTGATGGGGGGAGATACCGATGGCACGGGAATGCCAACCAGTAAGGGGTGGGAAGTTGAAATCGAACCTTTGGCTGGGGCCGAACGAGAAACTAACACGGAGTGAAATAGAACCATGAGCCAGGACAATCATATGAGCGGTGAAGATTCCCCTCATTTTAAAGTGCCTCAGCAGGGTGACGAAGTTGTTGCTTGGCAGGAGGTTGAGGAGGGACGTTTCATGCCACAGCGTGTTCGTGGTAGTTGCCAGGGACGCGCCCTTGGCTGAACGTTTACCGTGCCGTCGTCCAGTTCGGATGACATCGAATCCAATGTTGATGACAGCGATGATGTCACTGTTGATATCAGTCGCGATTTGAGCGTCCGCGAGACGCCCAACAATGAAACCATCTCCTGACGCTATTGCGTTGGTAATCTATCTGCCGCCTTCATTTATTTTTCGGAAAACCTGATGGATTTGAAAGTCATTGATCATGCAACGTGCACCTTCTGTGGGTGCGTATGTGATGACATTCAGCTGCACGCGGATGAAGAACGCATTCATCAGGCCAAGAAAGCTTGTGTGCTCGGGAAGGCATGGTTTTTGAACCACACTGCGGAGCGAAAGTACCCCGACGCTCTGATCGATGGGAAAGAAGCGACGGTAGATGAGGCGATTGCCGCTGCAGCAGAGCATCTGTATCAGGCTGACATGCCGTTGGTCTATGGCATGAGTAACACAACTTGCGAAGCCCAACGCGAGTGTGTTGAGATGGCCGATCATTTGGGAGCCTTACTTGATAGTCATACTTCGTTGTGACATGGTCCTACCGAGATCGCTGCCCAGTTGGGCGGCAAAGTCACATGCACTTTGGGTGAAGTCAAGAATCGTGCCGATTTCATCGTTTATTGGGGTGGGAATCCTGCGGAGTGTCACCCGCGTCATTTCACCAAGTACACCTTGATGCAGAAAAGTAAGTTTCTGCCACGAGGGCGAAAAGATCGTACGATGGTGCTGGTTGATATCCGCGAGACGAAAAGTGTCAAAGCATCCGATATCTTTCTGCAGGTTCGGCCTGGCAAAGATTTCGAACTGATCACTGTTTTAAGGGCAATGATCAAGGACCGACCGATCAGTGAGGCACAGGTTGCTGAGACTGGATTGACGATCGAGCAGTTGCAAGACTTTGTTGCCAGAATGAAAGCTGCCAGGTACGGTGTCTTTTTCTTCGGTATGGGGCTGTCGATGACACGTGGTAAGCACATGAACTCGGCTGCCTTATTGACACTTGCCGCGGAGATGAACGCATTTACGAAGTTTGTCGCGATGCCGATGCGCGGGCATGGAAACGTGACCGGAGCTGATGTCATCATGCGTTGGCAAACTGGCTATCCGTTTGGCATTTCATTCAATCGGGGGTATCCACGATATAACCCCGGCGAATTTTCGACCGTCGATGTATTGGTCCGGGGAGATACCGATTGTGCGTTCATCATTGGGGCAGACCCCGGCGCGACCATGCCCAGGCCAGCAATTGATCATCTTGCTAAAATCCCCACAATCGTGCTTGATCCACATGTGACCCATACCAGCAAGTTGGCACGGGTGCATATCACCACCGCACCGGCCGGGATTTCGGCGCCTGGTACGGCTTATCGAATGGATGAGATTCCGCTGCCACTGCGTCCAGCACTGAATTCTCCCTATCCGTCCGATGAAGAGGTCGTTCGACGAATCAAAGAGACGCTATTGAAAAAACCTGACTGGATGGGTGAACGACCTCAAGTGCTTCATAATCAGATTTGATGCGTGGCGGAATTTCAGCTTGTCAGAAAGGTGAAATCCAGCGCGTGATCGATTTTGTGAGGCATCCCTGTAAATGTGATGACCCAGTTTGTTGGTAACCGGAGAACTTGAAAGGCTTCATATCGCATGCTCCGAATCACTGGTGGAACTATTTACGATCCAGCCAACGGCATCAATGGCGAGGTACGTGACTTGTATGTAGAAGATGGCAAATTTGTGTCGTCTGTGACGGGTGGTCGTACCATTGATGCAACTGGTTTGGTGATTTTTCCTGGTGGTGTGGATGTACACACCCATGTTGCGGGTGGGTCGATCAATTTTGCTCGGGCCATGACTCCTGAAGACCACCGGCGAACTCAGGCGTTCATTCGCAGTCAAACCCGTCGCAGTGGGCTCGGAGGAATGGCACCTACCACATTCGCGACAGGTTATCTATATGCAGGGATGGGGTTTACCACCGTCAATGAGGCCGCTGTTCCTGTGCTTTCGGCGCGTCATACACATGAAGAGATGGCTGATATCCCCATCGTCGACAAGAGCTGTCTGGTTCTGATGGCCAACAACGAGATCATGCTCGACTTGCTTGAGGCCGGTGAGTATGAACGAGCGAAGCACATCGTTGCTTGGCATGTTTGGGCAGCCAAAGCGTACGGCGTCAAGGCTGTGAATCCCGGCGGCGTTGCTGCGTGGAAGTGGGGGAAAGACGCCAATCAATTATCGGAACCCGTGGAAGGTTACAAGAATACGACGCCCGGATCCATCGTCACCAGTCTCGCAAAGATTATCGATGAATTGGGGTTACCGCATCCCATTCACCTCCATTGCAATAACCTCGGAGCCCCAGGAAATGTCACTACGACCCTTGAGACAATGAAGCATCTCGAGGGCCATCGAGCTCATATGGCTCACCTACAGTACCATGCCTATGGTGGTGATGATTGGGATACGATGAAGTCGGAGGCCGCGCAGCTTGCTGAGTACTTCAATGCCCACCCCAACATGACCACTGATGCGGGTGCGGTTCTTTTTGGTGACACCGTCACGATCACAGCGGATGGGCCATGGCAGCATTTACTCTATAAGTTGACGGGCCGAAAGTGGGGAAACCTCGATGTTGAAAACGAAACGGGATGCGGTATCGTCCCCTACTCATATCGCCCCAGTAATCTGGTAAACGCAGTGCAATGGGCCACGGGGCTGGAACTCTTGCTGCTGATTGATGATCCATGGCGAGTGTTTTTGTCAACCGATCATCCCAATGGCGCCTGCTTCTGGAGATATCCCGAAATCATTCAACTGCTGATGTGTGCTGATTACCGCAAAGAATGCATGGCTGGTTTACCACCTGAAATCATGAATCGGATCACGTTGCCTGAAATCAATCGTGAATACACCTTGTATGAGATAGCCACGATCATGTCCGCCGGGCCTGCACGTGGTTTGGGGTTACATCAAAAAGGAAATCTTGGTGTCGGAAAAGATGCTGACATTGTCATTTATCACAGCGACAAAGATATTGCGAGAATGTTTGGGCATCCACGTTATGTGATCAAGGGAGGTGAGATCGTGATTGAGGAAGGCGATATTCGGGAGACTCCTGATGGAAGTGAATATCTCGTCAAGCCTTCCTTTGACCCCGGCACTGATGAATTCCTGCGACCTTTGTTTGAAGATCGCTACTGCATGTCGTTTGAAAACTATCCCGTTGAAATGGAGCGGATTGAGCGAGCCGAATTTCAGCAATGCATCAAAACCGAGTGATGTAGCGTGAATGGATCTTCCAGGCAGGCAACGCTATTCCAGAGAGTTTCATCCGAATGAACAAAATCAAACTTACCCTGAAAAAAAATCCAACCGTGGTTCTGGAGGCTGAAGTGATCACGCCAGATTACTTTTTGGAACGTTCCAATGAAGAAATCTGTGCGAGTGTGGTTTACCACGGGAAGCGAGAAAGACGACTCGACGAATTCTTTGATGTCGAGGGCGAATGCAGTGACTGCATCGAAATTCATGGTGATTTGCATCGCGTGCGTCACGTGGGCCGTGCAATGACTCGAGGAGAGGTGACCATCCATGGTGATGTGGGAATGCACCTCGGAGCACTCATGAATGGAGGGACCATTGAAGTTTTCGGCAACGTGGGTGATTGGGTTGGCGGAGAAATGAAAAAAGGAAAAATCCACATCCATGGCGATGCTGGCCAGCAAGTGGGGGCTGCTTATCGCGGAAGCATGATGGGCATGAAGGGGGGAACCATTCTTGTAGATGGGAACGCCGGGATCGAAGTGGGAATGCGCATGCGGCGTGGCATGATTGTGATTGGCGGCACCGCGCGAGATTTCGCTGGATTGCAGATGAAAGGTGGCACCATCGTTCTTTGTGGCGGTGCTGAAATTCGGACCGGTGCCTGGATGCAACGCGGCACTATCATCTCGTTGAAAGACATTGCACTGATGCCAACGTTTGCGGAAAGCGGCATCTATAACCCTACCTTCCTGAATGTTTACTCGCGGCACCTGAATGAGCTCGGAGTTCAGCTGCCATTTGCTGAAGTGGATGGCAGGTATCGACGCTTCAGTGGTGATCAGGGTGTGCCGGGTAAGGGTGAGATTTTGATCTGGGAACCGGCTGTCTGATCGACGAGGGACTGGAATGGAGTTCCCCGGGAATGGAAGAAACCAGTGCAAAAGCAGGGTGCAGGCACTGCCAGTATGTACACACTGGGCGCAGCAAAGGCACCAGGCTCACGTTGGCTCGCTGTGTGCAGAGGCGATCAGTTAAGAATGCGTAGCAGTTCGACCTTGAAGTGCAGGGTGGCATTCGGGGGGATTGAAGGGGGATTGCCGGCTTCACCGTAGCCAAGTTCTGGTGGAACTTCGAGTTCGATCATGCCACCTTCGCCGAGCAACTGCAGGCCTTCCGTCCATGCGGGAATAACTTTTGAAAGTGAGAAACTGGCTGGCTCGCGCATGTTGTAGGAACTATCGAATGTACTGCCATCATCGAGCCAACCGCGATAGTCAACCTCGATCTTGCTGCTGGGCACCGGCTTTTGCTGATTCGATTTTCTCAGAATTCGATATTTCAGGCCAGACGCAGTTGTCGTGAACTCGGTAGGTGCATCGTCATCAATCAGCATGGGGCCAGAAGGTCTCGAGCATCCGGGAGCTGAGATTGAGATGGAAGCGATCAGCATGAGGCTGGTGAAAGTTGTCATTCGTGTCATTTCACGTCTCTGGATTCTATTTCAAAAGTGTTGGCGTTTGCGATCAATCAGGGGACCTGATTGTTCGTATTTTCGAGTTCGTTGATTGCCCGATTTGCAACACGGACAATGTACTTGTTGGGTTGGTCTTTGAGCGCTTTTTTCAGTGTCGGCAACGCGGCGCGGGCTTGTTCGTCCATTTCGTCTAAGACGATGGCTGCGGCAAGGCGTCCCCATTGATGCTCGCTGGTAAGTTCCTGTTCAAGAACTCGAATCGCTGCGTTGGTGGCGCCAAGTTTAGCAGCAGCACGTGCCGCTGCAATTCGTACACTGGGTGATGCGTCAGTTAATGCATTCTCAATGGCTGACAGTGAATCTGCTGCAGCTGAACCAATGTTGCCAATGCCAGTTGCCGCCCAGTAGCGGACAGATGGATCCGGGTCATTCAACCCCACGGCAAGTTTTTGCAACGCACTGGGACCGTTGGATGCTTCTGTGGCCATCTCTACAAGCCTGCTGAGCGTTTGCCGGCTTCCCGTGGAATTATTCAGAATTTCATAACGTGAGCCACTGTTCTGTTCCTGAATTTCTATTTCTGCCTCCGGGATCAGGCCGATATCACCAATCTCGTTTTGCCACGCGGCCAGAGCGGCCCGCATTTGCTTCAGCCTTTCCTGCTGTTTCGGATCTGCGGCTAAATTGTGGATTTCCTGAGGATCGTTTTTCAAATCATACAACTCTTCAACAGGTTTTACTGCAGCAGAGAATAACGCCATCGCAGGCGGCAAGTTGCCGCCTGCCTCCGCTTTACGAATCTCTTTCATCGTTGCACCCTTTTCCGGGGTGTTCATGTATTGATAGTACGGTTTGAGTGGTTCGAAATTGCGGATGTAACGATAGCGTTGATCCCGGACGCTCCGGATGATGTCGTATCGTTCATCCATGCGGTCTCGTGCTCCATAAACATAGGAACGCGGAACGCTGAGGTTCTTACCGAGGAATGCGCGCCCTTGGGTTTGTTCTGGAATTGGCAAGCCAGCAAGGTTCAGGACGGTGGGACCAAAATCGATCGAACTAACGAGCTCCGGATCAATGCTGCCTGATTTACCTTGGCCATCGACACGCAGAGCTTTTGGGATTCTCACAATCATCGGAATGTGGGTGCCCGAGTCGTACAGCCAGCGTTTCGCACGCGGTAGGCCGACGCCATGATCTGACCAGAAAATGATAATTGTATTTTCATAAAGATCAGCATCCTTGATCTCTTGGATCAGTTCTCCCGCCCAGGCATCCATCGCCGTAATCAACTCATAATTGCGTTTCCAGTCCTCTCGTGTTACGGCTGTATCTGGATAGTAGTCAGGCAGGGTGGTGAGTTTGTTGGGATTCTGCCGCTGATCAGGCGTAAGATTCGCGGTCACTGATTTGTATTTGGACTCACTTGCGATGCCTGACTCGTGGCAACCAGTGAAGTTGAATACCGCGAAGAATGGCTGGTTCTGGTTCTTGCGGTTTTTCCAATGGCCTTTTTTTCCCGAAGAGTCCCAGATGTTCGCAGCGGAAGGGGTCTTGAACTGATAGTCAGTCTTACTGTTATTGGTGCAGTAGTAGCCAGCTTCCCTGAGGTACATCGGAAACGGCTTTAGCCATTCCGGCAACTTGGCATTGCAACGCATGTGGTGCGTGCCAATGCTGTTCTGATACATGCCGGTAATGATGGTCGAACGGCATGGTGCACAAACACCAGCAGCAGTAAAAGCGTTCGAGTAACGGACTCCCTCGGCAGCCATTTTGTCCAGGTTGGGAGTGATCGCGTGCGGGTCACCATAGCACCCCAAATGCGCGCTTATGTCCTCGCAGGAAATCCATAGGATGTTGGGGCGTGTTCGTGCCGAATCAGTTTCGTCCGCTAGTACGGGGCATGATTGAAATACAGGGCTTGCCTGAAAAATGGCTGCCAGTAGCACTGCCACTACTGGAAAGCAATGAACCAAGTGGGGTGCCTGGGGTGATCGAATGTAGGTTCGCATGTCGCAGCATTCAGTGAAGTCGTGTTTCTGGAAAGTGAGAACGGATGAGCAATATTGCCAATGGCTGCCGTTCGCCATTCATCATTTGGCAGTTGGTTTTTTTTCGGGATGAGCGAAAATATCACAGTTTGGCAGATCGCTTCAGTCGACCCGCTTGATAAAACAGAGGGGGCAACCCGAACCTGCGATCATCAGTGCTTTCTACCGAAGGGCTCTCTGACGATCAGTATAACAGCAGGTTGCCATACTGTTCTGGCACTGAGAAGGTTCTGTTCAGGAAATTGAATTCGAAAATCCTTGCGTCAGTTGGCCATGGATCGAACAAAATTCGGGTGATGCATGCCCGAGTTTCAAGTATAAACTGTGCTCAGGTCGATTTTGCTGTGTGGAACACTGTTGTGTTTTGTGTGCATGTCTATGTCAGTGCGTCGGCCGGCCAACCAACCATGGGTAGATCGGTTTAACATCATGCGTTTTTTGATTTCAGTAATTTTGCTGCTCGTCTTTTGGGAAGTTCCCGGTTCGGGCCAAGTGATTGTGGCTCACCGTGGTGCATCGTTTGATGCACCTGAAAACACGATTGCTGCTTTCGAACTGGCGTGGCAACAAGGTAGCGATGGGGTGGAAGGTGACTTTTATTTGACCCGCGACCAACAGATTGTTTGTATTCATGATCGTGGGACATCGCGGACCACGGGTGTTCAGAAGTGGGTTGAGGAGTCGACGCTGGCGGAACTTCGCCAATTGGAGTACGGGAGCTGGAAAGACAAAAAATGGGACGGTGAAAAAATTCCAACCTTCAAGGACGTGTTCAATTCCATTCCCAAAAATGGGCTGTTTGTGATTGAGCTGAAGTCAAATGCGAAAATCGTCCCTTTTCTGGCGGCGCAGCTGAAAAGTTTGGATGCAACTAAAATCAGCCTATTGATAATTAGTTTTGATAAAGCAACCGTGGCCGCCTGTCACGAACAGATACCTGAAGTTCGTGCACATTGGTTGACTAGTTTTCGTAAGAATGAAAATACCGGAAGGTTCCAACCCTCAGCCAAGGAAATTGCAGAGGTGGTCAAGGATTGCGGAGCCGCGGGAGTTGGAATGAAGGGGAATCGACAAGTAATTGATCAATTGTTTATCGAGCAACTCAAGGAATCTGGTTGCAACGAATTCCATGTTTGGACAATTGACCAACTTAACGATGCTGCATATTTCCAGAGTCTTGGTGCCTTTGGAATCACAACCAACAAGCCTGCGTTGATTGGAACGATTCGTCGCAAAGGCAAATAGTAATCAGGAAGACGTGACTTCGTGAGGGCTCTCGAGGCGTAGTGTGCCTCGCACTGGTCTGCTTTGCAAAGGGACTACTGCTTAAGCTTGGTACTGGCGTCGGCCTTTGATCTGTTACTCGCGTTTGCGCCGACAATCGAGGCGATTTTTCCAGCGATTCGGTTGACGCTGCCTTTGCCGTCAGGATGCAGGCGGTTACTTAGGAATAGAAATACCCGGTCGCTGTCAGGATCAATCCACATCACGGTTCCAGTGAATCCGCCGTGACCGAAAGCTGAATCAGAAAATTGGTCTCCGCGATTGCTGGAGTAAGGAGAGCGATGGTCCCAGCCATACGTTCTTGTACCAATGGTCTTGGAGTCACGCCGCACATCACGTGGTTGGGTCATCATTTTGAAAGTTGCTTGAGCGAGCGGAATGGATTTCTCACCCTTTGCAATACGCAGCATCTGTTGACCGTATCTTGTCAGATCATCGGCCGTTGAAAACAGACCTGCATGACCAGCGATTCCCTGCAGAAGGTGCGCCCGTGGGTCGTGGACTTGACCTTTGAGCCATTGACCGTTGCGTTTCTCCGTTGCAGCGGCTCGTTTTATGAGATCAGCCGATGGATTGTAGGTCGTTTCTAGCATGCCAAGCGGAGCAAATACGTTCTGTTGGACATATTGGTCCAAGCGTTGTTTGCTTACACGTTCAACAAGCTTGCCTAGGACGATGAAGCCGACATCGGTGTAGGCAAACTTCTCACCGGGGTCTGCTATCGGTTTCAGGTCACAGATGTTTTCCCACGAGGTCTCGATTCCATCACGGTAATCACGCAACGAATTATCGGCGATCAGACCACCCATATGAACCAGCAGGTCCGAGACGGTGATTTTGTCTTTCCCATGCTTCCCAAACTCGGGTAGGTAATCCGAGACTTTTTGGTGTTGGGAAAGCAATCCGTCGCCAATCAGTTGCATCACCGATGTGGCGGTTGCGACGGGTTTGGTTAACGATGCGAGGTCGAAAACCGTATCCAGTGTCATCGGCTCCGGCGTCGGTTCAATTTGGCGTTGCCCAAAAGCACGACGATATAGAACGCGGTCTCGGTCAGCAATCACTACCACAGCACCCGGCATTTGCCCCTCTTGGATACCTTGTCTCACAATCGACTCAATGGCATCGAAATCTGGCTGCTCTGCCAATGCTGCTGGATCATCTGGTTGCAAAGGGGGGCCAGCAAAAGATGAACCCGTGATGCAAGCATGCAAAAAAAATACCGTCATCAAAATGCGTATGGCTGCTGTGTGATTCATCATAAAGCTTGTCATCAGGCTGGCGTCACATGGAGTCAGGTGGCAGTGATTTCGATCGTTGCGTGCAGGGAGCACCAGAGACCGGTGATCCTTCAAGATAAAGGATCACCGCTTGTGGTGTGGGTTTGAGAGTAGATTTCTATCACTCAGTCTCGCGGATTGGGAAAACACGATAGGGGCACCACTGCCCTCGCTTGAGGCGAACGATTGCACGTACTTGCCCGCGTTGGGTCATTGCCACAACTTCCGTGATCTCTTGATCTGCGTTTTTAGTAGCTGTGTTGTTTTTAGTAGCTGTGCTGGGTTTCATTTCGTCCAGGCAAAGACCATGGCCCAAACGCGTTGCATCTTCGTCAGTGACTTTCACGCAGGGCAGGTGTTGTACGGCGAGGGATACCGGCAAAAAGTGGGGTTCAAGATCATCCTCTCTGAGTACATCGATCGACACGGAGTTTTTCAATTGGAAGGGTCCGACACCAAGTCTTGACAGAAACGACATGACAGCGGTGGAACCGGCATTGATGGCCAGGTCAATTCCGAGAGTGCGAATGTAAGTGCCTGAACCACAGACGATGTTGAGGTCCACCTCGGGGAATTCATACCGAGTGATTTCCAACGTATCGATTTGAACTCTTCGGGACGGCATTTCGAATTCTTCACCAGCCCGGATTCGTCGATAAGCTCGCTCGCCGTCGACCCAGATGGCTGAGTGTGCTGGGGGAATCTGTTCGATCTCACCAGTCAAGTTTCTGGTGGCCCCTTCCAGTTGGTCACGGGTGGGGATGGGGAGGTCAGGAAATTCAGAAATTTCACCCTCCAGATCTCCGGAAACGCTCGAAGAGCCGATTCGGAAGGTTGCTTGATAATGTTTGGGTTGCTGTTGGACATAGGGCACCAGGCGTACGGCTGGCCCCACACCCAAGACGAGCACTCCCTCTGCCAGCGGGTCAAGAGTACCGGCGTGGCCCACCTTGGTTTTGCGTGGAAGACGCCGCTGCACCACATTCACGACATCGCGCGAGGTCATGCCACGGGGTTTATTGCAACAGAGAAATCCAAAGGGGGGCACGATAAGTTCAATCCAGTGGGGAATCGCAGAATGGTGATCACGGAGGTGCTGTTTTGTTCCGAGTATTTTCGATAGCTTTACATGGGATCGATCGAGACACAATCACGCTCTGCTTTCCCACCAACTGCTTTCGTTTTAAGATGCTACTGGCAGCGGCGTTGAGTCAGCGAATTGAGACGACCAGGCTGGTAGTGAAATCGGAGCTGCATTTCTCTGCTGTAATTGAACACTGTGAAGCGAGCGCAATTGATGGAAAAAAAGGAACGTCTCCTGCTGGAAGGTGAGCGGTTTAGCGTACACCAGATGGAATTGAATGGAAGCGACGGTCAGGTTTATCATCGGGAAGTGATCCGTCACCCCGGTGCTGTGGTCCTGCTGCCTTTGGTCGATCCCGAAACCGTTGTCCTGATCCGGAATCATCGTGCCACAGTTGGTGAGACCTTGCTGGAATTGCCTGCGGGAACTCGTGAACCTGACGAATCACCGACGCAGACGGCGGCACGCGAATTGATAGAAGAAACGGGATATCGTGCCGGCAATCTTTTTGAGATGTGTGAGTTCTATTCTGCGCCCGGAATCTGCGATGAATTAATGCATCTTTTTGTGGCGACAGATTTGACTGCGGGGCAACATGCACGCGAAGCTGTGGAGCAGATCGAGAATCAGTTGGTGCATCGCGATGAGATCCGCCAATTGGTCGCTGATGGTGGCATTCGAGATGCAAAAACTTTGGTGGGCCTGTATGCCTTTCTGTTTTCAGACCGCTTGAATAATAAATAATCGATCACCATCCTCCCCTGGTCTCCAGGCTATTAACTGATTGGCATTGAATCATCATGAATGAATCACTCCCTCGCCGTTGTATTGTTGAGTTCTTGAGCACGTTTTGCCTGGTGTCGCTGGGTTGCGGTGCCATGGCTGTTGAAGCACGGACGGGGGCGTTGACCCATGTCGGGGTCGCCATTGCGTGGGGGCTTGTTGTGATGATCATGATTTATGCTGTCGGTAGTATTAGTGGAGCGCACATGAATCCTGCAGTGACCATTGCGTTTGCTGCTCTTAGGCGTCTGCCTGTGAAAGACGCGCTGAGTTACGTTCCATCGCAATGTTTGGGAGCCTTGGCTGGTGCGATCGCCATTCGGGCGACTTTAGGAATTGATCAATCCATGTTGGGCAGCACGAATGTTCAGTTGGGTTTGGGGCAGACCGCAGGACTGATCATCGAGTTCGGCTTGACCTTTATTGTGATGTTCGTCGTGATCGGGGTTTCCACCGGTGCCAAGGAAGAAACCATCACGGCAGCTCTGGCGGTCGGGTCGACCATCGCCTTGGCTGCGATGGTTGCAGGACCGTTGACCAAAGCATCGATGAATCCAGCCCGTAGCTTGGGGCCTGCGGTGATCGCTGGCGATGTCAGTGAGTTGTGGCTGTACTGCGTCGGGCCGATCGCTGGTGCTATCGCTGGTGGATTTACAGCGCACGCATTGCATGCCGGGCGAAACCAGTTGATTGATGACACCTGATTTGATCTCTGGCAACCAAATTTACTTCACAAGCCGCCAGCAGCGATGAATCCTGCGGTTTCGATAGTCTTCGGGAACGGTCTGTTTGGAAATCTCGTGAATCTCTTTCAGCGGTAAGGCCGTCTCATCAAATTTGAAACGTCGGAAATTGGTTGAGAAATAGATCACTCCGCCAGGCTTCACCAACGGTAGCAGTTCACCGATCAGAGGGATCGCGTCCTTCTGCACGTTCCAGTCGTTTTCTGTTCTTTTACTATTGGAAAACGTGGGAGGGTCCAGCACAACAAGGTCATATGTTTCGACTTGCGGCTGTTCTCGGATGAATTGAGCAACGTCGTTGGCCACAAAACGGTGTTGATTGCCCTTGAAGCCATTGAGTCGCATATTCTCCCAAGCCCAGTCGAGATACGCCTTGGATAGATCGACGGTTGTGGTTTGTTGGGCACCGCCAGCCGCGGCATAGACACTGAAGGAACCGGTGTAAGCAAACAGATTCAAAAAGTTGGTGCCACCAGCAATGTCCTTGACCATTTGGCGTGTCACTCGGTGGTCCAGAAATAACCCAGTGTCGACGTAATCCTTGAGATTGACGAGAAACTTCAGGCCACCCTCATGAACTTCCATCCGTTCGTTGGTCTGGGCCAACTTTTGGTGTTGCGTCTTGCCCCGTTGGCGTAAACGACTTTTGAAGTGTACGTGTGAGGGAGCGACATCGAGGGTTGCACCCGCAGTTTGAACCATCAGGTCCAGCCAGTTAGCGTGCTGAGCAGGATCACGGTCGTGTGGACGTTCGTATTCAGTGATGTGAAGTTGATCTTCATACCGATCAACAATCAGAGGGATTTCAGGTACGTCACGTTCGTAAAGACGAAAGCAAGTGACCCCGCGTTTCGTTGGCCATCGACGTAAATGTTTTGCTCGTTTTTTCAGCCGTGCCGCAAATAACTCTGCTTGCACGTAGGCCCTGTCTCCGAGATGTCCAAAGGCAGCATCACCTGCGGCGTGAATGTAGGGTTTGGGAGCGGGGGGGCTATCGTCAGCATTTGTCGGGGGAGCCGAGTCTTGACTGACTTTTTCAGTTGAGGGAGATACATCGAGACTGCTGCTCTCTTCGCTTACTGCTTTTGGTATCTCATCTTCAGTTGGCCAAATGCTTTCGCCGCTGGTAGGCGATTTTGACACTGGTTTCGCTGTAGGTTCTGCTGCCTGATCATTCTGGTCGGGACCTTTGCCAACGACCGGCTTGGGCCCATGGTATTGAAAATAGGTGCATTCAATTCGACCGTTGTACAGTTTTCGGCGGCGGTCTGCTTGCCGACCCATCGTGTGTTCGAACGCAGGAAAGGCAGTTAGGAAGTAATGCGACCAAGTGGGTAATTTTCGCAGTACATTGGGAATGGTTTGATATAAAAACTCCAAGTCATAATCCCGGCCAACACGCTGTCCGTAAGGTGGGTTGGTGATCAGGCATCCGAAACGTCTCTTGCTGCTAACCGATTCCATCGGCGCGGCTTGGAAGTGAATGTCGGAGGCGACGCCAGCCCGATCGGCATTTTCACGAGCGGCTCGGAGCACCCTTGGGTCGATATCGCTGCCTTGAAGTTTTTCTTCCAGCGGACTGAGGATTGCGGCATCGGCAGCCTCTCTTGCGTCCTGCCATGTTTCCGCCGGAAAATCTGTCCATGCTTCGCAGGCGAACTCCCGGTCAAGTCCGGGAGCCATGTTGCGGCCGATTCGTGCCGCTTCGATAGGAATGGTGCCGCTTCCACAGAATGGATCCAGTAAAGGACGCCCACTTCGCCAGTAGCTCAGCAGCACCATGGCAGCAGCCAGCGTTTCTTTTAGCGGTGCTTGGGAAATGTGGGTGCGATAGCCACGGCGGTGCAAACTGCGGCCCGTCGTATCGAGTGTTAACGTGGCCACGTCTTTCAAAATAGCGACATCGACCTTGTATTCAGAACCTGTTTCCGGCAACTCGGTGGTTTGATGGTCGCGACGCAATGCATCGACCATAGCGCGTTTCACCGCACGCTGGCAGGCAGGCACGCTTGTGAGTGTTGATTTGATGGATCGGCCAGTGACAGGAAAGGCAGCATCGTTGGGAAGAAAATCAGCCCATGAGATTTGCTTGGTTGTCTCAAACAATGCGTCAAAATCAGCCGCTGGAAATTCGGCGACGCGAATTAAGACTCGGTCCGCTGTCCGAAGCCATAGGTTGGCTTGGCACACCGTCGCTGCATCTCCTTTGAAATGAATGCGTCCCGATTCACCGATCGTGGAAGCAATGCCCATTCCTTCAAGTTCCCGACGCACCACGGCTTCGAGGCCGAATGCGCATGTCGCAATCAAATCAAACGTCTGGTGTTTCAAGGGAATGCCTGGCCTGCAGGATGTGGATACGTTACAAAAAACATGCGGACTCTTATCCTATCACTCAGTTGGAAATGCGCTGCGATGAGCTAGATGGATGAGCAGCCTGGCGATCGAAATGATGTCGCCGTTTCCTTTGTCATCAATCAAGCTCGCATCGGTTTCCAACCGCCAAGCCTAGTCGATCTTGCTCGCATAAGAGAGGGGATGGACCGAACGTTTAGGTCGGCGGCCCGTAGCGATGATTTGAGCTGTGGTATTCGGCAATCAGCCTGTGTTGCACTGGGCGTGAAAGCACCGTCAATGATTCTGACGTTGCACGGTATGTGCCCAATAAGCGGCGGTTTCGGCCGAATACTACTCTACCTGCGGCAACATTTTCTGTTCAAACAGGGACTGCAAGGGCAGGTGGCGAACGGTCGGGCTCGCAGGTTTCGGCTCGCAATTACGAGATTTTGTGTTTTTCCATCTTTGGCATGTCAACGTTTCGATCGAAGTCTTCGCTTTGTTCGTTGTGGATCCATTCACGACAAATCGTAGTGTGTCGAAGTGTAAACACCTGAACGAGTCATCTCGAAGGTCGGATTCTGGTGAGGCTTGGTTGTCGTTTTTTTGACTACATTGATTTCTGAAAGGTAAGCATGGTGAAACAAAATCAATGTTTAATCGCTGTTATGGTCGCTTGGCACTTTTGTTGGCTCCGGTTCAGGTGTTTGGTGCTGACGCCAACGTTGCGCAAGATGGTGAGTTCACGGATCCGATGCTGTGGCTCAGAGATTTTGGTTGGACCTCGCCGGGTCAATTTGAATCAGAAAGGTGCGTATGAGTTTAGCTTTAGTGCTTTACCGAGCGCGGAATTCTACACGCAAATTCTGCTCGGTATGAAACGCTATTTCAACGTCAGGCCTCGCCTGCGGAAGATAAACCGAGTGGGTTTGACGATGTAAGTGTCGATGTTGTTCTTGCCAAAAATGGTGAGAAGCGATCCGTTTTTCAACTTAGCGGAACGCTTTCGCAGTTGACTTGGACGAATGTCGCTCCAAAACCATTCGCAAGTACGTTGTATGCAAGAGGTGCAATGGCACCGATGCAGGTTCGTTTGTTCCCAGGCCTAACGCTCAGTACAAGCTGCCGCAGAGAGTTAGGTCCAGCAGAAAGTATGCGGTGCCCGCCAAGCTGATGTTCATCGGCGGGGCTGGAAAGTCGAACCTGCAATGCAGATCAGCGTATTAATGGTCTGTTTGCAATGGCAGATTCCAATGCCGACTAACAACTCAGTGAAAAGGAGGTTCCAGAAAAACAGAGGACAAGCCGGAAAGATCTTGACGCTAATGATGATGACCGTTCAGCACGCGTGGAGGCGAAGGTAATGATGTCTCCCAAACCAAAAACGCGCAGGCCACGCTTCAGATCATTTCGCTTTCAGGTTTCTTTGGAAATGATTGATATGCGGTTTTTCTAATCGCATTCAATGGTGTTTTGAAAACGTTCGCAATGGGCAATCGGCAATGTAAAGGGACTGCCTGCGATTATTTGCAGTACATGATGTGGCTCCGTACTAGCCAAATTCCAACGCTCGTTCAGCATCATTGTGTTCGACCGCATCTGTGGTCATTGCGATCCCGAGTTTTTCGGCGAGTGTCCGCAATGTTTCTTCGTTGTAACGCCGGCTGAATGTAAGGCAGTGTTCTTTGTCACCGCTGTTGAACTTTACTGAATGCATAATCCAGCCCAGGTGCATTTTTATGCCGGTGTTGCGCTCAATGATGTGCTCCCGTTGCGGAAGCCACCAGCGTGATTCCTGTAAAATCCACCCGGCCGATTTCTCTTCGCAGTACATCAGCCGGAGTCGGCTTTTGGCAGCAAAATTTCCCAGTTCGGTGCGGTTGAATACAACCAATTCTGCGTTTTGTGGCTTTGCATACGGTGGCCACAACCGAGCAAGCACAGGGTCAAGAACCATGCTGCGATAGAACAATGTACGTCGATAAATCCAGCGGAACATAATCAATGCGACGACAAAGAATGCCAGGTTGATAATGGTGGCCAAGGTGGGGCTGAATGCGTAGATCGCCATCAAACCAAGGCAAAGCGTCTTGTTGCACAGTTCGAACAAGGCATCCAGAAAGGGAATCGGGGTCAGCCACGCCAGAAACTCGAAAAAGAATTTGACGCTGTTGATAATCAGAATGTTGAAGATCATCGCAATCGCCAGAAATGTATCGAAACTCATGCTAAGGACACCCATCTTTAACATTGCAGCTGGTTCGTCGCCGGGGGTTTCCATGGCCGTGGTCATCTTGATCACCAGCAAAATGATGATCACCGCGTAGGCTTCTAGTCGATCCGCCGCTTGAGCAAGGGGTTTGCTGACTTTGGTGAATCGAGGCACGCTGCTGATGATCGTCAGCACCAGAAAGATGATGAAAATGGTTTCACTTCGCAGAGCACCGTTGGCACCAAGCATCGGGCTGCTGCTGGCCCACTCGGGACCCCACAGAGAAATAGCCGAAAGACATGTCACTCCAAAAAAAGGCGATAAAGCAAGCGGCGTTAGTGGACCCAGTAACTCAGTGAGTCCGCTTGCATGAATCCAGCCTGAAGTTGCTGCAATTGTTTCAGCATCGATGCTGTCGGTATCAAGTGGACCGACCAATTCCTCGATCAGGACTTGGGGATCTGCGTTTTGTTCACTCTCTTCAGTGTTTGAGAACTCTTCGACAGCTGAGTCTTGAGCAGAGGCTGTTGCTTTGCTGTTGTTGGCCAGCACGGGGTCGGCGTTCTGGGCAAAGCCGCCTCGCTGGAATGAAGGTGGGGAAATTGCGAATAGAAAAAACAAAAGGCACAGGATTCGTTTCATTTTTTCTGCCAGTGAATGTGTGTTGACAAAGGCTTGTGATACTTGCCGTTTTACGGCGTTCAAGACGTTCAATGTGATGGGAAGTCTAGGTCATTTCCGGGGTGCTGTCAGTCTTGTTGCAATTCAGGGGTTTGCCCGACCCGCCCGGCCGCCCAGCGACGCAAACCTTCCAGACGCTGTTTGCCCCGTGTGTAATACGCCTCACTCAGTTCGTTTAGGTGTTGTTGTGACAATGTTTCTTCATGCTGTTGTAGAAGCAGCATGTCGCGTGGACGTGGCAGTTCAGGAAATAGCTTGTTTTGAATCATGCTGTCAGCCAGTGCCCTGCCGAGTATCTGGTGCCCTCTTATTGAAGGGTGCAGGTGATCAACAAATAATTCAGGGTCAGCAATGCCATCGGGAATTCGATTGCCATTTGCATCGCGTTGATCAAAGAGAGTGTGGGTGCGAATGATTGGAATGTTTTCCTCGTTTGCAATTCCGACGACTGATTGCTCGATGTTCGTCGTTGCTCGTAATGGGCACACATCAAGATCCTTGGCCAGAGTTAAATGCTTGCTTGCCTCTGAGATGTTCCCCCGTTCGTGAAACAGTCGACCGGCAATATAGTGAGCACCAGCATCTAGCGGATCAAGTGATAAACAAAGGTTGCAGGCGTTCAGTCGCTGTGGTGCAGTGAATTGATCGTTGTTGGCAGTACTCCATGCCAGTTTCCATTGCGCATGTTGTGCGGTGGAAAGCTCGTTTGCCAATTCGACTTTGAATGGCGGAGTGTTGACCAAGTCACAAACTGGCATGCAGACCCACAATGGTATCTCAGCGTTTTTAATTTGTTTCACCATCGCCAGAAACACGATGTCAAAATGTTCCTCGACACTACGGCGCCAGGTTGGATCACGATGATATTTTTCAAGCCCGCCAAGATGGTCGAGGCGCGCGTCAACCTCGGTTGGCATCGTTGATATTGATTTCGCGTCAGATTGAAAGCGTTCCTGTATCCAAGAGACAGTGCGAATGTTGCCCGCGATGCTTGACAGCCACGTTTGAATTGGTCCCGCATCTATCAGTGTTCCGTATTCACGGTCCTCCAGAAACTCGTTGTGTCCGGTGTATAGCACAATGGCATCCGGTTTGTGTTCCAGCACTTCTTTGACAAGCTTGGAAACGCGATAGCTGGCATAAGAAATGCCACCAACATTAACGACTTCAAAGTCGGTGTTGGGAAATGCTGCTCGCAGACGCATCTCCAGCCAGATGGGAAAAGCAGTTTCCGTAGAGAACGGCCTTCCTTGGACCGTCGATCCACCGAGAACGAAGATTCGCTTGGTTGTGTCTTTCTTTCTGGCGGAAAATACAGCAGGTCGAAAGAAGTTCATCCGGTGCTCAGGGATTTTCCACTCATTTGTGGACGCGTCCAGTTGAAACAGCGGTTCCAGTTGTTGCAAATCAACGTAGGGATCAAGAGCGATGTCTTGCATTGATTGTGGGGCGAAAATACGAAGAGTCGTTTCTAAAATACCAAAGGGCAACAGCGCTAAGCAGACAGTTGCCAATGGCATCCACCATCGAGGGCGACGCGAAGACTTTGACGTGGATGGCTCAGTTGAATCAGTCGTTGATCCACGGCCGACTTCGTGGGAACGATTGTCGTTGGAGTCAATCATGAAGTGATCAACCTCGTTTCCAAGTTGGGTTGATTGAGCGGATGCGGGTTAAGTGTGCAGAAGGCACCCGTTTGCAACGTCGCCTTTCAACGGGATAGGTGCAGAGGTTCATGGTGGGAGACAGGTTCACTGTCTGGTTGTGGTGCATCCGGTTCGGGTTTGGGAGCGTCTCGTAGGTGCTAGTTATCTGCCAGATTGGCCACTTCCAGCATACCTTGGATTTCAGACTCAGGGCGAGACCGTCCATTAGCGGGTACGTCAGTGATCCGGCACTTTATGCTAGGTGAAGCGGTAGCGAGCTTCGGGCATGCTAGGTGAAGCGGTAGCGAGCTTCGGGCATTCAGTGCAAGCATGGCGGCATCTCTCTCTCGGGACGGCAGTGGCGGTATACTGAACGCTCTCCGCAGTGGGCTGTGTGAAGTCGCATGTTGGGTATTTGCAAGGAATGCGTCCAATGGCAATGATGTCGGTTGCAGACTTTGCTGTTGATACTAGGGTGGTGATCGTGAGATCAGTGTTCGTGAGGGGACTCGCTCTTTTGCCTGCTGTCTCCCAGAATGGTTTCCATGGTCAATACAAAACACATTTACCTGACAGGATTTCGCGGCACAGGCAAAACGTCGGTGGGGTCTTTGCTTGCGAGATCGCTGAGACGCACGGTGATTGACTTGGATGGCGTGGTGGCGGCAAACACTGGCAAGTCGATCAGTGAGATCTTTCGGGATGGCGGTGAAGTGGCATTTCGCGATTTGGAATCCACTGCTCTTGAGTCGGTTTCTCAAACTGAAAATGCTGTTGTTTCGCTAGGCGGTGGGGCCATTTTGCGTGATGGTAATCGGGCAATCATCCGTTCCACGGGGGTTTGTATTTGGCTCGACTGCGATGCGGATACCATCGCGCGTCGGTTGCAGCAGGATGATGCCAGTAGCGAGCAAAGGCCAGCTTTGACCACTCTGGATGAATCTCAGGAGATTCGCGAGTTGCTGAAGGCCCGCTATCCCCTATACCAGGAAGCAGCAGACCACCGTCTTGATACAGCCGGCAAGACGATTGAGCAGGTTGCCGATGAAATCATGGAGTGGCTGGGGGGGAATGCACCTGTTTCAGAGTGATGTCGGGATCCGGAATGCAAAAAAGTATTGCTGAAATTTGGAAAGCATTGCTTTCCTGCTCCCGATCGGTCTGTTGCGACAGGGGGTGAAATCGGTAAGCTGTCAGGTGCAAGCAGTCTAGCCCCTTTGGGCGAGCTTGCAGCGGCCCCGATTACGACGAATGTCTGATTGGAAATGATATCATTGTAGTAGTGGTATTGTTCTGTGAAGCGAGGTGGCCCACGTAACGGTTGCTGTCGTTGTCAGGGCCTGATGGATTCAAGGTAGCTAAGTAAGGATTACAACGTGTTTGTAGCAGCGTCGACTGAGTGCTGGCCCGAGATGGAATTCGAAGAGGCCATCGAGGTTCTAACTGATCTTGAATTTGCGGCCGTTGAGATAGCGGTTCACGAATCTGGAACGCTCAAGCCAAGTCAGCTTTTGAGTGATCCGGATCGGGCGGTTCAGATATTGAGGCACACTCACCGTTTGGATATTTCCAGTTACAGTCTGGAGTTGGGCAGCAAGGGCGACCAGCATTACGAGGACTTCAAAGAGTTCTGTCGTATTGCCAAGACCACCAAGGTGGTCAACGTCACCGTGCCTTCGGGTGAGCATGGAACTCCATTCAACGAAGAAGTGGAGCATCTACAGCAACTTGTGACGATCGCTGAAACCGAGGGAATTCGCGTTGCAGTTCGAAGTCAACTGGGTTGCCTTAGTGAGGACCCTGATACTTTGATGGTGTTGTGCAACAACGTTGATGGCCTAGGGATCACGCTTGATCCCAGTGTTTACATTTGCGGCAGTGCCAACGGAAAAAATCTCGATAAAATTCTGAAGTTTGTCTGCAATGTGCACCTCCGCGATACCCGTCCTGATGCGTTTCAGGTCAGCGTTGGTCAGGGAGAGGTTGATTACGGTAAGATCGTGACGCAACTTGAACGCGACAAGTATGATCGTGGCTTGGTTGTTCACATGACGCCGTGCGATGAAATGGATCAGCGCGTTGAGCTAAGAAAGCTGAGACGTTTGCTCGAAACTTTGATGTAGGACTTCGACGAATAGTGGAAACATGCTGCGACTTGAGATGACGTGGCGGATGCATGCCGGTTTCTCGCACCGAAATTGATCGTATCAGTTCTCGTCTTTGTGACGGCACACCTTTGCCACGGCCAAGGTGGGTGCCGGAGTTGTCGTACGGACGGCATCGCGGACCATCGAGACCCCAGTCACGAATGGCTGCTGTAGCTGTGACGTTGTATCACTGCCCGAAGCAGGGGTGGGTGATTCCGTTGACACTCAGACCGCTGAACTTGCAGCATCATGGAGGGCAAGTCTGCTTGCCCGGGGGACATGTTGAAGCCGGTGAGACGATGTTTGACGCAGCCTTCCGCGAGTTTCGAGAGGAGCTGGGGGTCGATGCGAAGGTCAAAACCATCTGTGGACAGCTATCACCCCAGTTTGTCTATGCAAGTGACAACTTGGTGCATCCGGTTGTGGCCCTGATTGAGAATCCTGGCCCGTGGGACCCTGATCCGGTGGAGGTCGCGCAGGTGATCACGTTGCCGCTGACGCAGTTGAAGACGATGGTATTTGAACCCGCAGCAGCTCATGAAAGTGCGGATTGCTCTTCTTCGCGACAAGTTCCGAGGTTTTTCGATGCCAACTTCCGCGGTCGCTATGTGGTCATGCAGCGCGGGGTTGTGGCGGATAAGGAAGAGGTTGATCAGTTGCGTTTTCGAGCTCCTGCCCTAACTCATCAAAAGCACCGGATTTGGGGCGCAACTGCGTTGATTCTTGACCAATTGGCCCAAGTCTTGCACGGCAAGCGGTGAGAACCAAGGCATTCCTGCCATCGAGTCAGTGAACTTCAAACTGTTTGTTAAGGTTCAATGGTGGTCGCAAGGCGTGTCATGGTTCGTAAAACTTGCAGTCGGGTTGGCTGCTTTTGCTGTGCCGAGGGCTTGCATCAAATTGACACAGTGGCCTCGGTTCCTACAATCTTGAGGCCGTAGGAGTGTTTGCTGCCGCTGTCATTTGACGCGTTGGCAGGTGGGAAAATGGCCTGAACGACGATTTACCAGTAAATGAAGGAAAGCAGACGATGGCTTCTGATGCCGTAAAAGAATTCACTGATGACAATTTCGACTCTGATGTGCTGCAGGCCGA
>NZGD01000194.1 GCA_002690925.1 Rhodopirellula sp.
CCGGTCACAGTTCAGCAGTTCATGACGCAGGTGAACAACGACCTATGGAGCTCCGAACTGGAAGAAAACCTGTCTCCCCGTGACTGGCTGATCGCTGGGTACCCGGCTGAGCCTGTCCTGAGCCTGATCAGGGATATCTGATGGCAAAGTTTCCAGAGCCGCCAGATGTCGACGCACTGAAAAGCATCCCGCCTCAAACCGTCAATCTGAAGGCCGGGGAGAAGATCTTTCGGGTATTTCGCACCGAAGGGCCGTATCCGGTGTCATGGAATACCTTCCGGTATTTCGGTCCCACGTCGTCCCGTTTCGACCACCATTTGCGAAACAAAGTTGGCCAGCCGGGTAATGGTGAGCGAGGAGTCCTCTACGGCGCCATCGGCCCCCGGGCCATCCCTACTTGCCTGGCTGAGTTCTTCCAGGGAACCCGGAAGATCAATCGAAAGGACGGGGTACCTGTTCTGAGTGCTTTTGCTCTCACCGCGCCACTGACCTTGCTGGATTTACGCGGTTCCTTCGCAACCCAGATCGGCGCCAGCATGGCGATCAACACCGGGCCACGACCCCGGGCCCAGCGTTGGGCTCAGCGGCTATATGAGGCGTACCCCCGGGCGCATGGGATCATCTATCCCTCGTCCATGCATGCCAATGAGCCTGCAATTACCTTGTGGGAGCGTAGCACGGCCTTCATGCCCCGCCACCCACTGGTCCATCGTCTGCTGTCTGATCCGGCCCTGAAACGCGTGATTCTCGAAACCGCTGACGCTATAGGCTACCCAGTGATCGACCCCTGACCTGAACACTGCTTCCAGGGGCTCAGAACTAGTCAACAATCAGCTCAATTTTTTCGGGAGGAAGCTTGCACTCCATGCACAGGGGGTAACCCTCGGAGTTCGTCAGCCCTGACGAATCGAACACATACAGATACGCGGCGTCGAGATTTTCGATTGCGCCCTGGTATAGTTTCAATTCGATCTGGTTATCAGACCATTTGACCGGGCGCTGGTTCTCATAGAGAGTCACCTGGTCAATGGTCGGAGCATTTCCTAACATAACGCGCTGCAAAGTATTGTCGATATAGATGTCATCCAAGTAGCTTTCCTGCAATCTGCCAACTTTACCGTTCAGGCCCATTAACGCAACGGTTGGGCTCCATTTGCCTCTGTAATCGAGAGAGGGGTCAATGGAGAAGCTTGTTAACTCACGCGCGTTAACGCTCAGCCTTACCCAGCCCTTTTGTGTATCCATTTCCAGTTCAAGGTGGTTCCATTCCCCACCGTTTACAGGAGCCGTGGACCAGTTAACGACCGAGCCGACAGTTTGATGCATTTGCGTCCAGGAAAACCGGATTCCCTCCTTGCCCCGGGGGTCTTCCCAAATCCTTATGTATTTCTGTGAGCCCGGTGTTTCATAACCGGGCCCGCCGGAGCCAACAAATGTTTCCGGAAAAGTAGAGGTGGCCCCTGAGCTCTCGCCCAGAATTTCCACTCCCAGAAGAACAGCCGTTCTCGGCGGTTTCCCATCAAATACCAGGTTAATCTGGCCTTCTTCATCTACTCCGATAAAGGTTGCTTTGGTCAGCCCCCCTACATTCAGGGTTTCGCCCTCCTGGAACTGGCCAGTAAGGTTCACCGGCGCAAGGCGCCAGTACCATTGAGGAGCGTATTTGGGTCTGAACCACCAGGAAACATAGAGCTGGGTATTGTCAACAGGCGTCTCCCAGCCAGAGTTGCCCCCGTATGCCACAGGGTTGCCCACCGTTGAGTTATGACCGAGCATTAGATAGTGCTTGCCGGAGTTGTTGTGGCGTGGAGGGTACTGCGATGTTATTTCGGGCGGAAATGACCCCCAGGCCCCACTTGAAGCGGCTGACCAGATCGAAGGTTGGCCTTGACCCGTTGTCGGGACCTTGGCGCCATCTGTTAAGGTTTGGTAACTTTCATTGAGAGTCCCATTTTCATAGCTGGAATCCACCTGGTCGAAAAGAACGGGTGCCGCCTGGGACTTTTCGCCAAAGCCGGAACCTTGAACTGTGATGGTGGTGTCGTCGCTCTCAGGATCTTCTACGATCACTGATGTGATGGCAGGTGCCGCCATGGAACTGAAGCTGAGAGTAGCAGCCAGTACGCCTGTTACCAGGGCCGGAGCGCCCTTTGGGGTGGGCAGAAGTGGGCTATTCATGACAATTACCTTTCTGTGTCCGGAAGAATGATCAAAGAGAGTGACCAAAGAGAATGATCAAAAAGAGTGATCAAGTCTATAGAGATCGCCGGAGATGCCGAGGGCCTGCTTCGCAGTATTACCAGAACGAACAAATGGTACCGCGTTTTGACAGAAGTTTACAAAGCGTATAAATGAACAGGCTGTGATGGCGATCATGGCGAGAATTGTTTACCTTGTGTCGAAGCTCTGGCCGGATAATGGCTGGTGGATGCGTATCTATGGGCCTGGCTGTCGGCCAGTTGAATCGGTTTACCCAGTTTATGCTTTTCCGGATTAAATAGGTGGTGGTTTGCAACCCTTAGTGACAGTTCTCACTCCGGCCTATAACCGGGCCGGGTTTATTGCCGAAGCCGTCGAATCAGTGCTCAACCAGTCCTACGGGAATATTGAGTACATCGTTGTGGATGATGGCTCCTCCGATGGCACTTTCGAGATTCTGCAGGAATATGAAGCTGCCGGTAAACTGACGTTGTTAACCCATGAAAATCACAGTAACCGTGGGCAGTCCGCCGCACTGAATGTTGGTTTGCGGGCGGCTAACGGTCGTTATCTCGTGATACTTGACAGCGACGATCTGCTCCACCCGGAAAAGCTGAGCAGGCAGGTGGAGTTTTTAGAGAACAACACTGAAGTTGGCATGGTATACGGGCAAGCCATGGCAACTTCAGAAGATGGTCGCGAGTTATTCCCCATTCCAGGCGACGGGCATGTCGAACCCGGAGACCCGAACCGCTTGCTCCTGGACTGCTACATGGCCTTGCCGGGCGGCGCTATGGTGCGTAAATCGGTATACGATCAGGTTGGATTTTTTGAAGAAGGTTTCCGTGCCAGCCAGGATCATGATATGGCGGTTCGAATTGCAGAAGCGGCGCCGTTTGCCTTCATGAAGGGCACTGTTTTTTACTACCGAAAGCATGAGGCGTCGATAAGTAACCAGGGGTTGGAAAGGCGCTGGCAAACAGGGTTTGAAATTCTCCGGCGTGCGGCTGCCCGGTACCCTTATCGGCGGTCTACCATCCGGAAACGGCGTGCGCTGCTGAATTTCAGGATTGGGCAGGTCTATTGGCAACAAAAGCGCTATTCGACCGCAATTCTCCATTTGCTGAAAGCCGGCCTTGGTGACCCCATTCGGGCCATGAGCGTTGTATTTGGTGCAGAGAAAGCACATTGAGCGGTTGGGCCATGTACTATGGAAAAGGCAGGTGCTCTGGAAACAGGTGTTATGGAAAAGGGATGTCCGGTTCGTATTCTGTTCGTGATTGACAATTTCACCAGCCCCCATGCGGGGACAGAGGGGCAGTTACTGCAGCTTATCGCAAATCTCCCGGTGGATCGGTTCCAGCCTGAGCTATTGCTACTTCGGTCGTCCGATTATGTTAAGGCAGGCAATATGCCCTGCAAGGCAGAGGTGTTGGGGGCCTCCAGGCTGTTCAGTATCAAGACGTGGCTGGCCATGTTTCGGTTTGCGCGGCGAAAAAAGAAAGAAGGTATCGTCCTGTGCCATGTATTCTTTAACGATTCATCGGTTATATGCCCGCCAGTTTTCTCTCTTATGGGTATTCCCACATTAATTTCTCGCAGGGACATGGGGTATTGGTACACTGGAAAGTATCTGTGGGCGCTCAGGCGGACCGCCCGTTTCGTGCGTGGCGTTGTTGCAAATAGTGAGGCGGTTAAACGGGTGACTGCTGAGAAAGAGGGGTATTCCGCCGCCAGGATTTCGGTGATTTACAACGGTTATCCGGCGCCAGGTGGTGACCTGTCGCCCCTGCCGCCCGAAAAACGGCCCGGGGTACTGAGCGGTCTTGGTCTGCCGGGACGCGGTCGGTTTGTTGTTCTGGTGGCGAATTTGCGTGAGATAAAACGTATAGCCGATGCGATCAGGGCGATGGCCCGGGTCAGCGAGCCGGTACCGGATAGCCACCTGGTCCTGATTGGCGCGGGTGATCAGGAGCCTTACCGGTTACTGGCAGAGTCTCTGGGCGTTTCGGACCGTGTGCATTTTCTGGGAGTGCGCTCCGATGTCAGGGACATCCTCCGTGCAATGGATGCCGGGTTGCTTTGTTCCGAATCAGAGGGGTACTCCAATGCGATTGTAGAATACATGCAGGCTCGCCTTCCCGTGATTGCCTCGGATGTGGGAGGTAATAGCGAGGCCGTGGAGCACGGTGTAACCGGATACCTGTTTCCCCGTGGGGATATCACGCGGCTGGCTGCTTGTTTGGAGGATTTACTGAAAGATCAGGGCGGTCTGGCCAAAGCGATGGGTGAGGCCGGTTATCAGAAAGCTCATCGCAGGCATGGTTTACAAACGATGATCGAGTCTTACGCAGCCCTGTATGCCAGGGTAGTGTCGAACCGGGTGGGCCTGCCTGATGCGGAGGTCCGGTGAACGCGTCGAGGTTGATTAAACTGGCCGGTACGTTCGGTGGTTATGCCATGGCCAGGGCGATTACCGCGAACCGCCCCCGTATTCTGATGTATCATCGTTTTTCAGAGGCATCGGCGCCCGGGTCTGTCAGTGTCGACCAGTTTGAGCGGCAGGTTCGCTATATTTCGAAGTATTTCAATCCTGTAACGGTATCGCGCATTGCGATGGCGTTGCACGAGGGTGAGGCGCTGGCCAGGAACAGCATTGCGATAACCGTTGATGACGGCTATGAGGATTTCTATTCCATTGCGTGGCCAGTACTGAAAAAATACAGAGTGCCTGCTACTTTTTACGTAACCACGGGCTTCGTAAGCGGCGATTTGTGGCTGTGGCCTGATCAGTTGCGTTACTTGCTGGAGCGGTCGCCGGAATCCGGGAACAGATTCGATTTCGGTTTGTTTAAGGTCCAGACTCCGGTAAAAGCAGGCGAATTTGAGCAGGTGTTCTGGCGTATTAATCAGACCCTGCTCAGGGCTGGTAACGCGGAAAAGTTGCGGTGCCTTGCCGCAATGGCCAGAGCCTGGCAGGTAGAGCTGCCGAAAGGTCCTCCGGCAGCCTGCCGGGCGGTTACCTGGCAGCAGCTGGAAGAAATGCAGGCCGAAGGGCTTGAAGTAGGGGGCCATACGGTAACCCATCCATCGCTCGCCAGGGTTAGCCTGGCGGAGGCTCGTAACGAAATTCTTGGCTGTTGTGAGGCGCTGGAGCAAAACCTTGGTAAAGCAGTGCGTTCTTTTTGCTACCCCAATGGCACTCCGGATGATTTTGTTGGCGGGCAGGTTGAAGTGATTCGTGAAGCTGGGTTTTCATGCGCTGCCGTGGCCTTTGCCGATAGCGGGGAACACCGTCAGAGATACGCCATGCGCCGTCACGCCAGCTCTTCAGATCAGTTTCAGTTTCTGAAAGCGGTGTCGGGTATCGAATTGTTGGGGCTGAAGTGGCGAAAGGCCTTGAGAGAAACGCCTTATGGGTAACACGGTCTTAAAGTTGTCGTCAGCAGATTACTTTGATGAGCAGAGAGCTCCGGCAAGGTTTCAGGCCAGTTCGTTTACCTTCGGTCTGTTCATTTATTATCTGATTGATTTCTTTCTGCACCTCTCACAGCGCATTCCCGGTTACGGGTTGCTGAGGCCAACGCTGTTATTGGCCCTGATAATTTCTATCAGCCTTTTTATACAGCGGGAAAAATTCAGGGGTTGGTCAAAAGATCCTATCGTAGCTTCGTTATTGGTGTTGCTGATCTATCTTGCCGTTTCATTACCTCTGGTAGAGTGGCCAGGTAGTGTGGTTAAGAATAATCTGAGCGATTTTATTAAGGCTATCACTTTCTTTTTCTTTACAGTCTTGCTGGTAGATTCAGATCGTCGATTGAAGATTTTCTTGCTGGTTTTTATAGGTTGCCAGTTAATCCGGGTATTTGAACCATTATTTCTGAATCTGACCGAAGGATACTGGGGCAGTAGTACCTATATAGGTGGTGGTGAATTCTCCCAACGATTGTCAGGCGCACCATCGGATGTGATTAATCCGAATGAGCTGGGTTTTGTGATTGTAACCGCAATACCCTTTCTTCATTATCTTCTGTGGTCATCCGGGTTTAAGGCCAGGCTTCTTTACTTGCTGTTGATGCCGCCACTTCTTTACGCCTTGATTCTCACTCAATCGCGGGGGGCGTTACTCGCTCTGCTGGTAATCGCTTTTTTTGTGTTTAAGGAGTCGAGCCACAAGTTCAGTCTGGTTGTTGTGGCAATTCTGGTGGGCATGGCGGGATGGCAGGTGATGACGGATGAGCAGAAAGATCGTTACCTGTCACTGGTTGGCCAATCCGAAACATCCAACGCAGCATCAGCGGAAGGTCGCCTCGAGGGATTGATGAATGAATTCTCCCTGGGGTTGGAGCGACCAATTGTAGGGCATGGGCTGGGCACTACGCCCGAGGCGAAAACACATATACTGGGCAGGCGCCAGGCATCGCACAACCTCTATGCCGAATTGCTGATCGAGTTGGGCATCGTCGGCATGTTCATTTTTCTCAGGTTTTTGTTCAAGGTTTATAGGGGGTTAGCCGAAAACAACAAGCGCATCGCGGAGCATGGGTCTGATATTTTCTATGTAAATCTGAACAAAGCGATGACGGCTGTGTTCTGGATGTACGCGGTATACAGCCTGAATTACTGGGGGCTTTCCCAGTACTATTGGTATCTGTTTGCCGGCGCTGTTGTTGTCTTTCACCGGTTAACGCAGTTGAACCTTGTTGTCCCGGAAACTTCAGGGGCCACGTCAGTACGAACACTCCGTAAAAACCGTTTCAGTAATCTGGTCGATCTGTCCGGCAGGCGCTGATCGTGCCTCCAGAAAAGGAATTTTGATGCAAGTTGTTGTGTTTGCGAGGCATCCTGGTGGGGGAATCAGAACCTACTTCTATTATGTCTATGGTGATGAAGCGTTAAAGAGCCATGCTTTCAGGCTGGTGTCGCCCCGGTCTGACGCGTTGCAGTCTCTGGTAGGGCCCTTGGCCAACGTCAGTTGTAGTTCTCAGACTTCCGAGGGCTTGATTCCTTTGTTGCTGGCTCTTGTTCGTGAGGTTTTAGCGAACCGGCCGGATCTGGTTCACTCCCACGGATTCACCGCCGGGCTGATCGCTGCATTGCCCCTGTGGCTTTTGCGTATTCCTCATGTGATTACCACCCACGATGTTTTTATGCCGGGCCAGTTCAAGGGCCGGCTTGGCCAGGTAAAGAAATTTGTTATGGCCCGGTTGTTTGCCATGGCAAATCTGGTGAACCCGGTTGGTGAGGACGCGGCAGAAAACTTCCGTGCTACTTTCCCCGCTCTGTCTGGCAAAGGAAAGGTTGTCGCGGTTACGAACGGTATAAGAACAGCCGCATTTCTTGGGGATGACTCGAGGGATCTGCGAGCGGAGGCTTCGATTCCTGAAAACGCTCTGGTTGTCGGTTTCTTTGGCCGATTCATGGCGC
>NZGD01000195.1 GCA_002690925.1 Rhodopirellula sp.
GCCGCAGTGTTGGTCAATGCTAGCTCTGCCAATAATGTGTCGGTGATGCTCTGCCCCATAGAAGCCGGTTCCGCACCGTCGTATACCTCTATGATCGGCGAGCTTATTGATCCGTTAGCGATTTTTGAGATGATGAGTTGCGCAATTTCCGAACGGATTGCAGTAGTCAGTTTCATTGATCGATTCGCCTCTCAACAAGAACCACCAGCCTGATGGATTCAGTGGCTTCAGAATAGTTTTCCGGGGCGCCGATAAAGCACCCCTCCTCAAACGACACAATCAAACGGCCATAGGCCTTAACCATGCGGATCACGTTCTCCACCTGGTCTTTACCTGAAGGGGTCCATTCAATGCTGAGCACCCGGTCAGCATCCGAGTAACCAAAATCATTGATCTCAGCTTCCCCATCCAGCGTTGCCGTGCGCGAAACCCTTCGGGAAAAGTCAGCGAGGCCACGAGGGTCTGGGTTGTTCACAGTCACCAGACCATTTAAATCGAACTCAGGAGCAGTGATAAAAAGCATCATCCGTTAAGCCTCAGTAGCAGCTCTTCACCCTGCGCATTCATGCGCACCTGGATTCCCTCAAGGAGAGAGAACATCAGCGCCTCAAGATGCGGCTGAAGGCCATCGCCGGAAACCTTGATCATCGCGTCACCATTCTGGAGTTGCCGGGTTTTCTGGCGAATGTACTCAATCTGCGCTTCAGTCAGCTTGCTCTGATCATTGAGGGATTGTTCGCGGTACTCATTTTCTTTGCGGAGCTGTTCATTGATGCTTATCTGAGTGAGGCGACTCGCATCATCGAAACCGCTGAAGAGGTCAGTAATTGTCTTGCCTGTGCTCTCGAAGGTGTCACTGATCGTGTCGGCTATGGCCTCAACCTGCTTGGCATTGGCTTCGACTTCAGCAATGTCCAGCGAGATCTTCGCCTCGATGTTCTTGATTCGCTCATTGCTGGCGATCTTCTCCATCTCGATGAAGAACTCTTCAGATTTCTCCACCGCCTTTTCCGTTTTCTTGGCGGTGTCCTCCATGGCATTGCCGGATTTGACGATGGTTCCGGAGAAGGAATTGATCTTACCGGTGGCTTCGTCATAGCCCAGCTGAAGAGCTTTGTTGTTCTCCGCGAGCACTTCCGTGGTTTTCGATACTTCACCGAGGGCACCACCGCTCGCCGATACCTGACGATTCAGTTCTTCAACGGCATCAGTAATACCGCGCTGTGAGCCACTGAATTCCTCAGTCTTGTTGGCATTGTCCACCAACTGCTGAGCGTAACGGTTGAACTCCTGGCGTTGCTCTTCTGTGATTTCAGTGGTGTAACCCATGGTCTGGCCAAGGGTTTTGTTCATCTCGTCGTAGCGCTGACTGATCTGCCGAAGTTCTTCGGTTTCGTCCTGCAGCTTTTTGATCTCACCGGTGGCAGGCGCGAAGCTTTCGGCTAGAGATTTGATCTCATCCGCATTGAAGTACTGATAAAGCTTGGAGCCAATGGAACCAAATTCTTCCTCAATATAATCATTGATGAATGTTCCGAAGGCATAGCCGCCAGTCAAAGCCAGACCCAGCAGGCCACCCTTTCCCGCTGTAGTTGCAGCAATCCCCTTAATGCTGTTCAGGTTGCCGATAATCGCCTTGAAACCCTGAGCGCCAGCTAGAGCAGTCAGACCAGTACCAACACTACTCAGCCCTCCGGCCAAACCTCCAAGGGCCGGAAGCACCGTATCGATCGCTTTCCCAACACCCAGGATCTCACCAACCGTTTTCTTGGTGGTGCCATCAAGCTGTTCGAATTCCTCGATCCCTTTGCCAATGGCCTGGAATAGAGGCTCAAGCCCTTCGGCAATTCCGCTGGAGACCTGCACCAACGCGGTGAACGCATCCACCACCCGCTGCATCGCAGACTGCAGGCCTTCCACGGTGGAAAGATCCACGTTGCCAAACAGGCCCACAAACAAATCATCCAGTTCACCACCCAAATCACCAAAGGATTCAAGAAGGTCAGAGAAGTCCAGCCCTGAGAGCGCTTCAGGGAAGTTTTGGGCAATAACCTGAAGCTTCTGATCGATGTCCTGAGCAAGCCCTTCCAGGCCGTTCAGGATCGGTGCAAACGCGCCATCATCCAGCTTTATCTCATTGCCCAGGGAATTGAAGATGCTGGTGATTGACTCCACCGCAGAGCGGGTTTCGTCCGTGAGATTTGAGCCCAGTTCGATTAGCGCTGAATTAACGTTGTTCTGAAGGGTTTGTCCAAGCAGCCCAAGGGTATTGGTCAGTTCCTTTGAGGCAGTTACCGCATCACCTGCGTTGCTGCCGTATTTTTCAAGACTTTCCGAAAGCCTCTCGGAGTTTTCGCCAGTTAAGGCAAGCACTGGAACAAGCGCCTCTTGCGTGCCGAAGAGCTCTCTGAGAACGGTCACGTTGCCGCCAGTCTTATCTGTTACCTCTTGCAAGAAACCTGCAAGTCCCTTGCTTGCAAGGGCGCTGGCGTTGAACTCAATGCCAAGCTCATTGGCCAGTTCAGTTGCCTGCTTTGACGGGCCTATAATTGAGTTAAGGGCAGCCCTTATGCCAGTAATTGTTTCGGCAGTACTGGTGCCGGTTCCAGAAGTAATGGTGGCAATGGCTGCGCCAATCTCTTTAAACGAAAGCCCTGCCGCATCAGCGATAGGGGCTAGCCTACCGATTGTAGACGCCAGTTCCGGTATCGTCGTTTGGCCAAGTTGAACAGTTGTAAAGAAGTCATCAGCGAATGCGCCGGCCTGATCTGCCGATGCGCCGAACGCATTTAGAGTGCTGACCAAGGCGGCAGTGGTTTCGCCCAGGTCCGCCCGACCGGCGATGGACAATGTTTCAGCCGCAGCCAGAAGTTCCAGCGAATCCTTGTAATCAACGCCCGCAGAGATTGCGCTATATGTAGCGCTGGTTATTGCGTCCAGAGAGGCGGTCGAGGTCTCAGAATACGAAAGGATCTGGTCCTGAAAATCCCGGAGGTTGTCCGCTGGCTGCCCGATCAGGGTGGCGATCTCACCAAAGGCCGTATCGAAATCATCCGACAGCTTCACTGCGAAGGCGGTGATACCCACACCAGCAGCAGCCAGAGCAAGATCCAGCTTCACGATACTGTCTGTGATATCGGCCAGAACGCCGGTCACGTTGCCGGTTTTGTTCACCAGGCCATCCAGCCCACGTCCAACTGAGTTGATGGCACCGCCAGTGTCGTCAACGCCGCCGAAGATCAGCTCTACCGTTTTCTTGAGGTCTGCCATGTTTTCTCCGGGCATAAAAAAACCCTACCGAAGCAGGGTTGTTTAATTCAGGATTTGCTCTAGCTGCAGTAGTAAGCCACTTCGCTTTCCCAGCGAGTTACGCGGTCCTCCGCATCACGCCGCTCACTTTGCTTGTAGCCGCGCCTGAGCAACTGATCGAGTTCATTCTCATACCTTTGAAGTATAATTTTCGCCTTGCGGCACGAACTGGATTCAGCACGGGGTTGCTGCGACGTTGAAGCAATATCGTTATCAGCTCTGCGATCTGCTCTTTCCTGGTCTATCTGGTCAAGCATTTCTCGCTGGCTATCCGTGACCATTGATCCCGTCTTGCTTTCCCGGATGTGCACTTCCTCCTGCTGACCAGGTGGCGGCTGATTCCCAAAGTGAACGTTGCCGTTCTCATCGGTCCACTTGTAGACCTGGGCAACGGCGGAGAATGAAAGGCTGGCTAACAGCAGGACTAAGAAGCGCATGGATTACCTCCGTGTAACAGTTTGTAAAACCATAGCACATTACTTTTTGCTCTGCGCCTCGAACCAGAGAGCCCACAAAGCCACTTCGGTTTCCGTAAGGTAGCCCTCTGGAAACACATCAGGCCGGATCTCAAACAGGAACCGGTCCTTGCGATCCGCCAGGGCTAGGCTGGTTTGGATGTCTGGCTCTTTCCAGAGGGCTTTCGCTTTACCTGGGCAACCTTGCCCTGGCCAGTCAGGTCATAGATATGAACGGACAGTTCCAGGAAGTCCATGGGGAACGCATCCGCAATGCGCACCACATCCTGAATCTTCAGCTGTGGTGAGACCACCGCCATCTGAATGTGTGAAAGCTTTTTCGCCAGAGCCTTTGGCGTGTCATCGCCAAGCCCCAGGCCAGAGAGCAAGCCCTGAGCCCTTTCGGATTCGGTGCCGGCCAGTTGCTCTGCCACCTTCAGCAGCACTTTGCTGTTGTCCGCTTCCTGGTCTGCTTTAGCCAGCTCCTGAGCCGTCAGGCCTCGCACCCGGTAAACCACGGGTTTCGGCTTGGCATCATCGCCCTCACCTTCATAGCCACCAAAGCCAGCAGCTGTGAGACCAGAGAGCGGGACATCCTGTTCCCGCTCCTGGAACTTCGCCTTGCGGAAAGCGGCAAGGTCGAAATTACTCACAGCGATACCTCTTTGCCCTTCTCATCCACGTTGATAGTGCAATTAGCCACCACATCCCCCCCGGGCGGGTAGCTCCGCGCAAAGGACAGAACGCCCTGCTCAATGAAGTGCTGGGGCCGGGTCTTGTCTGGGTAGAAGCGGAAGTACAGGTTCTGGCCCTGAGCAATGGCAATGGTATCGCTGATGCCATCGGTGAGGTCCACGCTGAAGGTGGCGTTATTCAAGCTCCGGGAACGGGAGTTCTTCACCCGGGTGTAGGTCTGCTTACTGGAAGAGGAAAAGCCAACCTCGGAAGGCACGAAGTCGTAAGCATCGAACGCTTCAATGAACTCCGGAGTGGCAAAGCTGGCATAAACGCCTTTGGTCACATTGCCAGTGTGGATCTTCTTCAACGCGGAGCTGAAGCTCACCTCACCATTCACGTAGTCAATGGTGGCGATCGGGAACACGGCACTTTCCATGTGCACGTTCACCAGCTGGAAGATCTCGCCTTCAGTAACCGGCGCCGCATCCTGGCTGTTCAACCGAACTTGCGACAATTCGATGGAGCCAACTGGGATCAGCGGAGGGCCACCAGCGGAGCCACGCGTTTCGGAAAAGGTGGTGCCTTCTGTTCCCTGAACCACGGTAACAGATCCCGCATTGTCACACACGATGCTGTTCACAATGTGGGTATCAGTGACCGCACGAGTCACCGCGATATCCGCCTGAGCCGCAACCGCAAGTTCCTGCCCCTGGGAAAAGGCAGTGAAAGCTGCGATCGCTACCGAATCGTTGCCAGATGCCGGGGAGCAGGCACCACCGGTAACCACACCATCAGCCCGAACCACAGGCGCAAAGCCGGCAGCCTGTGACCACAGCTCTTCACCGGATTCAAAGGTTTGCGCATCGCCGGAATCGGACAATGCAGTCATGGGAAAGGCGTTCTGCCCGCCTTCAAATTCGAGCAGCGCGTTGTCTGTAGACATAGGGTTTCTCCTGGTTTTCAAGCGCCACCGGGCGCGGGGTTTGTCTGACTGGAGGTGTTACTGGTAAGGGCTGGTATTGCTGGTTTCGTAAACGATCTGGAAAGTCACCAGAATGATCATTTCGTTCTGGCCCGGATCTGGGGAATCCAGAACCGAATCCGTGTAGCTAATGTGCTTGCAGAGCCCGCCAAGGGTCTGATCGCTCGCCAGGGCATCATTCAGCAGCCCTGCCAGCATCTGATTGCCCTGGACGCTGGAATTGATTGTGGTATCCACTTTGGCCATCTCCCCGACATTGAGCGTCAGGGTCATTTCATACTTCCGGTACTTCAGCTTCTCGGCCGTTTCGGAAGGATCCCAGATAACCCGTGCAGGGAGATCCTGTTCGCTGTCCAGCTGCTCGCCACGCTTCGCATTCAAGCGATCGGCAAAGGCCTGAACAACCTGTTCTCGAATGCTATCTGGCATCAGAAGCCCCTCAGAATGGCGTCGATTTCTTTCTCGAATTGCTGCAGCTGGTAAAGCGCCAGTGGCTCAGCGATGTCCTCTTTCACATCCGTGAACACCTGGGAAAGCGAAGGCCCGTAGAAGACTTTGATCCTTCCGCCGTCAGAACCGATCTTCGAACGCCGGCCAACAATCGCAACACGGCCATTGGTGCCTGGCAGAACCATGTAGAAAGGCTTGCCCTTAATCTCGCTGTCACCTTCAAAAACCTTGGCGCCACCGGTTGGCTTCACCTTGACTCGGATTCCACGCTTCGGAATCGAGGGCGGTTTGAGCCAGCTGGTCTTGTCACCGGCAATGCTTGTATCCGTTGAGAAGCGCGAAAGCAGAAGACCCCGGGAAGGTGTCGAAATCTTTGCCTGGAGCTTTTTCTGTGAGGCCTTAGTGATCGTCATCAGGCTTTTCACATAGGCCGCATTCAGGCGAACCTGTTTCCGAATCTCTTTACTGGACTCAGTGCGGCTCTTTGTAATGGTTTTGTTGAGGGATCTGGCATGCGCACGAGTGGCGCCATCCGAAAACTTCGCCAGCAGGGCCCGCACTTCCTGCAGGCTGGAGCGATCAACTTCAACTTGCATTTGCGTAGTGCCTCGTCACATGGCCGTCATCGGTGATCAGCCCATCCAGCACCCAATCAGTTTGCCCGATGGTTACCTTGTCACCCCGGCGCGGCCGATCCACGTAGCTCTTCCGGATTTCGATCTGGTTCCGGAACGTGGGCAGGTTGGTGTCATACACCTGGCGCTGTTCCACATCGCGATCCAGAATGCAGCGGATCTCAAAGCTGGCGCCCTGGCTATCGGTGTACACCGCATCCACGGCGAACTGTTCATCAATGGCGGACTCAAGCCGGTCCGCCACTGAATCGAACTTGCTGGCCATCAGTTGCCGCTTTGCTCGTCGCCGTTTTCGTCATCGTCCGACGCACTACCGCTGGCGTCTGGTGCAGCGCCAGAGGCAAGCACAGGGCGCTCACCCAATTCGCCATCGTCTTTGATCACGCGAACGCAGCCTTCATACTTCTTCAGCTCAGCAGCGGTCATTTCGCCTTTGGTGCCAGCCTTGATCACGATCTTTTCACCGGTGGATTTATCGCGGTCTTCAACCCGCTTGATAAACACCACTCTGGTTTTCTTTGCAGCCATGTCATTCACCTTTCAGGATTTGATTCAGATATGAAAAAGCCGGCCCATTTCGTGAAAAAGGGCCGGCTTAGTTCAGGGTTTCAGCGCTCCGCTTACGGAGTGGGCAGAACCTTCGCACACAGGGTGGCGTCGATCCGGCGAAGAACCGGCAGCGGGCCGGATTGAGTCATGATGTACTCAACGCCAGGATCAGTGTCCGGCCAGTTCTTTGGCCACATTTCTGCTTCTCGGTACTGGGCGCCGGCATCCAGAATCGCGCCATAGGTGCGCACCCCGCTGGCGCCAGCAACACTCGCAACCACAATATGGCCGTAAGGAATGAAGTACTGCTTGTTGCCCTGGGCATCCTTGTACCAGCCCTTGTACTCCCACAGCTCCGCGCCATTTTCACGGAAGCGGCCAGCGTACGATGCATCCAGTTCCGCTGGCGCCATTTCCAAACGGGTCTCGGAACCACGGCGGGTTTCAGCCAGGTCCTTGAACTCTTCGTCTTTAAAGGCTGCACGCAGAGTTCCAGGGCCAAAGAACACGTGGGTTGCCGGAGCTTCCAGCAGTTCAAACCAATCCTGAAAATCCTCAACTGGATTGGCAGTGGTCTGGTTCCAGGCACCGGCGCCGCCGGAGATATCAATAGTTAGGTTCGGGTCGCGACGGAAATCCAGAAGTTTCTCCGGATACTTCGGCCCAGAAACAACCACCTGGCCAGTCAGGAGCACCTGCGCCAGCATCCACTCTTCACGGCGACGGATCTTTTTGCGGTGAGTGGCCAGCAAATCCATTCGGATCGCGTCCGCCCTTTCCTCTGGCGTCAGCGGTCCACTGAACCCTTCCCCGGGACGACGTTCCAAAACACGATCGGGACTCACAACATCCTTCGGTTTCAGATAAGGCGGAATGAACTTCCGAAGTTCGCCACCCGGCTGTTGGCTCACCTGGCCAGGCACGTAGGGGCTCACAAACGGAGCCAGTTTGAAATCCTCATCCCAGGCATCAAAGGCAATTTCTTTGGTGCCAAAAGTCACGAACCCCGGGCAAAAGAGGTTCAGCAGGAACGGCATGAACGGATCCAGACGGCGGGTACCGTCCAGCAACTCAGTGGTGCTGTAGGTCATGGGGTGATCTCCTCAGATCTGGTTAATCAGGTGATGCTGGTAACGCAGGGCTACCGGGCGATCACTCCGGGGTTACAAGTGAGATGGGCGTGCCGTCGAAGGCAGCCAGTTGCTCAGTGGCGCTCCAGCTGGTGTGGAACTTCACCTGGGTTTTGTCCAGATCGCCGCCCTTGGCAAAGACCACGTTCATGGCGCCACCAGAAGCATCCGCATCATGGTTCAGGACGCCCACAGGATTCTGGGAGCCGTTGGTTGCATCCTGCTGGGATTCCACCAGCTCACCACTGGCAGACACACGACCAATCACGGTGCCGCGCTCCAGGTTCTGGCCACTGGACAGAGTGCCGCTGTCGAATGCCACCAGGCCGCCCAGAATGAACGGCGCCGGCTGGTAAGGCACGTATGAAGAGCCTGCGTAGATATCAGACATGGTTGTTTCCTCTCGGTTAAAAACAGGTTCTCAAACCGCCCGCCAGTGGCGAGCCGTTCCGGGTTAGTGGACTTTGTTGCTGCCTCCGGTGGCCTTGGCATGAGCAGCGGCCAGTTTGGCGCCGCCTTTGAGCTCGCCGCCCTGTTCGCTGCCTTCAGCGTCCGCTGCAATCTCCGGCTGCTTGGTGTTGCCCATGGCGGCACTCAGCAGGCCAGAAGGTGCAGCCGCGCTCTGTTCAGGAACTTCAGCAGCAGCCAGGGCGGCCTTGGCATCTTCCACAGACATCGTGGTTTTAAATGCCAGGTGCTGGGCCAGCTTGCCCCGGCCTTCGGCTTCATCACACTGCAGGATGCCGGCAATGCGGGCCTGCTCAGTGGCAGCCGCATCAGCAGCCAGCTTGGTGGTATCCACGGTGTCCGGTTGCTCAGTGCTGGCTTCCGGGGCGGGTGCCGGTGCAGTGGCCGCCGGCTTGGTCTTTGATTCAACCGTCATAGTGCTAACTCCGATTTTCGTGGTGGTTTGGATGTAGTCAGAGAAGGCGGCCAGCATGTCGTGGCCATTGATGAGCTCGTCCGCAAATCCAACTTCGATTGCGTCTTGCCCGGTATAGATGGCCGCCTCAGTGGCAAGCACATCCGATGCAGAGAGGCCGATATGGGTACCAACCATCTCCGCGAACTCATTGCGGAGCCGGTCTGATTCGGCCTGAAATCTGGCGAGCACCTGCTCAGGCAGGTTCTCGTAAGGGTTGCCATCCACCTTGAATGCGCCAGAGTGGATCAACGTCACATCAATGCCGTTAGCCTTCAGCTGCTCTTCAAAGCTGGCGTGCATCATAACCACACCCACGGAACCGGTCCGGGCGCTGGTGGTGGTGTATCGGTAATCGGTGGCGCTGTGCAGGGCCATGCCGGCGCTGCAGGCCATATCGTAAGAGATGGAAGCGATCGGCTTCTGGCCACGCAGCTCATTCAGCCGGCGGGCCGTATCAAAGCAGCCAGCAACCTCACCACCCGGGGTGTCCATATCCAGGAGGATGCCGTTCACGGTTGGATCCGCCAGGGCTTCCTCTACCCGGGCAATGATCCCGTCGTAACCGGTCATTCCGGAATACGGCTGCAGGTGCCCGAACTTGTGAACCAGCGTGCCGGAAACCGGAATCAGCGCAACGCCCCCAAGCACCTCATAGGGCCGGTTACGGGGGCGATCGGAGCCGAACGAATCTGCCCGCATCCGCAGCTTCTCCTGGGATTCAATCAGGCCGAACTCATCCTGCAGGCTGGCGATCCCCAACCGTGGCGCCAACGCGCCAAGAAATACCCGGGCATAGCCAGGCTCCAGCAACAGCGGCTGATTCAGCACACGGGCTGCAATGTTCTGGTTTCGCATAGTTTTCTCCGGGCATTAAAAAACCCCGCCGGGGCGGGGTTCGTTGTGGATCTTCAGCTCAGAAGAACGTGGGCTGGGCGATGGATCGCGTCAGGGCCATGAGGCCGGTCTGAAGATCGGTCTTTCCGATCGCAACCCAGCGAAGTGGCTCGGCGGCATCGAAGGGCCCGCGCACTTCATCTGGCAGGTAGCGGTTGGCTTCCTCCAGATAGGCCCGGACCTTGCCAACCAACTCATCCAGTTTAGGCCCGAAGGCTTTGATCTCATTCATCAGATCAATTTCTTCCTGCTTGAGATCTCTGTATCCACTGATTTTTCGGTGCTGGTTATCCATTTCTTACCTCATTGGTATTTGGTAGCAGGGGCTGGACTCGAACCAGCGACCTTCGGGATATGAGCCCGATGAGCTCCCAACTGCTCTACCCTGCTAAAACTCAGTTTGCGGCTACTGCCTCCGGCTCCTCCTGGTCAGGAGCAAGGGCCAGCGCTTTCACCCAACTGGGTGGCGGCAGGCCGGCTTTCTTCCGTTCATCCATCTCCCGTACCTGCTGAGCAAAGACTTCCTGGTAATCCTCGCCCATCTTCGCCAGCTCTTTCTCATAAGTGGAAAGGCCGGATTCAATCAACAGGATGGATTCCTTCACTTCCTTCAGGCCATCGATGGCGATGCGGCCGGAGCCGATCCATTCGCAGTTGCACCAGGAAGCCTTCGCTTCATAGAAGCCACGGGTGGCGGATCTGGGCATGCGAATTCGGCCGCTGTCGAGGGCTTCCTCCAGCCAGAGTGCGAAGACCATGGAGGCGAACCGGCTGGGGATGATCTTCCGGCGACCCATGAAGTAGCGCCAGCTTTCCATCATGCTGGCCCGGGCCGTGCTGTAGCTCAGCTCGCGGTAATCCTTGGTCAGCGATTCTTTTGAAGTGTTGGTGCCGGCGGCAATCCAGCGGGTGATGGAGGATTCCAGTTCGCTGAAGCCGTTATCGGCATTGCCGCTGGTCAGGAGATTCAGGTTCTCACCCGGCATCAGGTGCGGGATCTTCACGCCGTTCAGGCGTATGTCCGCACCCTCGTGGTAATCCGCCAAGGTGCTCATGTATTGAGTGAGCTTATCGGTGCTCAGGTCCCCACCGATGATCTCCATGGCGGCTTCACTGCCCAGCTCGCTTTCAATCACCGCCGCGTACATGGCGTTAACAATGGCGTTCTGCAGCTTGGTCTGTTGCAGCTTGCTCAGCTGGGGCAACTGTTCCATAACGCTCAGGAACTGGTTCTCCCCTCGGGTCTGGCCATCGCCACGGGGCTCGAACACATGCAGGAACTGCTGCCGGCCCCATCGGGTTTCCCTGGGCACGAAGGTCCAGGCGTTGCCCATACCATCGGACAGGCCATAACCGGTGATGTCATGGTTGCGAACCCAGTAGCCCACGGCCGCGCCGAAGCGGTCGACCTTCACCCCAGCTCGCAGGCTGTTGTTGTCCGGTGCGTGATTCGGGTTGCACACACGGTGGTGGTTCACCAGCTTGATAGCCGTGTTGAACAGCGCACCGGGCCGGCCCGTGATCCACTCGGCGGAGGCCATGCCCTCGCCGGCACTGGTGTGGGTAGCCGTGATCTCCCGACACATCATGGTCAGGGTGCGCTTGCGCTCGGCATCCACGTAACAGTTGATCGGGTCTTCCGCATATTCGGTGAAGGCGTCCTCCACCTCTTTCGCAAAGGCCCGGGCATCCTCTTCGCTCATACCCAGCGCCCGCCATTTCGGCTTGTAGCTGAGCCGGAACATGTGGCCAACGATGTTATCCACGTGCAGCTGCACGCCGTTTTTGGCCAGCGCATGGTTGCGCACCAGGTCTTCAGCACGGGCATTGCCCCGCTTCAGGTCTGGCAGCAGGGCCGCATCCGCCGTTTTGGCGCGCGGGTTCCAGCGCTGCAGCTGGCCACCAAAGCCGGTACCGGTGCCGGTGTAGCTCTCAGCCTTCCGGATCGGCTGGCCTGAACTATCTACAAAGCTGATTTCTGGAGTCTTCACAGAATGAACCTCGCAGGACCACGGCGACGGCCGGCGCCACCAAGCTGGCTTTCCAGGCTGGCGATGTAGGCCGCCAGGTCTTTCTTGCTGGCCTGGGAGAACTCAACGGTTTTGCCGTCCCGCTGAATGCGAACCACGGCCTGCCCGGTCAGCAGGTTGTGGTAGGCACTGCGGGCGTCCAGCAGCTGGGTTTCAAGACTCATCGCATTCTCCGGGCAATATCAGCCAGGCTTCCGCCTTCGGAACTGGCTTTGGAAGTTTGAACAGGCTTTGCTGCAGGCCTCTCTTCAGCCGACCGTTCAGGTGCGGCCGGTGCCAGCAGATCACCCTGCTTCAGTGAAGCTTCGCGAGCATCCCACTGGTCTGGCTTGCGCACGTGCAACTTCATAACCCGGGCTGCATGCAGAGCGTAAATCTCGCAGTCCAGGGCCTCGTTTCGCACGCCTGATTTTTTCTGGTAGACCTTCCGCCCGCCACGCTGGCGAGATGGCGCTTTGATCTCACTCAGCACCTGGGTGAAGTAGTCCGATCTCACATGCTCATAGAAGTGAATCCGCCCGGGCCCATGGCCCTCCAGTTTCAGGCGGCCAAAGAAGAGATCCTTCGCTTTGTGAACACCAACAACGTGCACCTGAAGGCCGTATTTGCTGGCCTTTGTAGTCTTGTTGTTCAGGTCTACTTTCTTCGGTGGACTGACAATTTCGCGCTGCAGGTTGTTGGATTCACCCTTGCCGCTCATGATTTTCACGCCACGACGCCGGCGCGATCGCACATACTGGTACACCGCATCGTTGGTCTGGCCATCGGAAGAGTCGATGGTTGCCGCTGATACGTGGATCGGGAAACCCAGCTCATGCTGGTAAACGCCGAAAATGAAGCGGTCCAGCTCTTCGTACACCGGGTCTTTCGGATCAATGCAGGTCCGGGCCGCGGATATCTCGCCCCAGAACACCAGCCAGCTTTCCTCTCCCCGGCCCCAGGCGCGAACGATGATCGCCAGGCGATCGTGCTGAACGTCGACACCCACAGTGAGCTCCAGGCCACCGGCTGGAACGGTGAGTTCCTGGTAGTCCAGGGCCCGCTCTCTCAGTGCATCCTCACCGGGTACATCAGTGCGGTACTCATAGGCCAGGCCAAGGCAGCTGTTCTCGAAAACGATCATGTCGCTTTCGTCGCCCTGCTCCAGTTCCTTGCGGGCCTTCAGATAGCGCTCTACCAGCATGGCCAACTTGGAACCCGGGAACGGGCTGTAGAGCTCATTGATGTAGAACCCGGCCACACCCCGGAACGGCTTCTGGGCCTTCCAGTAGCCTTTCCGCACGTTGCGATTCTTGTCCACATCACGCCAGGGAACCCCGCAATGGGGGCAGACGTAACGGGCCGTGCTGGGCTGGGCGGTACCAAGGATCTCATCGGGCACCTCGGCGCCCTCATCCCAGATCACGTTCTCCCAGGACAACACGTGCTCATCGCCGCACTCGTGGCAAGGCACCATGAACACCCGCTGGTCGCTGGCCTGGTAGGCTTTATCTACCCGTGACAGGCCCTTTACAGTGGGCGTGCCCCCGAAGATCACCTTCCGATATTCGTAGGTTTTCGCGCGCTCCTCGAGGAGCTTGACCGAATCGCCCTGCCCTTTGACGTTGGTGTTGCAGTCATCCGGCTCTTCAACACAGACCACCGGAGCGGAAAGTGACTTCACGTTGTCCGGTGCGTTCGACGCCACCAGGGCCAGAAAGCCACCCGGGAACTTCTTAAAGTCGGTCCGGTTGCCCGTGCTCCTGGAAGTGGAGACATCCACCAGTGGCCGAAGCACCGGTGAGGATTCGATCATCGGCACGAACTTCTGATCCAGGTACTTCCGGATCGTCTTGTCTTTCGGAAACAGCAGGACGATGGGGCACGGATCGTTGTGAATCCGGCGCGCCAGGTAGTTGTTCCAGACACCATCCGTCCACGCCACCTGCGCAGACTTCCGGCAGACCACCTCTTTAACCGTGGGATCGTCCAGGGCATCCAGCATGCCAGGCACCCACGGCGTTAGATCCGTGGAGTACTTGCCCGGCATCGGGCTGCTCTCCTGGGCAAGGTACCGGTACTGGTTCGCCCAATCAGTTGAGCTGATCTTCTCCGGTGGCTCGAACTTCGCCAGAGCCTGGGCTATCACTAGCTCCAGGTTCGCGGCCAAGGCCTGCCAGCTGTCGGAGGATTGATCGAGAATGCTCATTCAGAAGCTCGATATCGAGATCGATGTCGTACAGCGTATCGATCTCAGTCTTGAGTTTAGGGCTGCCGGTCAGCACACCTGTGCGGATCGCCAACACCACCTGTTCCAATCGAGCCCCCACCAGTGCCGCCGGCACCAGTTCTTTCAGATCCTGCGCATAGGCCAACTCTTCCCGGTTGCCTTTAATGCGCTCCAGGCGCTCACGGGCTGACTCATGGCGCGCGCCGTTAACTGCGCGCTCCATCAGCCACTCGTGAACATCCTGAGTGTCGTACTCATTCGCCTGACCCCGGCCACCAGCTTTGGCGATCGGGAACGAACCGTCTTTCTGGTAAGCCGTAAAAGACCTTTCGGAAATACCGAAGATCTCAGCAAGCTCTCGCTTGTTTACTCGCTTACCCATTGCTAACTCTCTGATTCAAAACCAAGGAAGGAAGGCCAAGGTTGCGCTAAGTCTGCGAAAAAACCGCGAGTCTGCGCCCCCTCAGTGGCCCTACCGGCCAGAAGGACCCGTGCCCATCAGGCTGTGACCTTGAACTCTGTGGATCCACCTGCAGCAACGCACCGGATTGCCGTGACAGCGTTCACCATCAGCAAATCCGTGTAGCTGTTCACGTCTCCCACGGACCAAGGCTTACCTTCTGCCGAACCATCTTTGACTGCAGCCAAATCATCCTGAGTGTATTCAACTCGGGCACTACCAGCTGCTGGGGCGATACTTACCAGGACATCGCCAACACCAGCGGGGAGGATGAGCCACTCACCCGTCGCATCATTCACTGATTCACTGTGGTTGAAGCGCTGCCGAGGAACTGTCCGATTTTGCAGATACTGGAGGTCTTCCCGATCTGGAGAGAGGGTATTGGGCATCGTAGTCACCTGAAGAGTGTTTGGTTAACGGATCCAGTCAGTGAACGGAACAGCGGCTGGAACAGACCCCGGGGGGAGGTGGCGATCTGTTCAACTACTTTCAGTGTGGCCGACACCACAGTTTCATTACCGGCATCATCAACGCCTGTTGCTGTCATCGTGTAGGTACCGATGGCCAACTCGTTTAACTGTTGGGTCCAGCTGCCGCTAAAGATGGTTGGGCTGTAGGTTGAGCTGTGCGTAACGTCCACGCCTTCAACGTCAAGGGTCAGGCTTGTTGCATCCCCTGCGCTACCAGAAGCCACCGGCGTGGTGTCCAAAGTCGTCAGCGGGTTAACCGTGACAGCCGGTGCGATGTCATCAACCACCGTTACATCGAATGAGTCCTGAATGCTTCCATCCGCGCTATAGGCGGTTGCCACAAGCGTGAACGGTGAGGCCTCAATATCATCAACATTAGTGGTACCGGAAAGCACAGAACCATCAAACTCAAGGCCAGAGTTCGCAGGCAGCCCGCTAAGGCCGTAGGAGCTGGCACCACTGAAGTAGTTGTCAAGATCGACACTTACGGCATCGCCCTGCCCCAGATTCAGATCAGGCAAGGCCGAATCGAGTGTTGGAAGCACTGCAGCGCGGGTAGTAGCTGACAGGCCGGAAGACTGACTACCGATTGCGATTGAGCCTGTTCTCTCTACCTCAAAGCCATTGGCAGTTCGGATACGTGGTTTTACCAGGTAGCCCAATTGCACGTTGGTTGTGGCTGCAGTGAAGCCTGCAAGCCCGGCGCCTGCGTCCACCGCGTACTGAACATCCGTTCCAGTCACTGATACGGCAATCTCTTCGCCCGCATCAATACCAGTGACCTCAATGGCCGGGAACTCTACCCACTGATCAAGGGCCTGGTTGGTCAGCGGATCTACCGTGAAGGCATCGGGATCGATGTCGACCTGAGCCTCAACGGTGATCGTTGCCGTGATGGTGTCCGTGGTGCCGTCATCAAACAGCACTTCGATTGCAACGGTGTCTTCACCAGTGAAGCCAGAATCCGGAGTATAGATATCAGCGACATCGTTGCCCCAGAGATCGTCAGCTTCCGCTGTGGCAGCATCCAGCGTCCCATTACTCGGGCCTGACACAATGCGGTGATACGTGCCGGCAGTGATCAGCACAGGGCTGGAAAACAGGCTGTTGCTGTCCACTGAACCCACCGGGGAGGTGTAAGGATGCGTCTGGGTATAGCTGATTCCTGTGATGGTCGCAGTCTCAGTTGCTCCTGAAACCACCATGGAATAAGTGCCTGTCGCCAGTGTTCCAGGAATGCGCACCTGGATCTGATCATCTGTTGGATCATTCTCAGCAACCGCACAAGCAACGCCGTTCAGCGTCACGCTGGAAATTGACTCACTGAATCCGGAGACATCCACCAGAACCAGCTGATACTGATTCACCGCGTTGTCAGAATCGACGGATACCACAGCCGGAGCGCCAACGAACGGGCCGATGTAGCCCGTTTGCAGGTATGCCCCGCTGATGCCGCCGGTGATCAATTCCATTACGCGATGTCCTCAACGGTCAGATCGACGTTCAAGCCTTCATTCAAGGCCGGATTGAAATAGGAGAAGTGAACGGTGTCACCAACGGTTACGCCGGCCGATTCCAGGTTGATGGCTGAAGTCTGAGAGCTTCCGTTCAAGCTGCCGTTGGTGGTGCTGAAGTGAACCGTTGATTCCGGATCAGAAGATTCCCGAACCGCAATCTTGAGGTTGGTCGCATTCGGCGTCAGATCACCCGCCTTGTCTCGAATGGTCTGAGCGGAGATGCCTTCAACAACGGCCGCAGCAGTAGTGTCATCAATGACTGTCGGGGTTGCCTGGACGTTCGGCGTAGGCTCATCGTCAACAGCGACAACAGCGTATCGGTAACCGGTCGAGGCCGAAGCCGTAACAAAGTCCAGATCAGCAGAGATTCCTGCTGAGGCTGCCACAAAATCAGCCTCAAGCGCCGGTGAGCTAGAAGCGTCCTGACCGTCAATAACCTGTTGAGAGGTCGGAACAGTCGCACCGGCGGGCAGTCGAACACCGTAGAACACGCTGTCCTCATCTGCGGTACCGCTGATTGTATGCCCATTCTCACGGGTTTCAGTTACCGCTGGGGCGACTTCGTAGACTGGTGGTGTGGTATCCGCAGGCGGAACATCCTCATAAACCCGAAAGCCGAGAATATATGATGATCCTGTTACCGTGTTTGCAACCTCAATAAGGGCTGATGTAACCCCGGATATAGTTATAGTTTCCGTTGTTATGTTTGGTTGCTGAGGAATTTGATATTGAACCTCGCCGCCACCATTAATTTTGATCCTTGCAACCCTGTCAGTGGCAGATTCATATGCTCCAACAAACTCAAAGACATAGTTTTTTGTATCATCCAAATTGTTTACTGTTGCAAACTCAAAGAATGAACTTTGATTTATCCATAACGGATCACCAACTGTCTGGTTATAAAAAGATCCAGGACCAGACCATGGTTGAGTTACCGAAACAAGATTGGGGTAAAGAGAAACGCCAGGTACGCTCACCGTTAAAGGCGAAGCCTGCTCTGCCTCGTCTTTAACCGCCAGATTCGTGGTATTCGGAGCAAGAATGTTCCAGAAAACCGGAGACTGAACAACGTCACCCGGAGTATCAGTAGTCAGAAAGTAGAACATCAGGCCAAACCCTCCGGCAATCCATCAAGAACCGCCACGCGGCGTATTTCGTAATATTCTTCCCGCTGATCAGCGTTATCCCACTGGCCGCCAGTCCAGGAGTCGTTACCGCCAAGCGCAAAAGCGTTCCATTTCGGCATCGGTTCGGAGGTGGTCTTGACCCAGCGCACCGTCTCACTATCAACAATTAACTGGTCATCAAGATATTGGCGGAAAATGCCATCGGCGGCATTAGGCGCGGAGTTCATCTTTACGTAGAAGGCTATTTTGGTGAACGTCCCGGCAGGGCCGTATACCTGCTCATGGTTGACATTCCCAGAGGTCGGTAAAAATCCACCGTTCAACTTGTCGGGTATCTGTGGAGAGCCACCCGCAGACAAATGATTTTGCATGTCATTCGTCCAGTTCATGGAAATATCGCCCAGGCTTCCCGAAGATATGTTACGGCCAACATCCCCTATATCGGAATCACTCATGCTGTAATTTTCGCCGTGGGGTCCACCACGGAAGTAAATTCCGTTTCTCAACCCATAGCTACCAGATACTGCCCAATCCCAAAGGAATACTGGGCCTTGCTCGCCACCACCGAACGCTTGCCAGAAGTTAGCGGTTGGACCTGTTGAGCTGAACACCCGGAAAACCTTGGACGCAGCCGAAGCTCCGTCAGAACTTGTCCAGCCGTCCATAAAGGCAATCTCAAACTCCACATAAAGCTCGTCATATCCGGTAGCAAAGAATTTGCCGAGCGTGGCATTTGAGCCAAAAGAATTAGTGGGGTGCCACTCACGCCACACCCTGAGAGCTTTTCCGGAGCCGTCAAGAACTGAGTTACCAATCTCCAGGTTTGGATTGGCCCCATAGTTGTCGCCCGAGTTATAAAGCGCGTCCCAACCAGATGGCAGTGAGTCGCCATCCCAACTAAACAGAGTGGAATCACTAGGCTCAGGCGCTACCCAGTCCGCTTGGCCGTCAAATGTATCCTCGAACAACCATGTAGAAGGCGAGCCAGCCACAGGCAACCGAGTAAGCCCAACCGGCCCAATATTCCGCTCTCCGGCATTGGCCGCCTGGTTGTTGTACGCGCCGTTATTGGGCATTGCTGGTCGCCTCACGCTCATTCCACGCCCGAGCATCGGCCTTATCGGCATTGCACTCGCCAACCGTGCTTTTCAGCACTTCAACGTACTCCGGGCAATAACCAATCACGTTAACCTCCGGCCCTGGAATCACTGTGGCTTCCAGGTACTCCGCTGGCACCCTCTCCCGCACGATCTCCGTTCGGGTCAAGTACTGTGTCTCGGCGCATGATGTCAAAAACAGCATCAGGCCAAGGCTGATCAACACATTCCGGAGCATCTTCAAGGGCCTTTGTGAGTTCTTCACGGGTTTGGGCCAGCTCCTGGTCACGGAACCGGTCCCGGCGCTGGCGTTCAATGGCTTTCTGCTCACGCCAGGCAATGTCCTTTTCGAGGTACTTAATCGAGGCGACGTTCTCGCGGTTCGCCTGGGCCGCATTGCTGATGATCACTGCCTGAGAGGCATTCTTCTCCAGCAGCTGGTCGCGATCGCTCCAAAGCCACCAGAACGCACCGAGCACCACAACGACCAGCGTTCCGATGATCGGCACCAGGAAAGGCCCCAGCTTTGCCTTGGCCGCTTCCAGGATCACTGCTTAACCTTCCCTGCCCAAGCCTCAGCAATGTTGTTGCCGAAGTAGCTCACGATCAGCGTCACGCTGATGCCGTAGGACCAACCGATCACAGCGCCCATCGCAGGCAACGTGTTCGGCTGGGCCAGCTCCACAGCAGCCCATATCGGAGTCTGCAGAAACGCCCACCACATGCCCGCGTAATAGCCCCGGCGCCGGTGTTTCCACCAGCGGTTGGGATCTGGGTGGCTATCCTCTGGCATTACCGCTGTTCCTCGCTTGTCATCCGGCGCTTTAGAATCTCTAGCTCAGCCTTAAGTGCCGCCATCTTGGCGTTGCACTCTTCCCTTTCCCGGCGGAGCTCTGTGGCGTGCTGGTTGGCCTGGGCCTTAAGGGCTATGTCCAGATCTCCCACTAGCGCATTCAGGCGGCTTACTTCATCCACCAGGTGTTGGATCAATGCATTCTCGCGCTGAGCCAAATTCTCATCCCGTGCGATCTTACTTTTGCTTTTGATGCCGAACAGGCCAACGACCACATAGCACAGGGTCATGAACAGGCCACCGATGAAGGCCCAAACGCCGCCACCCTGGCTAAAACTGTCAACTATGGCGCTGAAAGGCATCCGATCATTCCGGGTCATGTGGGCTCGGGGTTCGTGGTGAGTGATCAAATCAGCGATCTGGCCAGGTCATAGCAGGCGAACAACCTGCGCATCCAACCCAGCCCGTAGATATCATCCAGGTGATCCAGCAGCGCATAGTCATGGCCGCGATGTGAAGCGAACTCGCGGGCCAGCTTGGCCGAATCACAGTTGTTGGCAGCAGCGATGGTCTTCGGCCCGATCTTGCCATCCACGTAGGCACCTGCAGCCTTCTGCAGGAACGTAATGGCATCTGTCGGGCCCTGATTCACCGCTGCATCAAAAACTTGAACAGCAACCGCTGCAGGCAATTCAGAGCACCGGCACTTATCCCAATACTCTTTCCGGTAGATGAACTGGACATGCTCATCGTGCAGATCGGAGACGGACTTCGGCAGGCCGGCATCGGGATAGATCCAGCGCACGCGATCCAGCGTTTTCTGGGTCACGCCCTTGTTGGTATGGCCACCTGGGTCTCGCGGATCGTTAACCTCGCCACCTTCCCAGCTGAGAACGTGGGTCAATCCCATCTCATAAACGCCCTGCATGGCGGCCTCCTGAAAGAAAAAAAGCCCGAGACAACAAAACTCGGGCAAAGGTCCCGGCATGTTGGACCGTAGAGACACTTCCGATGATCAGAACCGCCGCAGGCCAAACCCACCAAAGCCCCAAAAGAAAAACCCGGCCATCGCTGACCGGGTTTTCAAGGGCTCTTTTGGTGTTCAGCCATACTTCTGCGACTGTACGTGAATTAGGCTATATCCGTGCATGCACAAAGTCAACTATGCCTGACTATTTTTTATGCCAGCCTTACTGGAAGAGCCGACCATCCACCCAGGCCTCCGCACTTCGCAACAGCACCCGCACCTTCTCCCGGCTCATTTTCACTTCCAAACCAATCATCGAATAATCCCAGCGCCGCACGTAGTAGGCCAGCACCACCTTGCCCAGGTCTGGCTCCCGCTTCTTCAGGCTGGCCACCGCCTGGTCCACCGCCAGGGCCTCATCATCCGGCACCGTACAGCCACCCACACCAGCAGTGAGCTGAACCGCCGCATAGCCCGAGTTAACCCCACCACTGCGAACCCACACGCCCCAGTCCTGCAGTCTCCGCCTTGTTTCATCCAGCATAGCTGTCTCCGTTTTTTGGTTTTTCGCAGTTATTCAGGGTCTATACAACGTTCAAACTGAACCCTGTATAGAAGTAGCCCTTGTGCCCCAACGGATATACAGGGTTTACAGGGGTTACAGGGTTAAAACCTCGCGCGTAAGAACTTTTTAAATCAGTTCAGGTATTTCAGCATTTTTATTAATCGCGCACGCGCACGCGCGTTAAACCCCGTAGACCCCGTAAACCCTGTATATCCCTTGTGCCCCATAGCCCGGCTATATACAGGGTCTAAAAGTGGTGCCTGCAAACCCTGTATATTTTCAGGCGTACCAGCCTCAGACATCATCCATCGACCCCTGAGTACGGTTCCTGAACTCTTTGACACACTCCCCAAGCCAGTCCATCTCCGTGCCCTTCTCAGGCTTCGCACAACCATCAGGAATGAAGAAAGTGCCCAGCTTCTGGCCAACCTCCCCAAGCCGATAGAACTTCCGCGTCTTGTAGATCTTGCTGGCGTAGATGGTGATCAACTTGGTTTCACTGAGCGCCCGGTTGCCCGTTTTCTTACACCATGCCTGGTACACGTGGTACAGATCCCGTGTAAGGCAGGGAGCAAAGGGGGCATCGGCCTCGCCGTCCTTCCATTCCCGAAAGAACACCTCAAAGTTCGGCAGGCTGAACTCAATCACCCGCTGCCTGGCAATAGTGTCCAGAGGTTTGGTATGGGGCGAGAAGTCACCCAGGGGATAATCCAGCAGCAGCTGGTAGAAAGCCGCCGGCCCACCGTTGGCCAGCTCAAACGACACCTTGTTCTGCAGATCCGTACTCAGCGTGCCCTTGGGCCACACCACCAGGAAGCGCCGATCAGAAGGCTCCAACGGGAACGGCTGGATCTCATTACTGAGAAACACCCCATTCATATGGTTGGCTTCCTCCCAGCCGCTCACGAACTTCCGTTCAATGCGCTGGGTCTGCCCCGTGATCATGTGCTTGATGGTGCCCATCTGGTTGTGCTTCTCCGATCGGGAAAGCACTTCCTCAAAAACCGCATACAGCAGCCGGCTTCGCCAATCCGTGTACTGGGATTCCAGCTGGTGCTGGCCAAGGATCGCCGCATACCGCCCGTAGATCATCCGCATCACTTCGCCGAAGAACAGCGATTTACCACTGCCATGCACATCCGAATGGAAAAGCAGTGCGGTATCCAGCTTGGCACCCACATTCTGAAGCGGGTACGCCAGCCACCTCACCACCCAGTCGGTGGTTTCCTCATCGTGGTTGCACAGGTGGCACAGCAGGTCAAAGATGCCCTTGCACTTCTGATACTTCTCAGCCTTGGCCATCTCATCCGGTACCAGGGGAATACCGGTGAAGGTATTGATGGTGGTTTCCGTATCGGCCTGCTGGGTAGGGTCAAAAACAATGTTGTCCTGGTCGATCACCTTGCGCCTGGGGTGTTCCATCCAGCGCGTGTAATCGTTCGGCATGTAGGCCTTCAGTGCCTCCAGCGGCACCACATCATGCCGATGCTTATCCCAGGCATTCTTTGTGGGGTAGATGTAAACGAACCGCTCAATCATCCGCAACAGCGGATCGTTCGAAGCATCCTTCTGCTGCTGCCCGTTCACCTCCACCCAGGTCATCGTTCGACGGTTCGGGTGCTTCATCCAGGCATTAAACAGCTCATTGCCCATGGTGGCCTTCATGCCGGCCTGCTTGTACACCTTCTGCTGATGCGAGTCGTAGACCTTCGTTTCACCATGGATCAACGCATACCGTTGCAGGGCCTTCTGAAGGGGATCGCCCTCCCCCGCACCCCCTGAATCAGAGGGGGCCAGGGGAGATTCATCCGGGGAGGAATCGTTACTGGCAGGGCCGGCCTCAATAGCGGCCATAACCTGTTGGCGAACCGCTTCAAGCCCTTGCGCCTTATGCAGATCGTTAAAGTCAGTCAACGCCATCGGCAGCCTCCGCGAATTCCGGAACCACCCAAACACCGTTCACCGCCTTGGCGGCCTCTTCTGCCTTCAACCGGCCCGGGTTCTTGCCGGTGCGTTCCTCAGTCTCTTTGTCTTCATCCCCGGCTATACAGATCACTGCCGAGGGGCAGAACTCGCGAATCGCTTTGGCCACCGGCACCAGGTTGCCGGAATCAAAGGCCACCGCAACCGGCAGGCCCGTGGCCATGTGAACGCTGGCACCCGTGGCGTAGCCTTCCACAATCACGATCACAACGGTACAACCGTCTTCCGGGATATCGGCGAGCCAATGAAAGGAACCCTCTTTCGGCGTGCCGGTGAGAAAGGTTTTTTCACCATCCTCCGAAATCCACTGCAGGCTCACCAGATCCAACGCGAAGAGCTGGGGGCCGTCGCAGGCAACCGGCTTGTAAACAGGGACAACCACACTACCCCGGCTGTAACGAAGCCCGAAGGAAGCCACACCTTTGGCAGCCAGGTACTTGCTGGGCCCTTCCTGTGGCAGCTTGGTCCAGATCCGCTGGGCTCTTTCCCTACAGGCTTTGGCCGCAGCCTCTGCCTCTTTGCGGGCCTTCTCCTGAGCCTGCTTTCGCTTGCGCTGGTACTCTTTCCTGTCCTCTTCAGTCAGCGAACCGGCGGGCATACCCACCTTGCGCTTTTCATCGGCCTTGTAGTTGCCAAAGGCACCCGCCAGGCCGATGCCGCCAGAGCTCAACCGGAACTCATGAACCACATACCAGCCGGATTTATTCTTGCCTTTGTCGGGGCGGGGATAAGTGACAGGAACCCGGACCAGCTTGCCCGAGGTATCGATGGAATCGACCAGGAGGCCGAGATCGCGCATCTGAGTGAGCACCGCATCAATATCCATTGCGGCCTCCGCAATCGTAAAAAAGTGACATGGAAAGAGCCCTCGATCCAGTATCTTGTTGGTTACTTATGCAGCAGTCAGGTCAGAGTCATCATTGAACGCAGGTCCAAAGACATCTGGCCGCATCTCGTAACGGGTGACAGCGCCACAGGCTGCAACCTCCAGACGGCGACAATGCTCGCTTGGAATCCGCTTCCAACCGCGAACCGCCTGGATAGTCACTCCACAGATCTCTGCGATCCGTGTCTTGGTTCGAATCTCGGGGCAAGCTTTCAACCGGGAGATGATCTGTTCAATGGACATGGCTACCTGACTCAGAAAGTAAGTTTTTAATTTACTTTATAGTCAGGCATGCCTCCTTTGCAACAGAAATTAACGTGGATATATTTGCGCAATGACAATTGAACCTTTCATTCAGCGCCTTACAGAGTGCATCGTTGACGGCCCCGTGTCGCAAACGGTCATTGCAGATTATTGCGGAGTTACCAAGCAGTCAGTGGGAGGCTGGAAGCGAAACGGTTACATATCCAGGGAAAACCTCATGAAGCTGAGTGAGATCACTGGATATCGGTACTTGTGGCTCAAAACCGGGACCGGCCCCAAGCTGATTGACGATCCGGACAAGAATGCCACGGAGTTCCGAACCGAGGAATATGAAGGGTCATACGTAACAGGCTCCGGCAGCCTCGGAAACTCAGACGAGGGCCAGGACCTCATCGAAGCGATCGCTCAGGCCGCCGCATCCAAACAGATCAACAAAAAAGCGCTGGCACACCTTGCAGCGTTTTTCCGGGAGCTCGCCAAAGGCTAACCCTGACGGTTAATACAATCCGCCCAATGCTTTTCTGACACAATATTGGGCCTTCTCCCCTCTTCCCTGTATTCAACGGCCTTTTCAATTTTCCGCCCGTAAGACTCGTGAATCCACGAATCGCTCACCAGTTCGCCCACCACCACAACATCCGTCTCTTTGGTCACGTTCTTGGCAACCGAGCCACCCACCGCAACCACCATCGCTTCGCACTCTTTGCGAGTGCCCGAGGCAAACTTACCGGTGAGTACAAAACGACTTCCTGAAAATTCCAGATCCGGGGCTGGATCGCACAGAGGCAGCGTCGAGGCAGTCTTATCCTCTCCAACATGAATCCCCGCCACGTCCATCAGCAGCTTTACCAGCTCACCCTGCTCATCATCGTCCAGAACACCGTCAGCCAGCATCTCATCGATCCGGGCAAGCATCACATTGGCTGGCCATTTCTCGGCAATGTCTGCGTTCTTCACCAGCCAGGACTGCAGAAACTGTGCTTCAGCCCGATTCACCGTACCGTCTGCAATCACCCCTTCACAGATACCTAACAGCTGATCCAGCTTGCGATCATCCAGCCGGCTTTTCCCAAATCGCTGAAACAACGGGCTTTTGTCCTCACTCATTCCTTCGATCTCCTTGTGAACCTGCTTAACAAATAGCCAAATCCTATTAATTTTCAAATCAGTTTTAACTTATTTGTGGGTCAGTTTCCTTTACCGAACTGAACAATAGCCTTACTCTGAAGGTCAGTTTTAACTGACTACGAGGTAAGGCAATGGAAACCTTCACCGCCACCGAATTCACAGCCTGCAACAAAGACAACCTCTTCACGAAGAGCCAGTTGGAAACGCTTGCCTGGATGGCGGAAGGGAAAGAGAACTTCGCCATCGGCATGCTGCGCGGCCATGGCGAACCCGGTGCCAAGAAGCTCACCTGCCAGGTAATGCACAAACTCCAGTGCAACAACCGCTGCCTGGCCATCGCCCGCGCCTTCAAAGAGGGCTACCTCAAAGCCGCTGACACCACCTGCAAAGTTGCGGAGGCCACCAGGAACAATGCCGCCAAGGCCATTGCTGGCGTGCTGATTGTGATCAGCGGCATTACCGCGGGCACCGGTACCGGTGATTCATTCCTCAGAACAGCCAGCAGCCGCAGCCAGGGCGTGCACCGCGTGCGCTGGGAAGAAGTCCTGCCGGCCAACCATGGGGGCACCAACTCATGAGCCAGCAAACCACCCCACTCTACGAAGCCGCCCGCATGCTCAACCTCGGGCCGCAAAAGCTTTACCGCGCCCTGCGGAGCCGCAAGGTGCTGGACAACAACAACCTGCCCTATCGCTGCTACGTGCAGCAGGGCCTCTTCACCAGCGAGCTCAAATCCTACGAGCACCCAACGCTGGGCAAGAAAACCTACGCCACGCCACAGGTAACCGAGAAAGGTATCCGGTGGCTGGCTAAAGAGTTCGAAGTGGAAATCACCGAAGCCTCCAACAACACCGCCCCTGAAGGAGCAACGCACTAATGCAATCCGAAAACCGCCCAACAGCCCAACAGCTACTGGCCAGCTGGCAGATCATCTGGCAGCGCAAGCTCAACGGCAAGCCGGAAGAAATGAAAGAGGCGATCGCCAGCCACGTGAACCTGTTCCCGAAGGGCAATCACGCTGAAGCCGAGGCCCGCACCCGGAAAACCGTGGCGGCCTACAGTGGCGATCCCGCAGCCATCCGCGCGCTCATCCAGCGCGGCAAAGCCACCCTGCGCAGCGTGTGAGGCACCGGCCATGGCAACGATCAACTTCCCAGACAACACCCCGGTAACGGTCATTAAGCAGGCCCTGGCCACTGTTGGCAAAAGCCTGCAGTACCGCCCGGGGCCAAACAGCAAACCCCAACCGGAGGACGTGCCCCATGGCCACAACCGCCGCCCTGCTCATCTTCAGCCTGTGCCTGGTCTGGCTGATCAGCAAAGCAACCATTGAAAGGACGCACCACCATGACACCACCGATGCCGCAACATACAAGCGCGAAACCATCTGGCTCTGCCTTCCCATCGCAGGGCGCAAGTGCCGGGTTCGGCTCCATGAGCACACCTTCACAGCTCACGGCCCTGGACGGGCGCCTGGGCTGGCTGGATCTCAACACCCGAGCGCCTGTTGTCAATCACGCCCTGAACATCATGTTCTCCGCCGCTATGCAGGACGGCACCGACGCCAACCGCGCCGGTCGTTTTTTGCTGGCCCTGTGGAGTCCAGACCAGTACCCCCTGGACCTGAATGATCTGGGCTATTTCGATCGCGAACTCAACTACGCCTGCCGGCACCTGGCCAACTTCATCATTGCCTGCCAGGTGAGCTTCCGGCAGCTGGTCACCCTCAGCGATATGGAACCCATCTTTGCCGCCTGGGGAGAAGAGCACCAATGAACACCTCCACCAAGCAACCACAGCTCACCTTCGAAGAGCTGCAACAGGCCTACGAAGAACAGAGCCAGGCACTGAACGAACTGGTGATCCACTTCGATCGCACCGTTGCGCACCTGGAACAGGCCACCAAACTGATCGCCAAACAGGGCCAGCAGCAGGGCGAGGCCATCGGCTGGCTGCGTGATATCCGGCATGCCGCCGGTGCCACCGGCCCGGATATCAGCCACCAAAAGCTGTGCCAGATCATCCAGGACCTTCGCCGCCGCGCGTTTGTGAACGATGCCACGCACATGCGGAGGGCCCACTGATGGCCCGCGCCTGCATGAGCAAGACCCACAACCTGGCAGCGCTGATGCGCCTGTCAGATCTGGAACTCCGGATAGAGATCCAGACAGCCGCCACGGCTGACCCCCTACAGGGCCTGCACCTGTGCCACGAACTGCTGAATGCCGAGCAGTACTACCCAACCCGCCGGGGCCTCAACCAACTGGTGGGCCGGGAGGTAGAGCGCATTGGCCAACAACTTACCCAGCAACCGGAGAACATAAAGTGAGCAACCAGAACCGGGGCACCGACCTGCCCGAATTCATCCACGACCTTGACGCCGGTGTTTTTGCCGAAAAGGTCGCGCGCGCCCTAGGCGATGTAGCCGCTGGCGTTGTCGACCAGAACAAGGCCGGAGAAGTCACCCTCAAATTCACCATGGGCAAAGTGGGCAACACCCCGCGTGTCCAGATCAAGCACAAGCTGAGCTACAAGGTGCCGGAAATGAACGGCAGCTACAGCCAGGAGAACACCACCGAAAGCGTGATGCACGTGAATCCCGGTGGCCGCATCACCCAGTTCCCCGAGAACCAGGGCCAGTTCTTCACCAAGAAAGGTGAAGTTGAAACCCACCAGGACGAAAAGGAATAACCCATGTCATCCGATGTACTGCAAGACAACAGTGCCCTGCACGAATACACCAAGATCGTACAGGCGAAGGAAATCCAGGAGCTGCTGAACGCCCAGGCTGATGGCACCGCCATAGCCATCCCCGAGGGCGTCAAGATCGCCGATCTGGAACAGTACCTGGAAAATCGCCGCCGGTACCGGGGCAATATGACCACCAACCTGATTGATGAATTCGTTGAATTCGTCACCGCCACCACCGAGCAGTACACGCCAACGGGCCACCTGGACAACGTTCCCTGCTTCGTTAACGCCAAACAGATGACCGGTGAAGTCTTCTTCAACCTTGGCGACATCCACGAACCCGGCCATGGCGACCACACCGCGAACCTGACGATGGACAAAACCGAGTCCTTCAAAGAGCTGCTGAAAATCAACGGTGCCAAACAGGACCAGCGGACCCTGGCCGAATGGATGGAAGACTGGCGCGACCACATCGAAGCACTGGCCGAAGACGGCAACACCATTCTTCCGATCGGACCAGCCGTGGCCGCCGTGCGCAAAATCACCATCGGCGCCAGCTCTGAAACCACATCCGAAACCCAAACCTTCAGCAACCGCCAAAGCGCCATGGCGGAAGTGGAAGCCAAGAACCGCGACCAGATGCCCGCATTCCTGCGCTTCACCTGCGAGCCCTACCAGGGCCTGCAGGAACGCACATTCACCCTGCGCCTGTCGCTGATCACCGGTGAAACCCCACGCATTGGCCTGCGCATCGTTCGGCTGGAAACCGCCGAAGAGGAAATGGCCCAGGAACTGGAAGAAAAACTCCGCACCGGCTTTGAAGACACCCCCGTGAAAACCTTCGTGGGCAGCTTCAACCCCGGCAAATAAACCAACCGCGCCCCACAGGGGCGCATCTGAGAGGGCTTTCGCCGAGAGCCCTGCCAGATGCCACAGAGGAGAACAGCACGATGGAACACATTCAGGACCCAACCTACAACGGCAACGTAACTGTGCACTGCACCTACGAAGAGTGGATTGCCCGCGAAGAGGAGCAACGCAAACAGGCCAAAGAGCAGTTTAAGGATAACCCCAAAGCCTGCGCCAGAAAGCTCTACGAAATCGCCACTCAGCACACCAGCGGAGGCCGGGCAGCAAGCGCCCTGCTCCTCTCCCTGTGGAATGAAAAGTTCGTGGCCAACATCCGGGATGTCATTTGCAATCTGGACATCCAAAACACAGAAGCCGCCATCGCACTTCTTGCCACACTCGGCCCGGGCCACCACCTGGAACGCTACCTCACCCAAGAACAGATCATCGAAATCATCGATGTGTGGGGTGACATGCACGAGCGCCGGAGGGCCTGAGAGTGAACCAGGTAGCCCTTGATCTTGGCCATGAGCTGGTGGTGGATCTCTTCGCCGGCGGAGGCGGTGCATCCTGTGGAATCGAACAGGGCATTGGCCGGCCGGTAGACATTGCCGTGAACCACGATCCAATGGCCGTGGCAATGCACGAAGCCAATCACGCCAGAACAACGCATTTCTGCGAGAGCGTCTTCAAGGTCAACCCGGTGGCTGTTACAGGCAACCAGCCTGTGGGCCTGCTCTGGGCATCACCGGATTGCACCCATCACAGCAAGGCCAAAGGCGGAAAGCCCGTCTCAGCAAAACGCCGGGGCCTTGCCTGGGTGGTTATCAAATGGGCACGCCGCACCCGGCCCCGGGTGATCATGCTGGAAAACGTGGAAGAGTTCGAAGACTGGGGCCCGCTCACACCGAAGCGCACAGAATGCGGAAAGGTTCTGCGCTTCCCAGACGGCAAGCCCATGCTGGTTCCCTGCCCCGATCGCAAGGGTCAGGAATTCCAGAAGTTCAAGGATCAACTGAAACGGCTGGGCTACCAGGTAGAACATCGCCAACTGCGAGCCTGCGATTACGGTGCACCCACCATCCGCAAACGGTTCTTCCTGATCGCTCGCCGTGATGGCCGGCCCATCGTGTGGCCAAAGCCTACCCATGGGGCGCCAGATTCATTGCCGGTTCGCAGAGGCAAACAGCAGCCCTACCGCACAGCCGCAGAGTGCATTGACTGGTCAATCCCTTGCCCGTCGATCTTCACGCGCAAGAAGCCGCTGGCTGAGAACACCATGCGGCGTATTGCCCATGGCATGAAACGCTTTGTGATTGATGCAAAAGAGCCGTTCATCGTAAAGACCAATCACACTGCCCCTTGGTACAGCCAATTCCGAGGCCAGGGTCTGCGTGAACCGCTGCAAACAGTGACGGCCTCCCATGGATTCGCACTTGTAACGCCCAGCGTCATTGCCATCGATCACGGCAGCGCCCGCAGTGGCTGCAACTGGAGCGTTAAAGAACCGCTCACCACCGTCACCACCGAAAACCGGCACGCCCTGGTTACCGCATTCCTCGCCAAGCACTACACCGGCGTGATCGGTACCGACGTTCGCAAGCCACTCAGCACGGTCACCACCATCGACCACCATTCCCTAGTTGCCGCCTTCATGGCCCCCTACTACAGCAGCGGGTCCGGAGAGACCGGAAGGGATCTCCGCCAACCAGCCCCAACCGCGACGACCAAAGATCGCCTGCAGCTGATCACCGTTCAGATCGACGGTACCACCTACGTCATCACCGATATCGGCATGCGCATGCTGAAGCCCCACGAGCTGTTCAAGGCACAAGGCTTTCCGGATGACTACGTGATAGCACCCGAATTCAACGGCAAGCCTATCCCCGGCTATGCCCAGGTCCGCATGTGCGGAAACAGCGTGCCACCGGTTTGGCCGCAAGCGCTGGTTGAAGCGAACTTCGTTCACGAGAAGAAACTGGAGGCCACGGCATGACCACGGAAAGACCGATCCTTTTAAAAGATGAAATGGTCCGCGCGATCTTGGATGGCCGGAAGACGCAGACACGGCGGATAGCGAATAACGTTTACTTCGATTCCAAATATCGAGCCAAGTGGAAGGCAGTTCGCAAGCACACCGAAGTCTCGATCGACACTCCTGCCGCAATGCTTGGTGAGGTCTGCCCATATGGCCAGCCCGGTGACCGGCTGTGGGTGCGGGAGACTCACCATGTGCCAGGCGGCTATCTGGAAGCCGATCTAATTGACGAGATTCGCAATGGTGTCAGCTCACCCGAAAGCCTGGGTGTCACATATCGCGCCGATGCGCCTAGCCTGAAGCCATGCGATGGCGGGTGGACGCCATCGATCCACATGCCCCGCTGGGCCAGCCGGATCACGCTGGAGATCACCAATGTTCGGGTGGAGCGGTTGAAGGATCTCAGCGAGGGAGATGCAGAGAAGGAAGGCTGCGCACCGGCTTTCCTCGATGAGTTCGGAAACGTCGGTGGAGTGCCCTTCTATCGCAGAGGATTCTGCAAGCTCTGGAGAGAAATCAAAGGCCACGACTCATGGGAAGCCAACCCCTGGGTATGGGTAATCGAATTCAAACGAATCCCCCAGGAGGCCAACCAATGATCACCGCCCGCCTCAACCGACTCCTGAAAGCCTACCGCATCGCCAAGCAACTGTTCGGCGAAGCCAACCAGGGGCGCGTTGTACCCGGCCCGGTGTTCCGCTGGTGCCACAAAGTCCGCATGGCGGTCTGGGCAGAGATCGACCTGGTAAGGCGTCTCATTCCCCACATCCGGACCGCCAACCTCAAACAGGAGAAAGCCATGACCTACCGAACCGAAGTCAACGACGCCGGCGAATCCCCCTCAGCCAGCAGCCGCCGGCAAGACGACAAGGCCATGAAAGACATCATCAGCGCCCTGCAGGACGGCGCCCACCTGCGCATCCACACCAAAGTGCGCCGGGCCGCCATCGAGGGCCTGCCAGACAAAGACTTCCGCAACGGCCGAACCATCAGCGCCCACCGCTGCAAGAAGCTGGCAAAGGAAGGGATCATCCGCGAAGTCGCGATGGACCGCTACGCCTTCAACCCAGACCTGGAACTGGAGGCCCTGTGATGGACAACAAAACCGCACGGCAGGATCTGGAGACTGTGCTCCGTACTGAAGATCTCAGCCTGCATTCCATTCGCAAACTCAGAGCGATTCAGGATTGGTTGAGAGTTAAACAAGCCGCTGACAGCAGAAAAAACAAGAACATCGGCACCATTGGCCATATCGATTACAGATCAGTTGCAACCAGGGCAATCGCCGATATCGCGAAGGTCACCGAACTGCTCGGTGTTCCAGAAGAAGAAGCTGGCAGGCCTATTGTCGAGCTGGTTCAAGAGTTTTTGGCAGCCCGATCCATGGACATACAAGCTCTCCGAACCATCCTGGTGGATTCCGTGCGCCTGCGCGAACCCGATTTCATAATCGGCAACCCGCAGGACCCCTACCTCATTCGCTACTGGCTCCGCCGCGATCGCCCGGAAGGCAGCATATACCTCCACTGCATTCGTAAAAGCGACGACGACAGAGCCCTGCACGACCACCCGTGGTCCAGCACGTCTCTGGTGCTGGAAGGAACCCTCCGCGAAATTCTGCCCGAAGGCAGCCGGCTACTCACACCAGGCACGATCGTAAGCCGCTCGGCAGAACAAGCCCACCGCCTGGAAGTTGTCGACGGCCCAGTTTGGACGCTCTTCATCACCGGCGCGGTAGAACGGGAATGGGGCTTCCACTGCCCCAACGGCTGGGTGCACTGGAAAGAATTCACAGATCCCGCAACCAACGGGCAACAGATCGGCCAGGGATGTGGTGATGAATAATCAACTTCATAACCAGGTGACCTATACAGCCGGCCACATGAAACAGAGCACCCTATTCGGCGAAGACGTTGTGCTGACAACCGATATGTTCGTCCTGCTCCAGCTGTTCACCCACTACCGGGGCCACGACATCCCGAAGGATTTCTTTGGGCTGAGCCATACCTATCACAGCGTCTTCACCCACCCGGACAAACTCCCGAAAAGCAGCTGGAATGAAGCCCGAGTGTTGGCCGCAATCAGGAAATGCGAAGAAGCCGATCTGATTGTCGAGCGCGAATTTCATTGCGGCCACCGATGGACCATCACCAAGCGGGGAGTTGCAGCCAGGCGGGCAGCCCGTGCCATGAATGGAGGACTCACACGATGAGTGACATGGAGAAAGATGTCTTTGCACACACCGCCTTCGGAAAATTGGCGCTCAAGAAAATGCAGCCAGTGCCGGAGAACTTCCGCCTGTTTGAAGCGGGATGGCTCGGAGAACAGCCGAAAGATTGGGAGGTCATGGAGGTAAAAGGCGCGGAATTCCGAAGGGCTAAATCAGGCCCGAGGAAAGGCCGGCTGGCCATAAAGATCAGAGGTACCGAGCGCACCGTCTACCTGACCAAAGACCAGATTCAAAAGGAGGCGGGAAAATGTTGACACCTGAACCAGTTCGCCGAAATCAAGATGGAGACTGGACCCACTCTGCCCTATCGGAGCTGGTGAGCGATCGCGAATACATACCCTCAGATGAATGGAAAGCTTGGCAAGCCAAACACAACATTGAAGCGGTGATCCACCAGATGGAGTTTGAACTTGATGAGGACCACCCGGCATGGATCCGCCACTTTGATGAGGGCCATCCGGGTAGCGTTGGCTGGAATCCGGAACCGCCAAGCGAAGATTGGTACATGCTGAGCATCCATGACACAGAGGACGGGCCCGTTGTTATCTGGTACCGGGAAATTCCCGAGCAAGAGGGCCTTCGGCTATGAAAAACGAAACGAACCTAGCCGGTGAAATAAAAAACTGCATGGAGCGCGCCGGCACCCCACTGTCCGAAGATCAGCACATGGTACTGGCCGGATACCTGGCTGTGGATCGGCAAAGCATAGAGCAGAACCAGAAACGCCAGGAAGAGATGATATCCAGCTTAAAGATTGATCTTCTGCAGTCGTCAGCTCAAGCCTTTGAGCTGGCCAGATGCCTGGAAGAATGCCTGGAAGACATCAGCCAAGCGATCACCGTCACCCTGCATTCCGGAAACAAAGGCACGATGAAGCTGGACGGTCGCGAGCTGACCCCTGCCGAAATCTCAATCCGCTTACAAAGCCTGACTGACAAACGCAGGAGAATATTGAAGGCACTGAACCCCAGTAAAAACGACAACCACTGCATCTATCCAGAGTGCCAATGCCCCTTCGATATGGGCCCAGACTACCAGTGCCTGAAAGGCCTGCCTGTGATTCGCAAGAAGTGAGGAACCAATCATGAGCGCTGCAGAGAAAATCGAACAGATGCCCGTTCAACGCGGCAAGTGGGTACGCGATCGCCTGTTAATGCCCATCTTCGGCATTACACCAGAGATGGCCCGCAAGTACCGGGAACGTGGTGTGTGGCTGGAAGACAAGCATTGGCGGTTTGACCCCCTCCGCCGTGTCGTATACAACCCCTCAGAGATCGAAAATTGGTTTGAGGGCAAAATGTGACACTACCCAAGGGGCTCGAAAAATTACCGAGGGGCGTTGAGATCCACGGCAAACAGATACGGATATCGTTCACCTTCGCTGGAAAACGATGCCGGGAACCGGTACCAGGTGTGGCCAAAATCTCAAAGGCCAACATCGCCTACGCCGAAAACAAGCGCCGGCTGATCCTTACCGAGATCAAAGAGGGCCGGTTTGATTACGCCACCCATTTTCCCAATTCAAAGAACGCCGCCAGGTTTTCAGGCTGGGGCGGTCCGGATATGGGACGCCTGGTTACTGATGGCGTGAAAGAGTGGCTGGCCGTTCAACAGAAGCGAAAGGCCACCAGCACCTACCGGGGCTACAAGTCAAAGGCCCAATCCGTTCTGGATAAATGGCCTCACCGGCGCATCGCAGATATCCCCAAGTCTGAAATTGAACTTTTCCAGGCAGAACTTCTTGGGCGGGGCCTCAGCCCGAAAACAGTCAACGACACGTTCACCGTGATTCGTGGTGTGTGGGCCACCGCATTTGAAGACGGCATCATCCGCACTAACCCGCTGGACAGGATCGCCAACGCAGAGCGGGATGAAATCAAAGACTACGCCGATCCGTTCACGCTGAAAGAGCTCGAGCGCATCCAGGGCGTGAAGACAATGCGCCAGCAAGACATCAACATGATCATGTTCGCCTGCTGGTGCGGGCTATCTGTTTCAGAGCTGATCGCCCTATCATGGGATGATGTGGACACTGTGGAATGGGTGATTCACGTGCGCCGGGCGCGGGTGGATGGCCAGTTCAAGGTACCGAAAGAACGTGCTCGAGTTCGCCGGGTTGAACTGATTGAGCCAGCGAAGTACTGGCTGAAGCGCCAGCAGGCGTCAACCTTCATGCTCCCGCCGATGATTATTCAGGTGAAGCAGCGGGACAACGTGACGATCAAAGATGACACTTTGCGCCTGGTGTTCCGGAACGGCCTCAGCAATCTGGCCTGGAACGATGCCAGCCTTCGCCGCTGGTTCAAAGGCCACCTGTCCAGGGCGAAAGTCCGGCACCGCGGCCCGAACCAATGCCGCCACACCTTCGCAAGCCAGATGCTTTCCAACTTTGTCAGCATGGAATGGGTGGCCAGGCAGCTGGGCCATACCGACACCACCATGGTGAAAAAGCACTACGGCCGCTGGATCCACACCGACACGCCAAACATGGCAGACCAGGTGTCGAAAATGCTCGGCTATGACACGGACAAAGGCGGACAAAAAACCCCGGATTCTGCCCCAATTTTGCCCCAAAAATAAAAACGCCCCGATTTTCTATAAGAAAATCAGGGCTATGGTATGGCGGAGAGGGAGGGATTCGAACCCTCGAAACGCTATTAACGTTTACACACTTTCCAGGCGTGCGCCTTCAGCCACTCGGCCACCTCTCCAA